>JALFIV010000021.1 GCA_022775385.1 Clostridiales bacterium
TAAACAACGAAGTCCGGCTCGAAGTTCTCCAGCTCCTCAGCGGTCGGCTGGATGAACATATTCTTGACGAAGTGTGCCTGCCAAGCAACCTCAACGATGAAGCGGATTGCCATGCGGGTATCTGCGTTTGCGCCGCAGAATGCGTCGACAACGAACAGTCTCTTGTTGGACAGCTCCTTGATTGCGATGTCCTTGACTGCCTTCCAGGTCTCCTCAGAAGCCGGATGGTTGTCGTTCTTGTATTCGTCGGAAGTCCACCAAACAGTGTTCTTGGAGTTCTCGTCCTCAACGATGAACTTATCCTTCGGGGAACGTCCGGTGTAAATGCCGGTCATTACGTTTACAGCACCCAGCTCGGTGTCCTGACCTACTTCGAAGCCCTCGAGGCCTTCCTTGGTCTCTTCCTCGAACAATACTTCGTAAGAAGGATTGTACACGATTTCGGTAGTGCCGGTGATGCCATATTTGCTCAAATCAATTGCTGTCATCTGCATTCAACCTCTTTCTTATGGTATTACTAATGTGCTTAAATCACTAACCATAATGTTATAGAACAAAGATGGTAAAGTCAATATCAAAAACGCCCCCAAATTCCCTCGAAAAACGGGAAAGAATCGGCATTTTCAACAACTTCTCCTATCAAATAACTTCCGGATATCGATTGAATGCCGAAAAAGGACAAATTCGAGAGATTCCCGTCTCTTTTTCACTGAATTTGCACCCTGTCCTGCAGCACTGGAAAGCGTTCGCGCAGCTGCTTCACATCCGACGGATCAAACGAAACGTGCAGGATTTCCTCGTCCTCTCCCGCCTCCGCCAGAATCGTGCCGTCGGGAGCGACCGCCATACTGTGTCCCGCTCCCGCCGTGCCGCCGTGTGTACCCGCGTTGTTGCAGGCAAACAGAAAGCACTGGTTTTCCATCGCACGGACCCGGCAGAGCAGACGCCAGTCGGACAGACGGACAAGCGGCCATGCCGCCGTTACACAGAAGATCTCCGCGCCGGCATCCACCATCGCCCGAAACTGTTCCGGAAAACGCAGGTCATAGCAGGTTGCGAGTCCGACCCGTCCGATGGGCGTATCCGCAACCGCGATACCCTCCCCCGGGCTGAGCAGCTCACGCTCCCGTGAACGATAGCCGAACAGGTGCAGTTTCCGGTACTCCGCCGCCTGCGTTCCGTCCGGAAGGATGAGCGGCGTCGTGTTGCTGACCTTGCCGTCTGCTCGTTTTTCCAGACTGCTTCCCGGAATCATGGTGCAGGACAAACGCTGTGCCCAGCGGGAAAACGTCCGGATGGTTCCTCCCATCGATTCGGCGATTCGGGCATACTGACCAAAGTTGGAAAAGCCGGTTTTCCACAGTTCCGGAAGCAGAACCAAATCGCAGAACTGTCTGCTCTCGGCAATCTGAGACAACATCTGCTGAACACGCTGGGACCGCTGCCGCGGCTGTTCTTTCTCCCGAACCGCCAATTGTATCAGAACCGCTTTCATCGTTAGTCCTCCTCCTGAAATCATGACAGGGCTGTCCGGATCTCCCCGAACAGCCCCGTTCCCTCCATATCAGAACAATTAGTCCTTCTTATCTTTGTCCTTTTTCTTGTCCTTCTTTTTCTTCTTATCCTTCTTGGTCTGGATGCCGTCGCCGAAACTGATGCCGATCGCACGTGCAGTCTCAACCATCTGATCGTCAACCGGAACCATCTTGAGCTTGCCAGCAACCTCGCTCAGCGGAACCGCAACGATTTCGTTGTTGCGCAGGGCTACCATGTTGCCGTACTGCTGATGTTTGATCAGGCGGGCAGCACCGACGCCCAGACGGGTGGTCAGAACGCGGTCAAATGCATCCGGTCCGCCGCCTCTCTGGAAGTGACCCGGATTGACAACGCGGACTTCCTGATCGCACGCCTCATTCAGCTCATGCGCCAGACGGAAGCCGATGGACGGCTCGGTCATTGCCGCGCGGGAAGCCTTGAATTCCTTCTTGGACATCGCAGCCTCTTCCTGAGAGATCGCGCCCTCGGCAACCGCGATGATGGAGAAGCTGTGTCCGCTTCTGCGGCGCTCCTCGAGCGTGCGGCAGACATCCTCGAGCGAATACGGGATCTCCGGAATCAGGATGATATCCGCGCCGCCGGCAATGCCGGAGGTCAGCGTCAGCCAGCCTGCGCCGTGACCCATGATCTCGACGATAAAGACACGGCTGTGCGAGGTCGCCGTCGAATGGATCTTATCAATGACATCGGTTGCGATATCCATCGCGGTCTGGTAGCCGAACGTCATGTCGGTTCCCCACAGGTCGTTGTCGATGGTCTTCGGCAGAGAGATGACATTGCAGCCCTCCTCACGGAGCATGTTAGCCGACTTGGTCGTGCCGTTGCCGCCGAGGATAACCAGACAGTCGAGCTGCATATCCTTGTAGGTCTGCACCATCTTGTCGCACTTGGTGACGCCGTTTTCATCCGGAATCTTCATATTTTTGAACGGCTGACGGGAGGTGCCGAGGATTGTACCGCCGATGGTCAGGATACCGGAGAAATCGCGCTTGGTCATCAGACGGTATTTTCCTTCGATCAGACCTTTATAGCCGTCACGGAAGCCGTAAATTTCAATATCGTCGCCATATTCCTGATATAATGCTTTCGCTACACCGCGCAGGGTCGAGTTCAGGCCCTGGCAGTCGCCGCCGCTTGTTAACATGCCAATTCGTTTCATGCTGCGTTTCCTCCTCCAAAGATGTGTGTTTCTGTTGTAAGATCGCTCACAGATCGATGGGCGATATGCTCTTTCTATTTTTTCATTATAACAAATGCCCTGTAACTCTGCAATTCCTTTTTGAAAAATTGAACAAATTATACAGAAATCTTTCTCTACCCTTCAGACCGGCACCATACAATTCCCGCTTGCTTTTTCCCGGCAAAGAAACTACAATATTTTTATTGATTCTTTTCGATGGGGGATTTGTTATGTCCATTCTGTTTGCCGCCCCGGGAAAATACATTCAGGGACGGGGCGAGCTGCGCAATCTCAGCCGGCATCTCTCCTCGCTCGGCAGCCGCGCGCTGGTAATCGCGAGTGAATCCGGTATCGCACGCATCCGCACCGCGATGGAAGGCGCCGACTGCTCCGCCTGTGCGCTGCATTTCGCACCGTTCGGCGGCGAATGCTCGATGAGTGAGATTTCCTGCATGCAGGAGCAGTTCCGCAGCCTCGGATGCGACATTGTTGTCGGCGCCGGCGGTGGAAAAGTGCTGGACACTGCCAAAGCGGCCGCCTGTTTTCTGGGTGCTCCGTGCGTCATTGTCCCGACTGTGGTCTCCTCGGATGCCCCGTGCTCCGCGCTCGCGGTCATCTATCACGACGACGGCTCCCTCGACCGGCGGCTTCCGCTCCCGTCCAGTCCGGATCTCATCCTGATTGATTCCGAACTCATTGCACAGGCTCCCGTCCGTCTGCTCGTCGCAGGCATGGGCGATGCGTTCTCCACCTACTTCGAGGCGCGCGCCTGTTTTGCCTCCGCCTCGGACAACATCCACGGGGGAAAATCCTCCCACGCCGCACAGGCAATCGCCCGCCTCTGCTATGATATTCTGCTCGCCGACGGCGTCAAAGCCAAGCAGGCGGTGGAGCACAACCTGTGTACCCAGGCGGTGGAGAACATTATCGAAGCGAACACCCTGCTGAGCGGCATCGGATTTGAGAGCGGCGGCAAGGGTGCGGCGCATTCTATCGGCGACGGACTGAACACCATCGCGCAGTGCAGACAGAAAAAACACGGTGAAAAGGTCGCGTTCGGCACGCTTGTCCAGCTCATGATGGAAAACGCACCTGCGGAAGAGCTGGATGAGGCCTACGGATTCTGCCAATCGGTCGGCCTGCCGATCACACTGGCTCAGCTATCCATCACACAGGACATCCCGTCTGCGGCCGCTCAGATCGCCTCCGTTGCGGTTCAGCCGGAAAAGAGCACCTACAACATGCCGTTCCCGGTATCCGCGGATTCGGTCGCCGACGCCATTCTTGCCGCCGACGTCTACGGCACGGAATTTTTGAAGCGATGACAACGCGATCCAAAGCAAAGGAGGTATCCCATGGAGCATATTACGATTCCGTTTGCAATTCTGCTGTTCGCGGTTGAATTTGCCGCCTATCTGGTCAAGGGTGTTGCCGGTTTTGGCGATCCGCTGATCACCAATCCGTGCCTGTCCATGACCGCCATGACCAACAGCCAGATCACCCCGCTGATCCTGCTCGGCAACTGGCCGGCTAACCTGTACATCTCGATCAAAAACCGCAAGGCATTCTCCGCCAGACAGTGCCTCCCAATGATTGCCTGTATCGTGCTCGGCATCATTCCCGGCGTCTACTGTCTCAAATTCGGCCAGTCCAACATTCTGAAACTCGGTCTCGGTATTGTCATCATCATCTGCGGCGTCGAAATGCTCACGCGCAAGCCGTCTGCGACCGCAAAGGGCAATGTAGTCGTAATGGTGCTGGTATCCATCGCATCGGGCTTTTTCTCCGCGCTCTACGGCATCGGCATCTTCTTTGTCGCCTATATCGAGCGAACCGGCTATGTCAACCGCAATCAATTCCGCGGTCAGATGTGTTTCATCTTTCTGATTGACAACACCATCCGTCTGCTTCTCTATCTATACACCGGAATTTACACCCTGCTCATCCTCAAGATGGCAGTCATCGGCAATCTGGGCGCCATCTGCGGACTGTATGTCGGAAACCGGATTGACAAGCGGCTGAGCGAGCACGCCGTGCACCGTTTTATCACCATCGTATTTATCATCGCGGGTGTCAGCACGCTGATCAAAGCGGTTCTTGCGATGCTCTGATTACTCTTCTTGAGAAGCAAAACAGGCAGAACATCCGTGTTCTGCCTGTTTTTTCTTTTTTAAACCGATTGGGTTACGCCTCAAAAGTCGTCATCATCATCATCGTCATCATCCCAGTCATCATCGTCATCATCATCGTCGTCATCGTCGTCATCGTCGTCATCCCAGTCATCGCAGAAATACTCTTCCCCTTTGATCCATTCAGTTTGGAGCAATTCTTCCGGGGATTCAAGCGAAAGTTCAAAATCTCTGTCGATCACATCGCAGTAGTACAGATCCAGTACCACTTTATCGGATCTTCTGAGCATGTAATTGACAAGCCGATAATCTTGATCACCAACGGTGTACGGGCTGATTCCAATCCGCTCCAGCTCTTCGAGCAGTTCCTCTGCATCCCATTCCTCCAGCGCTTCCTTGTTCGCACCTGATATGGAGAGCACGGACTGAATCGTATGTATTTTACTTTCATCTAGGACAAACCCCGGCGTGCCATACATCGTTTTGCGGATCCGTCTTTTGGGAATCTCAGAAATTTGTTCCGGAGAAATCCCCTTTTGCCGAAGCGCGGCAAAGAGTTCCTCCCGTGTCATACAGCCGAGCTTTTTATATTCAAATCCTGAAAAATAGAGTCTGTCTAACACCTTCTCCCTCAGTTTTTCTTGTTTTTTCTCTTGTTTTTCCTCCCTTTTTCTGCGCTCCCTTTCGGCGGTCTCCCGCTCGAGTTCCGCCATCTTCATCTGGTAATCCAGATCCGCGTCCGCAAGTGCCTGTTCATACTCCTCCTGCGAAATCGCCGCTCTCTGCGCTTGATCTTCCTCATCTGCCATCGTCATAAACGTCGCGTCACGGAACGCCTTTTCGAAAATCGAAAGGTTGCCGTCGTTGTTGAAGTCAAACAGTTTTCCAAACAATGATATCCCCTCCCATTTTGGTTTCAGTATATCACAAGATTCTGATAATATCTACCATTTGATATTGCTCACTTCCTGCAGGACCGGGCATCCCGCTTTGCCGGATTGTCGATGAGCGTTCCGTCTTTCTCAAAACGAGACCCATGACAGGGACAGTCCCACGTGTGTTCCTGCGGATTCCATTTCAGCGCGCATCCCAGATGGGTACAGCGGCGCCGGGACGGGGTGAGCAGATTGACCGTCGATGTCCATGCATTCCGGAACATCTGCGGCTTAATCATCCTGCGGTCGGGACGGAAAATCTCCGCAAAGTCATTCTGTTTTCCCTGTATGAGGTCGCACAGGATCATTGCCGCCGCTATGGAGGAAGTCAGCCCCCACTTGTTGAATCCGGAGGCAACATAGAGATTCGGTGTGGAGGGAGCGTACGCTCCGATATAGGGAATTCCGTCCAGGCTCATGCAATCCTGCGCAGCCCAGCGATGCGTAATCCGGGCATCGGGATAAGCCGACGAGGCAAATTCCTCCAGCTCACGCCAGCCGCCGCCTTGTTGTCCCGTGCGGTGACCGCCTCCGCCCAGCAGAAGAAGATCTCCCGCATTTCGAAAAGACAGACCATCCTGTGCCTCGTCGAGATACATCCCGTCCACCTCCGGCGCATGCTCCAACGCAAGCACATAGGAGCGATGCTGATACAGCTTCATAAAATATGAGCCATGCCGGTTGAGAAACGGAAAATGTGTGGTCACGATGATTTTCTTTGCCGCGATACTGCCGTGAGCGGTTTCCGCCATGCCGTCCTCAATGCGCTCCACAAATGTGTGCTCATAAATCGGCAACTCCTCTGCGAGCTGTGCGATCAGCTTGAGCGGGTGGCACTGCGCCTGATGCGGAAAACAGACCGCCCCTTTGGTGGGAAACGGAAGCGGCAGGTTTTCCGCAAACTCCGCCGGAAATCCCAGAGTATTGACCGCCTGTACCTCCCGCTCGATGCGCGCTCTGTCCCGCAGAGAATAGACAAACGCGCTTTTTTCCTCAAAATCGAAATCATATTGTTCACTCAGCGTCCGGTATTTCTCCAGTGCGCGCTGATTGGCCTCCAGATATCCTGCCGCGTATGATTTTCCTTTGGAACGGAGCAGACTGTCATAAATCAGTCCATGCTGAGAGGTAATCTTCGCCGTTGTGTTTTTCGTCGTGCCGCCGGCGATTTCTTCCGCCTCCACCAGCAGGCAGTCCACACCGGCTCTGTTCAGCTCATACGCACACAGAATACCGCAGAGTCCTCCGCCGATCACCAATACATCCGTGCGGACGTTTCCCTGCAGTGCATTGTGCGCTTTCACCGAAATGCCTTCCGTCCAAACAGATTTTCCCATATTATTTCCCTCCGCAAACAGAATCCTATCCGTTAGTCTGCGGCCGCTCCGGTATTTTATACCTGTCTTTTTCATGTGTCGATTCTGAAAAAAAGCAGAGCCGGTCACTCTCATCCCAACTCAGCTTTCCGGCTCTATTCTGTTTTCTCTCAACGGGAATGTCACAAGAATAAACGCCTGTGAAATCTACAGAAAACCCACTATTCAAATAACACAGATCCTTCCTCATACCGCAAAAAACAATCGCGGGTAACCTCGCTGTTTGATCCGATAATCCGGAACATTACAAACGAGACTACCCGCGAAATTATGTATTCACATCTGTGCTGTGCAAACCGAATGAACTCATATCCCCCTGAATGTCATCCGGAAAACCGATATCTGATTATCGTCCGATCAGAACTTTCCGCCGCCTCCGCCGTGTGTCTCTCCGGACGAGCTGGTGTGCGTACTGCTTCCGCCATGATTGGAATCATCGCGCTGGATGATTCTCGTGGTCACATATGTATTCACCAGATGATCCGCTTGTGCAGTCAGAACTGCGCTGCCGGGCACCTCGTAGTCTCTCGCCGCGATTTTACTGCTCACAGATCTCAGCTTGGATTTTTTGCGCAGGGCGACCACATAGACCGGCAGGAATCCCCACAGCAGACTGAATGCGAGAATGAACAGGATATCCGTAAAGCTCTTGGGCTTTTCCGGCAGATTATCAACATCATACGGCTCTCCGTCTCTCGCCTTTGTCAGGAAATCGTCGCAGAGTTCGGCATAGGTCGCAAACGCCGCGCTGTAATCTCCATCGCTGAGCGAAGGCCGGAACTGCTCAGACAGATAGTCAATTCCGGCATCGGTAAACGCCGTAATACCGAATCCGTGAGTCGAAATCCACCAATCCCGATCCTCCATGCTGACCAGAAGCAGGAGTCCGTCTTTGTCACTGCCGAATCCGTACCCGTTATCATCAAAGTAGTCGTCTGCGTACTCCTCCGCGGTCTTTCCGTCCAAACTGCCGATAGTCACCACCGCGACATCACAGCTCTGCCGTTCACTGATTTCCTCCAGCGCGTTCAGCAGCTGTGTTTCCTCCGCATCGTCCAGCAGGTCCGCTTCGTCGACAAGGAGCGGTTTCGGCCATTCGGACGGAAGCGCACTCTGTGTTTCCTCCTCCGCAGGCTCCTGCACGGGTTTGGTCTCCTCCTATGGCTCCGCGCTCTCCACCGTCTCCGCAGCCTCGGAGGACGAACCGCCCGCCTTGGCTTCCAGCATTTCCTGTGCCGTGTTCAGATATGCCTCGACGCCGTCATCGTAATACTGACAGTCGCCATACGCCTCCCACAGCGCATCCTCATCCGCCGAAGAAAACAGGTCATCCGCCTTTCCGGACTGATACAGATACCACTCTGCATCCTCCTCCGAGAAAATCAGCAGAATTCCGTCCGCATCGCCGTAGCAAGCCTGATAGATCTGCTCGGCATAGGCGGCGGTGCCGGTTCCGCCGGTGGAATCTACAATCGCCCAGCTGACAACCATTCCATAGGTATCCTTGATCTCCTCCGCCTGCTGATTGAGCTGTGCAAGCGCATTTCCGACCACATTCTTCTGATCAATGATATACAGCGCCGCTTCCTCTGCAAACGCGGGCGAGGCAGCGGACAACGCCAAAAGGAGGGACAGAATCATTGAGAGAAATCGTTTCTTCATCTTTCTTCCCTCCTACGAAAACAGGCCGGTCATCAGCGCAAACAGAATCGCCGTGATGATCGCCGCGCGGATGATCACATATTTCCAAAATGCCTGCTTGTCCACCGGAAGATCTCCGACCATTTTTCCGGTCTGTCCGTTCATGGCAAAGACATACTTGCTGTTCTGCCAAGTCGTGTTGAGAATCCACACCGGATACAATGCATAGAGATAGCTGGCGTTCAGGATATCAACCTGACTGCTGGATACTGAAACCGAGTTATATCCCTCGACCGTCTGCGCAAGCGCATGCTCCGCACTTCGGTTGATTCGCTCTGTCGCCCGGCTGAACTGTTCGTTCTGGTCCATATCGTAGCGGTCCGCCAGATATCCTGCCATATATGCCGGTTCAAACGGAACCGCACCCGAGAAATCATACGGCTCGATGGATTCCATCAGTGCATCATCCATCTTTCTGGAGCCGTCCACCGGAATATTCTCAAACCGGTTTCGGCCAGCGCGCTCGACCTGATACTCCGAATGCTCCGTATACTCGGTATCTCCGGATTCCCAGATCCGGAGGCGATCCGCATGAAATACAACATTTGCATTGGTCTCTGCCGAATACAGCCAGAACGGAACATAGACTCCTTTGATCTCATCGATGTGGTTTTTGTCCTTAAACGGCTTCGGCAGGAACGATTTCCCCTTCAGATGCTGATAATACGCATTTTTCGCCGCTTTCTTATCCATCTGGAACGGGATAATGCAGTCCGGCTTCAGATCTCCGGCGAACTGACCCTTCATCACGACACGATTGCCGCAGAACGGACAGCTCGTCGCTCCGGTTGTTTCCTCCGCGACGATTTCACCGCCGCAGGACTCACAGGCATACACGCGCATTCCGTCGGTCTCTCCTGCCGACCACTGTCCGTCGCTCGCCGCCTGCCATCCGATCTTCTCTGCGGTGCTGTCCTGCACGATCTCGGACTTCTTCTGCTGACGCTGAAACTCCTCCACCGTCATCTCGCTGTCACAGTATGGACATTTCATCTTCTGTATTGTACTGTCAAATTCCATGGCGCCGCCGCAGAACGGACATTTATATTCCATCATGACAGACATGGTCATCCCTCCTAGCCGATATCGTTCTGATTGAACGGATCGCCACACTCCGGACAGAATCTCGGCGGATTGGATGGATCATCCGGCACCCATCCGCACTTGTCACAGCGGTACAGCGGCTCTCCCGCCGGTTTTTTCGCACCGCATTCCGGACAGAACTTACCCTTATTCAATGCGCCGCAGGAGCAGACCCAGCCGTCCGCCGCCGGTTTCGGAGAACCGCACTCCGGACAGAACTTTCCGGTCGCCATCGTGCCGCAGCTGCATTTCCACGCGTTCTCAGGCGCCGGCTCCGGTTTCTTCGTGCCGCACTCCGGGCAGAACTTTCCGCTCACCGTCGCACCGCAGACGCACTTCCAGCTGTTCGGCGCTGCCGCCGGTGCCGATGCCTGCTGCTGTGCCGCCGCCTGCTGTGCCTCAGCGCGCTGCTGAACGCCTATGTTGTACAGACTCTGTGCCGCGCCGAATCCGCCTGCTCCGCCGAATGCGCCGCTCTGCTGCGCCATTCCCATGCCCATGAATCCCATCATTGCACCGTTCGGGTTGGACGCCGCGTTCTCCATCGCGGTTGCAGAGGAGTCCATCGCACGGCCGGCCATCATGAACGGATTTTGTCCATAGGATGCGGCGTCCTCCATATTATTGATCTTCTGCATGTCCTCCGGCGTCAGTGTGATCGGATTCAGCGTGATCTTTTGAATCGTAATGCCTCTGTTCTGCGCCCATTCGGTCCGGAGCGCATTGTTCATGGCATCCTTCATCTCCCGGGTATGCAGCGTGAGCTGATCCGGACGGAGCTGCATCTCGGAGAGCTCTCCGAACGCCGGCTGCAGTGCGTCAATGAACTCCGCCTTGAGCTGGCTGTCAATTTCCTCTCTCGTGAATTCCTGCTGAACATTGCCGCAGACACGCGTATAGAAGGTAATCGGGTCGGTGATCCGATAGGAATAGATGCCGCTGCATCTCACCTGCACGGTTCTTCTCATGCCGATCTCTTTGTTGACCACGGAGAACAGGAACGGATTGGGTGTGCCGAACTTGTTGTCCATGATCTCCTTGGTGTTGAAATAATACACGCGCTGATCCTTGCCCGTGTCTCCGCCATAGACAAACCGTCTTCCCATGGTTCGGAAGGTTTCCTTCACGCTCTCTCCGAGATTTCCCGCAAAAATACTCGGCTCTGTGGACGTATTATAGGTATACTCGCCCGGTTCCGCGCAGACCTCCACGACCCGTCCCTGTTCCACAATAATCATGCACTGTCCGTCGGCTACCGAGATCCCGGAGCCGTTGGAAATGACGTTGTCGTTTCCCTTGGTGTTTGACGATCGTCTGGTTGTCCGCTTTTCTCCCCGAACCATCAGCACATCCTTGGGCAGTGAGTCACAGTAAAAGTATTCCTTCCACTGATCCGCCAGCACTCCGCCGAGCGCGCCTGCCGCCGCTTTGATCAGTCCCATATGTATCCTCCATCTTTTCCGTCAATCCCAGTATTTACTGCTTTTCAAAATATACGGTAACGCCGTCGGTTTCATAGGAGAGCTTCTCTCCGTCCGCAATAAATTCCATCTCATCGTCCAGAATGATACCCTTTTCCGTCTCATCCCATTTTCCGGTTTTGTCTTCTCCGTCAACGTGTGCTGTCGCCTTGCCGTTTCCTTCCAGCGTTAAGTTGAAATCGCCGAACAGCGTCTCGACCGATATCTCCATGCCCTCATACTCTGCGGTTTTTCCGACCCAGGTGCCCACATATTTACTGTTGGACAAGTCCTTTCCGCCGCACGCCGTTGCCATCGTCACGATCACCATCATGCATACCATCAGCAGACTAATTCTCTTTTTCATTGTCAGTTCCTCCCTTAGTTCCTCTTTTGCGGCATTCTTTCTCTGTGTCGCTCCTGTCAGATTTTTATGATATTTCAATCAGCTTTGTATCTCTGTTTTCTACCCCTCTCTTTTCTCCGCTCTGATTATTACAAGCTATCCATCACAGCGGCCAGATAGCTGTCCGACGCAGAACAGAACAGAAATGCGTCGATCAAACCATCCCGCTTTGCCTGTGTCACCTGTTCCGCCAGCGCAGCGTCCGCCACGTCATCGACCAGCATCACGATCTTACAGCCCGGAGCGAACTCCTTGATACGATCACAAATTGCAAGCCGCTCCTCCAGCATCCACGGCGCGTAGCCGGTCGCCTCCATCAGCAGTGCATACGGCCGAAAGGTTTTGCACCGCTGAACCGTTTTATCCGGACGCTCTGAAATAATCACCTGATATCCGTCCAATTCCTGCATCAATATTCTCTGAATTGCCTTGGCATATAATCCACTCTGCAAATCCAGTACAATCTTTCGCATCCGCAGCACCCGCCTTCCTGTTTTCCTTTGCGGACAATACCATCTGTATAACTTTATTCTATCGGTTTCCTTTTTTCCCGTCACTGTCACTTGTGACACTAACCGAAAAAACTCTCTAATGGAACACCTCCATTAGAGAGTTTCTACGAAAACCATCGTTATTCCTCGAGAGTAGTGACAATCAGTCTGTTTTCAATCACCACCGCGAGCAGCTCATGTTTGTTTTGAAATCCGCCTTTTTCGACGATCTGATCCAGATTCCAGCGGACACCACGCTTGGTCAGCTTGAGATTCTCCGCGATCTCCTCGTATGTCATGCCGTATACGAAACGCCGCAGAATTTCCATCTGACGCGGCGTGATATCCGAAGAGAACATCTCCTTCATCTCCACACGGGGTGAGGAATCCGGAAAAATGCGCTCTCCGTTCAGCGTCCGTTCGATCACGTCCATGATCTCGTCATCCCCGTGATCCTTGTACCACAAGCTGTCCGCCGCCCCCTGCTTTGCCTGTTCCAGAATCGCAGGATCTATGAGCGATGTCACGATCACAACCTTCGTGCGGCGGTATTTCTGCCGAATGCGTTTTCCCGCCGCAAGACCGGAGTGATTGCGATACGTCTGGACATCCATCAGCACAAGGTCGATGTTTCCGCCCCGGCAGGCTTCCTCCGCCTCAAAGGCATCCCGGAAGGAATCGACGACACGAAAGCGCGCCGCATCGAGCAGATTCATAAAATGTTTTTGAATATACACGTTGTCTTCCACAACAATCGTGTTGATCATCCTTCTCTCTCCTTTCCGGGCAGGTTCAGGATCAGCGCAAACGCCGGTTTGTGCGACACATACAGCTCTCCGCCGGCGGACTCCACGCTGCAGCGCAGCGCCGACAGTCCACCGCCTTCGACAATTCTCTCCTCCGGTACGCTCCCGTTGTTGGTGATCGTCACCGTGTAAATCCCCGAATGCTCTGTCACCGCAACCGTGACGCGGTCTCCGCCCGCGTGTTTGACACAGTTGGTCACGCATTCCCGGACAGCCGCGACAATCAGACTCTCCACCAGCTCATTCTGAGGAATATATCCCTCCAGGCAGACGGTCACCTTCATCTCAGCCGCCCGCCTTTTGACCTCTTCAAACGTGCCGTGCAGAAGCGAACGATTGCTGGAAAAATACCCGACCGCCTTCTGCAGTGTTTCGAGCTGTTCATCCAAATCCCGTTCCGATCCGTCCTTCATGAGTTCGGCAATCGTGATCAGGCTCTCTCCCAGCGTATCGTGGATGTGCATCTTCAGCTCCAGCGTTTCCTGTTCCCTGACCCAATCCGACAGACACGCGTACATCTCGCGGAGCTTTTGGTTGACCGCTTTCATTTTTTCATTATCCGACTGCAGCAGAGCATTGCTCTCGTGAAGCTCCGTCACATCCTGCGCCATCGTCTGTGTATATCCTTCCAGCCCCAGTTCCGACAGTGCGGTGGTCTGATAACACCACACCGTTCCGTCCGGAAAACGATGCAGCGCCGGAGTACCCGCAAGACGCACCACGCCGCAGGTTTTTTCGGGATTCTGCAATGCCGCCTCCAGCTCTCCTATCATCTGCGGATAGCTTCCCAGCAGCGTAATCGCAAGTTCTCTCATTCTTCGGTTGCAGAGGACCACCCATCCCTCCGGATCTGCGAAACAGATTCCCTCGGGCAGATCATCCGTCGCCTGCTTGATCGACCATGGAGACAATTCATTCTTTTGACATCGGTACGCTCGGCAAATTCCCACAGCAGCGTAAACAATGAGAATCGGTCCCAGCACGGCACTGCAAACGGCCGCCGGTCCAACGGACGAGACATCTGTTGTGATTCCCCATTGATAATCACTCAAAGCACTCAAAAGGATAAGAATGAAAAGCAGAATGCCCGCATCCGGAATCAGCGGAGCGATCTTCTGCGTGTGAAACCACCGGCAGATCATCCGGCACAGCACACACAGCAGCGCCGCGTACGTCAGCAAAAGCAATGCTGTAATATATCCGGAAAGAAGCTCATAAAAACCGGTCAACTTCCGTTCCCTCCTTCCAGCGGCAGGACAAGTATGATGCCGTCATCCTCCGACAAAATGACAGCCTGCGGATACTCCTCCCGAAGGGAATCAAGGGACTGATCGCAGTCAATCAATAGGTTGATCCGCAGACATCCGTTTACCGGACAAATCCGGACGCTGATACTGCGGAGAGAGTCCAACGAAAGCTCCGCCGCCGCTTCGAAAAAGTCATAGGCAAGCGTGAGGATTTCTCCGGCACAGTCTTCTTCCTTTGTCTGAATCAAAAAACTGCCGGATACATTTAAGTTTTTCAGAGCCTGAAACGATTCCCGCAGCGCACTGCGCAGCTTGCTGACCGGCATCACATGCGTGGCGTCCAGAGAAAGCACCATATCCTTCCGTCGCTTGATGTAGCTCCCCAGCACGGTGATTCGAGACAGAATCCGTCTCTTTTCCGCACCGTCCGGTGCCTTCTGATACGCCTCGGTCAGCAGACAGATCTGATCAATCTGCCTCTGTGTCTTGCTCTGGAGCAGATCGTACAGCCGGTTCTGCTCCTCGATGACCTTGATCTCTTTTTCCCGCTCATACTCGTACTGAAGCAACGCATACCGCTCCTGCAGCTCTTCCTGCGTTTCCTCCAGTTCTCGCTTCACGCGCAAAAGTTCCGACATGTCCTCCGTCCAGATGACATATCCGCCGCGAACCGGCATACTGTGCAGTTGTTTTCCTTTCGAGACCATCACAGGCGCTTTCTCCGCTTCCCGCATATGTTCTTCCGGAATCGATTCCGCGCTGTGCGCCGCATAACGCACCACATAATTCCGATCGATAATTTGCGCGGATGTGTTCACCGATGCATGGAACAGTTCTCCGTACCGTGTATTCGTCGGAATCATTCTGCACTGAATACAGCTCTCGCAGACCGCCGCAAGCAGTACACAAAATACGATGCTCATATCCCCTGCAAATACACGCAGGTACGGCACCTTCGCGGCATACAATCCGACATAAATCAATGCAAAGCCAAACGGAATCAACGGGATCACACGAGATCGGCAGCTGATCTGCACACGGCACTTGCGGAACACTTCGGTCAGGAACCCCAGTCCGCAGCATACCATCCATCCGACAATCAGCCAGTATCCCAAGCCATAGCGATAGTCTCCGGGGGAGAAAACCGATGCATTCGGCGGAAAGACAAAGACCCATTGGTGCAGATCATTGGTCATGACAAGCAGGAACAGCAGCATAGTCAGAATATAGAATCCCTTTATCCGGTTCGGCAGACGGCAGCTGTCGGATTTGCCAAGAAAATACGATGCCAAAAATGCGAAAAACGGAATGCCGAGCAGCGGTGCATAGTACAAATACCAGATATATCTGCTCGCATTCATATCGACAAAAATAAAATAGCGCAGTGTCTTGAGGATAATCCACACAACCATAAGCGCCGAAACAGTGACCAGATACTTTCTCACATTCGACTGAATGATTCTGCGGTACAGAGAAAAACCCCACACCGTAAACAAGATGGTGTGCAGACTACTGCGCAGATAACTGCAGAAATAATTC
>JALFIV010000031.1 GCA_022775385.1 Clostridiales bacterium
CGAGCGGCGAACCATCACGCCGTCCAGCCTGACCGCCGTCTCGGTGTCCGCCGGATGCATCTCCAGCCGGTCCGCCATCCGCTCGAGCAGACGCAGTCCCTTTTCGGACTGGACGATCACGTTGGTGTAGCCGCGGTCGTCGTCGTGCAGTCCCGGCACAATTTTATCCGGATGCCAGCAGTCGTACAGCGTCAGATCACTGCACCGCTCGAGTGTCTTGAACGGACACTGATAGCAGATCGGGCGGGAGGAAATCTCCTTGAAAAAGCTCTTGAGCATGTAGTCCACCCGCGCGCTGCCGCAGTATTGCTTTCCGTTTTCAAACACGATCTTCATCGTGCCACTGTGGTAGCCGTAGGTCTTGTTGCGGAACGAGACCTGCGCGGGAGCGGAGCCGTACTTCTTGGTCTGATACTCCAGATAGGTTTTCCACAGCTTGGGCGAGGGCGTGCCGTGGCAGACGACGTCCACCGCGATCAGCCCGTCGTACTCCCGTCCCAGAAACCGCTTGAGACCGGATACCTGACAGGTCGTGCCGACAAAGCACACCGGACGTCCCTCCTCGAGATACGACCGGATGCGGCCGTAGCAGTCCCCCAGCCGGCTCTGTACATACTTCGAGCCGCGGAACTTCGTGCACGCCTCCTCGCTCATCGTGTCCCCGTCGAGAAACCGGTGGACGACCTCGAACGAATCGTCAAACGCGGCGGCACAGACCACACCGCCCTCTTCGATGACCTGTCCGGCGAGCGGCGTGAAAAATCCGCCGGAGGTACTGCCCAGCACGATTTTCGGGTCGTTTGACCGCACAACGAACGAGCGCCGCTCCCCGTCTCCCGCCTCCGCCGGCTGGATAACCGGACAGACGCGGCGGCACAGACCGCAGTCGATGCACCGCGCGGAATCGATGACCGGATAGAGAAATCCCTCAAAATCCGGCTGCATGTCGATGCACTGCTTCGGGCACGCCGAGGCGCACGCGGTACAGCCGCAGCACTTGGTTTTATCCGTCACTAGCTGCTCCATACGCTGTTTCCCTTCCGTCCTCACTCGACCGCGTCCAGTGCGCCCTTGAGATAGTCGATGGAGGACTCCCGCAGACCGGCAATCCGCTCGTCGACCCGCTCATAGGCGATTTCGCGGTCGATGACTGTAATGTCGCCGTCATACCGTCTCTCTCCCAGTCCGAGAATCGCACAGAGCGAATCGATGCGGGAGTTTCTCGAGTTGCTGCCCTCGAGGAAGCGGTTGAACGTAATAAACTGTTTGTGGTACAGAATGCTGAATACCGACCCGTGGAACGAATCCGTCAGGACGTACGCGGCATTCCGGATCAGATTGACGAAGTCCGCAGAATCCATATCGAACAGCTGGACGTCGCCGAACTGCCGGTCGGATTCGACATAGTTGTCGAGGAACGGACAGGTGACAATCCGGAGTCCGGTCTGTTTCCGCAGCTCCTCCGCCGCCTCTCTATGTACCGGATTGGTGCCGAGGAAGTAGGCGAAGATGTACGGCTCGTCGATCACCACACGGCGCGGAATCATCTCGTCCCACTCCGCCGCATCAAACAGCAGGGTCGGGTCGCAGACCACCGGCGCCTCCCGCTGGGTCAGTTCGCGGATCATCCGGCTTCCGGCGACCTCGCGCGTGCTCAGCGACTGGAACCGGTTCAGATACGCCGCCGTCCGCCGCTTCTGATACCACGGAATCTGGCTGACGCCGAAGCTGGTCGCGTAGGCGATCTTCGGCTTGTCGTCCGGCGCATACTCCAGCGTATAGAAGTGGCTGCCCAGATTGGACGGGAGCCACAGCTGGTCGCTGCCGCACAAAAACGCATCGAAATCCTGCGCGCTCTTTTTCACGAGCTGATTCCATCCGGCATACGGCTCGGACAGGTTGTGGAAGTTTTCGTCCACAAACCGGCGGAACCTCCTGTCCCGGATGCGGACCTTCTCCGCAATCTCGGGGTGCTGACGGATGGCGCGCCGGCGGTTCATATGGGTGATCTTGTTCCGGATAAAGTAGGAGTTAAACACCCGGGGCAGGGACTGTAGGACAAACCGCAGAGACATCGTTTTTTTATATCGGATGATTCCGGTCTGATATCCCAGTTCTTCAATTTTTTTGACCGTCGCCAGCACCTGCAGCTGACTGCCAAAATTCTTTGTATCGTAACAGACACTCAGTCCAATCTTTTTCATTCCACGTTATCTCCAGTAGTTCGATAGCACTGTTTCATTTGATCAAAGTAGGTGGTGTCAGAGAACTGCGCCTCCGCGAGTGCGCGGGACGCATCACTCATCGCCTGATAGCCTTCGCGGCTGTCAAACACACGGCGGATGCGGTCGGCCAGCGCCGCGGCATCCCCCGGCTGAATCAGCCATCCGTTCTCTCCCTCGCGCACCGCGGCGGAGATGTCGCCGACATCGGTGGAGACCACCGGCATGCCGTAGCTGATCGCCTCCAGAATCGCAATCGGCAGTCCCTCATTATACGAGGGAAGCACCAGCAGATGGCTCTGCTCGAGCAGATCGCGCTTCTTTTCGCTGTCCGTCCACCCGGCGAACGTCACACAGCCGTCCAGACCGAGCGCCGTACACTGCTGCCGGAGCGCGTCCTCCTCCTCGCCGCTTCCGGCGATGACAACCTGCATGTCCGCGGTCTCTCCCCGTTCCTGCAGCAGACGAACCGCCTCGAGCAGATCGTGCACGCCCTTGCGCTTGATCAGGACACCGAGAAACAGCACCTGTTTCCGTCCGCCGTCCCAGTGAACGCGCTCCGGCGGGATGTGCACCGTGTTGCTGACAACCACCGTGTTGGTCTCCGGCTCGATCGCGCGGATCGTCCGGTTCCATTTCTCGCCCAGAACGAGAAAGGCGGAACTCTCGCGGAGCAGGGTGCGGATCTCCGCCTGCAGCCCCTCGTCCGACGCGTCATACCACTTCTGAAACTCCGAGCCGTGCAGGTGCACCACATCGCGCACGCCGAAGCGGCGGCAGAGTTTGTGAATCAGATATTTTCTGCGGAAGCTTCCCTTGTAGGACATGTGCATATGCACCACATCCGGCCGATGGAACAGCATCTCGCCGCAGATTTTCACATAGGCGGCCGCAAAAAACAGCGATTTTTTCAGCGCGCCCGCCTCGATATAGGTGGGAATAAACCGCATCTCAATGCCGTCGGCATCCCAGTCGTGCGCCAGCAGCTGACTGATGACGCTCGTGATGCCGCCCTTTGCGGAAGGATGATTTCCCACCATCAGAACTCTCGTTTTTCTCATTTTCTCTCATCCTCCGGCAATCTGTTTCATATTTCTTTCATTCAAATATTCTTATCAAACAACACAGCTGTATTGTTCTGCCATTTTTCGACAAATAGCCTGCGACAATTGTACCGTACATCCCCACCGTCGTCAAGGAATACGGGTGTCCGCTCAGGCGTTCCGCTCGTCCTCCAGCAGCTGCTTCTCGAACTCCAGCAGATGGCGGCTGCGCTCGCGGATCTTTTTCGCCGGAATGCCGGCGTTGACGCTCCACGGCTCGGTGTCCCGATTGACGAACGAGAAACTGCCGAAGGAGCTTCCCTCCCCTACATGAACACCCGGCAGGATGATGCTCATCGAGCCGACGATGACATGCCGTCCGATGTGGACCGGCGCGCTCTCTACATTGCGGTATTCATCCGGAATCGTCGGACCGGTCAGTCCCCAGCCGGTGTAGTCATCGCTGGCGCTGTACACGCAGACGCGCGAAGATAGTCCAGAGAAATCCTCCATCACAATGCCGTCCGTGCCGCCGTACAGGGCGGAGTACGCCGCGATATGAATGTGGTCGCCCAGCTCGATCGTTCCGCTCAAAATGCAGAAATCGTCGATTCTGACATGGTTGCCGAGCTTGATCCGCTCCGCGCTGTACACACTCGCCTTGCGGCTGAGCAGGACATCCTCGCCGACCGACTGAAACCCGATCTCCATCAGTTCTTCCCGTGTATAAAAACTCGTCTTCATTTTCGCTCCTCCACGCCGCAGGCTCTCAGCGGTTGTGATACATCTTCTCATAATAATTCTGATACTCCCCCGAGATGATGGTCTCCCACCAGTCCCGGTTGTCGAGATACCACTGGATGGTTTTCTGAATGCCGTCCTCAAACTTGGTCTCGGGCAGCCATCCCAGCTCGCTGTGGATCTTGGTCGGGTCGATGGCGTAGCGCATATCATGTCCCTTCCGGTCGGTCACATGGGTGATCAGGCTTTCCGGCTTTCCGAGCGACCGGCAGATCAGCCGGACGATCTCGATGTTCTGCTTTTCGTTGTGTCCGCCGACGTTGTACACCTCGCCGACCCGTCCGTCCCGGATAATCCGATCGATCGCCTTGCAGTGATCCTCGACATACAGCCAGTCGCGCACATTGAGACCCTCGCCGTACACCGGAAGCGGCTTGTCCGCCAGCGCATTGATAATCATCAGCGGAATCAGCTTCTCCGGAAAATGATACGGACCGTAGTTGTTGGAGCAGCGCGAGATGGTCACCGGCAGTCCGTAGGTGCGGTGATATGCCATGACCAGCAGATCCGCCGACGCCTTGGACGACGAATACGGACTGCTCGTGTGGATCGGCGTCTCCTCCGTGAAGAACAGATCCGGTCGGTCGAGCGGCAGATCGCCGTAGACCTCGTCGGTCGAGACCTGATGATACCGCCCGATGCCGTACTTGCGGCAGGCGTCCATCAGCACGGAGGTGCCGATGATGTTGGTCTGCAGAAAGACCTCGGGGTTTTCAATCGAGCGGTCGACATGGCTCTCGGCGGCGAAATTCACCACGATATCCGGATGCTCCTCCTCGAACAGGCGGTACACGCTCGCTCTGTCACAGATATCCGCCTTGACAAACCGGAACTGCGGATGCGCCATCACCGGCGCGAGCGTGCTCAGATTGCCCGCGTACGTCAGCTTGTCCAGACAGACCACGCGGTCCTCCGGATGGTGCTCCAGCAGATAGTATACAAAATTGCTTCCAATAAATCCGGCGCCGCCGGTCACAACAATTGTCATAATCCTCTTCCTCGTACCCTTAAAATAGCATCCTGTCCTCGGAGACGCGCATCAGATGCTCGCCGTACGGCGACTTGCCGTAGAGCTTGGCAGATTCCACCAGCTGCTCGCGGCTGATCCACTTCTCGTGGTAGGCAATCTCCTCCGGCGCCGAGATGACGACGCCCTGCCGGTTCTGCACAGTCTGAACGAAGGTCGCCGCCTCCATCAGGCTGTCCACCGTGCCGGTATCCAGCCACGCAAATCCGCGGCCGAGAATCTGTACCTTGAGCGAATCGTCCTCCAGATACAGCCGGTTGAGATCGGTGATTTCCAGCTCGCCGCGCGCCGACGGCTTGACCCGTTTTGCCATCTCGACCACCCGCTTGTCGTAAAAATACAGACCGGTGATGCAGTAGTTGCTCTTCGGATGCGCCGGCTTTTCCTCCACCGAGAGGACGTTCCTCCCGCTGTCGAACTCGACGATGCCGAAGCGCTCGGGATCCTTGACATAGTATCCGAAGATGGTCGCCTTTCCCTCCTCGGCGTTTTTGACCGCCGCCGCGAGGTTTTTGCGGAACCATCCGCCGTAGAAGATGTTGTCGCCGAGCACCATCGCGCACGGCTCATCTCCGATGAAGTCCTCGCCCAGCAGAAACGCCTGCGCCAGTCCGTCCGGACTCGGCTGAACGGTGTAGGACAGGTTGACGCCGAAGTGGCTGCCGTCTCCGAGCAGCTCCTGAAAGCGCGGCGTATCGGTCGGGGTGGAGATGATGAGGATATCCCGAATGCCCGCCAGCATGAGCGTGGACAGCGGATAATAGATCATCGGCTTGTCATAAACCGGAAGCAGCTGTTTGGAGGTCACCCGCGTCAGCGGATACAGGCGCGTGCCCGAGCCTCCTGCCAAAATAATACCTTTCATCTCTCTCCCTCCTTACGTTCCGCAGTTGAGAACAATCGAACAGATGCGGTCGACGTCCGCCTCGCTCAGATCGGCATACAGCGGCAGCGTCAGCACACTGCGGCTGATCCGGAGCGCCGTCGGCGTCTCCTCCGCGTTGAATTTTCCGCCGTAACACGCGAATGTGCTGGTCAGCGGATAGAAATATTTGCGCGCGGCGATGTCGTGTGCGGCAAGCTCTGCCATCACCGCATCGCGGTCCGCGCCGAACCGGTCTCTGTCAAAGATGACCGGAAAATATGCATAGTTGTTTTCCACATCCGGCTGAATCGGGCTGAGCTGTATGCCGTCCACGCCCGTCAGATGACTGCGGTACCGCTCGACCGCACGTTTTCTCTTCTCAATCTCGCCGGAGATGTGCCGCAGACTGCACAGACCCATCGCCGCGCAGAACTCGTTCATTTTGGCGTTGGCGCCGATGCCGTCCACTTCCTCCTGATTTTTGATGCCGAAGTTCTTGAGATGCGCCAGCCTCTCGCCAAACGCCTCGTCGTGATAGCAGACGCATCCGCCCTCGATGCTGTGGAACACCTTGGTCGCGTGGAAGGAGAAACAGGAGACATCGCCGAACGAGCCGACACCCTGTCCCTTCACGCGCTCGCCGAACGTGTGCGCCGCGTCATAAAGGACTTTCAATCCGTGTTTTTTTGCAATCCGGTCGATTTCGTCCACATCACAGATGTTTCCGTACACGTGAACCGGAAGGATCGCGCAGGTTTTGTCGGTGATGAGCGCCTCGATTTTGGACGGATCCATCGTAAACGTCACGGGATCGATGTCGCAGAACACCGGCGTACAGCCGCTCCGGACGATTGCCTGCGTCGTCGAGGCGAACGTGAACGGCGTCGTGATGATCTCACCGTGCAGATCCATCGCCTGCAGCGCAAGCTCGATCGCCATATGACCGTTTGTCAGCAGATCCACGTGCGGGACGCCGAGATAATCCGTGAGATTCCGCTGCAGCTCCTGATGCTTGACGCCCATGTTGGTCAGCCAGCGCGACTCCCAGAGCGGGGCGATTTCGTCGATATATTCCTGAAACGGCGGCATCGAAGACCGCGTAACGAGTATTTTTTCTGACATAATGATGTCCTCCGCGTGTTAATGCTTTTTGATCAATCCGAGCAGATACTGAAAGGCGGGCTGTTTGGTGAGCACCGACTCGGCGAGATAAACCGCCGCACCGCAGACCACCTGCAGTGCAATCGTGGCGATGTCAGGCAGACCGAGCAGGCTGATCGGAACGATGACCGCCGCCATGATCAGTGACATCACCAGACCCGGCAGCAGATCGCGAAGCTGTTCGAAATACCGATAGTTCAGCAGTTTGCTGTTCGGCACCGCATTGACAACCGTCGCCGCCACGTCCGCGACCACAAGGCTGTACGCCATGACCAGTGTGCCATAGTTCATCGAGAGCAGGATCATCGAAAGACCGATCGTCTTTTTGATGATCTCCAGCCGCAGGAACAGATCGCTCCGACCGAGCGCGTTGATCGCCTGCAGGTTTGCGGTGTGAATCGGATACAGTCCGTAGGTAAAGCAGAAAATCCGGATGAACGGCACGCACGGCAGCCACTTGTCGGTCAGCACAAGGCTGACAAACGGCTCGGCTACGACCGCAAATCCGATCATCATCGGCCACATGATGTACGAGCTGATCTGAATCGCGCGGCGCGTCATCTGCTTCACGCGCTCCCGGTCATCCTGAAACTGTGACATCGCCGGAAACAGCACGCTGCTGATGGAGGTGTTGATATTGTTCACAATCAGGCCAGGATACTTGTCGCCCTGATTGTAGTATGCCAGATCGGCGGAGGTGTATTTCTTGCCGATGATCAGGCTTCTCAGCTGTTTGTATCCGGTGTCCAGAAGAGCGGAGACCAGCAGTTTCCATCCGTAGGAGAACAGCCCCTTCGCCCGCTCGAGCGAGCACCGGAAAATCGGACGCCATTTTACCGTAAACCACAGGACAATCGTGTCCGTGCAGGTGTTGGTGAGATACTGCGCGACCAGCGCCCACACGCCGAAGCCGTGATAGGCCATCGCGATGCCGACCACACCGGAGACCAGCGTGCCGAACAGCGTCGACCAGAAAAACCGCTTGAACAGCATGTGGCGGGATACATACGCCTGCTGTACGGAGTTGACCGAAGCGACGACGATTCGGATGCCGAGCACACGGAGCGCCGGAGACAGCACCGGCATGTTGTAAAACGACGCAATGGCGGGCGATGCAAAAAACAGGATCGCATACAGCACGAGACCCAGTGCGATATTCAGATAAAACACCGAGGAAAAATCCAGATTATCCGCATTTTTCTTCTGAATCAGCGCGTTGCCGAAGCCGCTCGCGACAAAGACGTTGGCGATCGTGATGAACACCATGACCAGTGCAACCGCGCCGTAGTCGTCCGGCGAGAGCAGGCGCGCCAGCACAATCGAAACGATCAGACTGATCAGCTGCGCCGAGATGCGCTCCCCGAATTTCCAGAACAGTCCGGCAAAAACCTTTCCGCGCATGCTCTGATTTTTTTCACCCATAGTTTTTCCTCATTCCGGTTCGCTCCGGTTATCTCCCGCGCAGCCGCTCTGCCAGCCGGAGCATCGACGGGCAGTGGATGCCCAGCAGGATTTTGATCTTCGTTTTGGCGGAGAAGTCATGCTTCCAGATCGACCGGTACGGCTCCACAGTAAGCTTTTGGTAGTCCTCCGCCTGCAGATAGTAGCGGCAGTACCGCTCATCCTCTGCCGCGCGCACTGTTTCCGTGTATCGTCCGCCGGTGTATTCGTCAAACGCCGCCATCGAACGGTGCAGCCGTCTGAGGAACGCCTCGTATTTTTCGGGAGCCGCCTTCATCCTTGCCGTCCACGAGCCGGCGTCACCTTGCCGGTATGCGGACATCTCCTCCGCAAAGCAGTAGGTTGAACCGCAGCTCGCCAAATAGGTCTGCCAAATATAGTCCAGCGCAAACTCCCGCACATAGGGCGGACAATCTCTCATCCGCTCGAGCGGCGCCACGATGCTGTTGGTCGCGCAGTAGCCGCCTCCTCTGCGGATCACAGTCTCACACGATACCGTTCCACTGTGCTCCACCGGATGCACAACACCCGTCCGGTTTCCGCCGGTGTCCACGGTACACGCATTGTGGATACACAGGGTACAGTCCGGATGCTGTTCCAGATAATCCACCTGCTTCTGCAGCTTGTCCGGGTCGGTCCAGTAGTCATCGCATTCACAGAACGCGAAGTATTTCCCGCGTGCGAGCGGCATCATAAACTCATGCAGGATGTTCTTCCCCTGCGAGTGCTGATTGTTCTGCTGATAAATCGGCCGGACAATCCCGGGGGCACGGTGTTCATACTCACGGATGATCTCCGCCGTGCGGTCGGTCGACGCATCGTCGTGGATAAGAATCTCAAACGAAAACGAAGTCTGCTGATTCAGAATGCTGTCGATTGTCTGCCGGATATATTTTTCATGGTTGAACGCCAGACAAAAGACGGACACCATGATCTCATTTTGTTCACACATTGTGACAACCTCCATCCGCGCTGTACTTCTTCCGATAAACTCCCATGCACAATCCCAGTCCGACCGCCGCACCGAGGAAGATATTCTGCGGCGAGCTGTTGAACGCCGCCTCTCCCATGGACTCGGCGAGCGACTGGATCAGCGTGAGAAATCCAAACAGCGCCGTGCTCTTTGCAAATGCTCCCGCCCAGTTTGCCCGGGCGGTCTTGAGCAGGCGCACGCCCATCGTTCCCAGCAGAATCAGATACACAAGCAGACCGATGACACCGGTCTCACCCAATACCGCCGGCCAGAACGTGTCGGTTGCAAACCGCGGATCTTCCGGCTGCAGACCGTATACCGTCGTGCAGTCGTATTTGTAATAATACTCTGAGTAGCGGATTCGCGCATACCAGCTGCCGAACTTGCCGAAGCCGACGCCAACCGGAAAATAATCCGCGGCTATTTGGAACGACCGGTTGAGCAGCACATACCGCGCGGTGACCTCGGTCGCCGTACCCAGAATATACTTGCTGATTTTTTCATAAATAAAACTTCCAAACACCGTGACCATTGCCACGAGACCGACCACCGGTCCGACATATTTGGTCAGATAGATCTTCCTGTGGTCGACGAGGAACCAGTCCGCCAGCAGCACAAAGCCAACACCGAGGATGACCTTCGCCTTGAGCGAGAGCATCGCCATCGCAGCATACGCGGCGGCAAATACAAGATCGCGCCGCTTCCGTCCGGTCTTATACTGCGCATAGTACAGAATGCCGACAAACAGCATAAACCAGCCGAACTGTCCCGGATGGATAAACAGACCCATCACGTTGTGGATTCCCGCTTTCGTCTCGATCCAGGTGAAGGAGAACAGCCTCGTCCACAGGGTCGGCGTCACAAAATTGACAACACCGCATACGAATCCGAACGCGCCGAGCGCCTTGACGGCGTCCTGCATCATCCGGATACAGGATACGGACGGCTTGTGAAGCAGAACCGCGGCGACCACCAAAAAAAACTTGATGGAGAGCAGTCCCGCCATCATCAGATCGCGCGGTCGATACTCGCTGAACACCAGACAGCAGACAATGCCGATACCGAAGAACAAGGCAGTCAGCAGGAGGAGCCTCACGACGAAGCGTGGGATCTTTCCGCGGCTGCGCAGCAGTCCCGTGCCGAACAGCATCAGAATAAACACTTCATCCAAATAATTCAGAAAGGAAAGTCCGGTCAGCCGAGTCAGGGTATCCTGATACAGCAGAGCGGCCATCAGCACAAAAATGCCGATCCGCTTGATGCTCATTTTCATCCCCGCCATGCCTCCTTTCTGCATTCGCTTCGTTTCTTTATTCGTTTTCCCCGCTCACATCAGATTCAAACAATTTGTAATAGCAGGAAATCTCGTGGGTATTGCCGAAATCATGCTGTTCCAGCTCGCGCTGCATCCCCTCGAGCAGCTCGGGATGGAGGAACAGCCGCTCCATGCCGTCCGCAATCGCCTCGGGATTCATCTCGACGATCAGACCGGTCTTTTCATCCAGCTGATCGTGCACCGTCGGGTAGCGGGTCGCCAAAATCGGTTTACTCAGAATCTTCGCCTCGTCCAGCACGACGGATTTTCCCTCGTACCGCGAGGTCTGCGCCAGAAAATCACAGCACCGCATATAGGGATACGGGTTGCTCTTCTGTCCGACAAGCCGGACATCGTCGTTCAGCCCGTACCGGTTGATCAGCTCGGTCAGCTCGTTTTTCAGTTCGCCCTCGCCGATGATGATCCATTCAAACCGATATCCCCGCTTTTTGAGGAGATTCGCCGCCTTGATCGCCATGTCAAAGCCCTTCTGCTCGCTGAGGCGTCCGATGGACAGGATCTTGAATCTGTCCTCGCGGAACGGCTCATCCGGCTCATCCGCCGCCAGCTCGCGTATGTATTTCGATGTCGTGATATTCGGAATGCACCAGACCTTTTCCGCCGCCTCCGGGAAGCGTTCGCGCAGGATGTTGGCGCACTTGTCCGAAATCGTCACGACCGCATCGGCCTGACGGAAGTACAGATAGTCAAAGCTGCTGTCCAGTCCGGTGCTGTCGTAGTCGTTGTGCACCCAGACGTATTTTCTTCCTGCGCGGATCTTGTCCAGCACATAGTAGGTCGGCTCGCACTCGAGATAGGCGACCGCAATGTCGTACTCGCGGTCAAACGGCCTGATCGCATTGCGGTAAAACTTCTTCCAGCGCACCTGTCTGCGCGCACGCACCGACTTGTGCGGGAGCACCTTGACGAGTCCGGTTCCCAAAAACCGCGTCAGCACATATTGGAGATCGGAGATCCGTCTGATCGCCCCCTTGTACGAGTTCCGGTACATCAAATCCAGATCATGCGGGATTTCCAGCAGATTCACCTGTTCGGGAACCTGATTCAGGAACAGCCCCTCCTTCTTGAACAGAAGCAGATCCACCTCATATTTTTCATAGTCAAATTCGTGCAGCAGATTGATCAGGCTCTTCTCCGCTCCGCCGCCGTACAGGCTCACGATGACAAAAATGATTTTCCTTTTCTGTGACATGTTTTCCCCTATTCCTCACTTGTCAAATAGCTCTCTGTTCCGGTCTCTGGTCACACGGTTCACTGGGTTAGCACGCAGAAAGCTTGGAACAGATTGAAATTTCCCGAAATAAGTGCCTGTTCCAAATCGCGCATATGCTCTCTTTCCGTCCGGGAATCCGCATAACTGCGGCGCATCATGCCGCACCACACGGAAAATCCCGCCTTCTGCACCGCCGGTTTCAGATTGCGCATCCGGAACTGCGCCAGCTTGGCGTGTTCCAGAAAGGACTCATATTCCGCCTGATCGCAGGGAAGGCCGAGTGTCCGGCAGTCCCGTTCGATCTGGTCATAGACCAGCACGCTGTCGACGGATTTGTTGCTCCGGCGCGCACCGAGCGAGATGCCGTTTGGGTTTTTCCGATACCAGTAAATCGTCCCGGAGACGGCGTAGATCGTCCGCGCCCTGCGGTAGACAATCTGCCGCATCATCGTGTCCTCGAACAGAAAGCCCTCCGGAAAGCGGACTCCGTCGAACAGCTCCGCCCGGATGATCTTCCCCCAGGCAAATCCCGGGACGGTATACGGATCCGACACCCAACCTTCTTCCGTCGTCAGACGGGAGATGGTCTTTCCGCCGCGGCCGAACTTCACATAGCCGCCGTATACAATATCCGCATCGTGTCCGTATGCGGCGTCCAGCAGCAGATCAATCGCGCCGTCCGCCAGCATATCGTCGCTGTCGAGGAAGGTCAAATACCGGCAGCTGCGGTGCCGCAGGGCACGGTTGCGCGCCGCGGACATACCGCGGTTTTCCTGACGGATGATGTATACGCGCGGGTCGGACTGATACCGGTCTAGTACCGCGCCGCTGCCGTCCGTCGAGCCGTCCTCGACGCAGAGCACACGAATCCGGTACTTGGTCTTCTGATTCAATACGGAGTCCAGACACTGCGCCAGATAATCTTTCACATTGTAAACCGGAATGATGAGCTCCAGATCGTATTCCTTCCGGTTTTCGGTCACTTTGTCCGCGATGCATCCGGTTTTCTCTCTTTTGCTGACCGAGTGCAGAAACGCCTTCGCCTCCGCCGCTTCGGGCAGCGGACAGGGACGGCATCCCTTCCGGATGAGCGGATAACACACGGCGCCCATGTGCAGCTTATTCAGTACATGGTAAAACTCCGTTTTCATAAAATCGAATGTTCCTTTCCTTTATCCTGTCCCGGTCAGATCTCCGAGAGAAATTCTTCAATACTCCGGATGATTGTCTGTGTATTGCTCTCGTAGCGGTTGTATTCGGTGTGTTTCACCGTCTCGAGCGCCTCTCCCAGCTTTGCGCAGTCCTGACATTCGCAAATCAGGTTGAGCTCGCGGAACTGCTCGACCAGCTGGAGCTGGTGGTCGTCCACATGCTCACCGTACTTGGCAAGCCGCGGGACGGCGATGACTTTCTTCTCCTGTTTGACCGCACCGATAATCGCGCCGGTGCCGCCGTGTGTAATCACAATGTCCGCCCTGCCCATCTCCGCGGCGTATTCCTCGCGGTCGAGGAACTGCCGGAACGGATAGTGCTTGGGCTGATAGTCGGAATATCCGGTCTGCGCAAAGACCGAATCCGAACCTGTCTGCTGCTCTATCAGATCGTCCAGCGCCTGCAGCAGGCGGTTGAATTGGAACTTCTGTGAGCCGAGGGTTACAAAAATCTTCATGTTGTTCTCCCTGTCGCAACCGGTTGATTTCCCGCACGGGGATCAGTAGATGCCGCCCAGATAGAGCGCATCGGGGTAAATCTCCAGCATGGATTCCCACTGGACATAGAATCGGTCGGCGAATTTGTACATCAGCTTGCCGGTCTCGGTCGGCGAGGTCACCTTGGCGAATGACTCGATATAGATCAGCTTTCTGCCGAACAGCTTGGCCAGCAGGCACAGCGGGATGACCGCCAGCACGCCGGTGGTGATCACGACATCCGGACTCTCCTTGAGCATAATCCACAGCGCGCGGAAGCTGTTTGCCAGCATTTTCGGGAGGAATCCCGCTTCCTTCCGGTTGACCTGAGACAGATAGTAGGTCGGAATCCCGTCCACCGCCGTGCGGTACTGCGTCCGCTCGGTGACAAGGACGCTGTCGTACTTCTGCATCAGCGGCCTCAGCATCAGAATCTGCTCATAATGTCCGCCCGACGAGGCGGCAAAGCACAGCTTTTTTTTCCCTTTCATGCGTTGTCAGTCTCTCCTAAAAATATCTCTCGTATAAACCTTGTCGGATACATCGTCCAGACAGGGGTCATAGCGGTTGGCGATGATCGCCTGGCTCTGCGCCTTGAACGCCGCCAGATCGTTGACAATCCGGCTGCCGAAGAAGGTCGAGCCGTCCTCGAGCGTCGGCTCATAGATGATCACGGACGCGCCCTTCGCCTTGATGCGCTTGATGACGCCCTGAATCGAACTCTGTCGGAAGTTGTCGGAATTGCTCTTCATGGTCAGACGGTACACGCCGATCACGCATTCCTTTTCCCTGCCCGCGGCGTACTCACCGCTCTCGGAGTAGTCGTAGTAATCCGCCATGCGCAGCACGCGGTCGGCGATGAAGTCCTTTCTGGTGCGGTTGCTCTCGACAATTGCCTCGATCAGGTTTTCCGGTACGTCGGCATAGTTGGCGAGCAGCTGTTTGGTGTCCTTGGGCAGGCAGTATCCGCCGTAGCCGAAGCTCGGATTGTTGTAGTGCGTGCCGATGCGCGGGTCGAGTCCGACGCCCTCGATAATCTGCTGGGTGTTCAGTCCC
>JALFIV010000039.1 GCA_022775385.1 Clostridiales bacterium
TGTGGTTCCAGCACGGTCACTTTATCCCTGCAGGACAGCAGCCAGGAAATGAGACCCTCTTCATCCATTTCCCTCTCGAAAAGTAAGGAGCCGTCCGTTTGAATCTGATAGGACGAGACGCCATAACTTTCGATCAGATGCCACTTCATGGATGGATCAAACAATGCCTTCAGGCGAACATTGGCAGGGAAGAACTGTGTTGTTTCAAATTCCGGCATGGGTACTACTCTCTCTTCCACAGGTTCACCGGCATGCACCAGATGATCCATGCGGTTCAGCTTGAACATGCGAAAGTCCTGCTTTGTTCTGCAAAAGCCCCAGACATACCAGCTGCTCCACTTGAAGATCAGATAATAGGGGTCGATAAGGCGCGTGCTTTCTCCTTTCGGAGAGTAATAATCAAAGCGAATCGCCTGCTTTACCTCGATGGCAGCCTGTATCAACTCAATTTTTTCGGAGACAGCCTCTTTGTTCCAGGAAGATAGATCAATCAGGATCGTATCGTTTCCATGAACAAAATCAGAGGATCCGGCTTTGATTTTTTCCATAAGCTGACTGTAATAATGGCTGCCGCTGACACTGTCCAGACTCCGAAGCCCTGCCATGATCATCTGCATATCTCTTGAAGTGAGAAGAGTACGATCCATTCGGTATCCGTCCATGATTTGAATACCACCACCCACGCCCTGTGTTGTACAGATCGGGATTCCGGCTTTGCATAGATCATCAATGTCCCTGTTGATTGTTCTTTTTGACACTTCAAAATGCTCTGCCAGTTCAGGCGCTGTCGTTTTTTCTTTTTGGAGCAGAAGGGATAGAATCCCTATCATTCTGTCAATCTTCATAATGGTTTCACTTCCAGTTATATGATATCAAGGTAAACACGACAACTATATGTCATGTTTATATTACTACATCCAAAATAGGAATGAAATAGCAATATGTAAGCAGGCAGCTTGCGCCGTCTGGCCGGATTTCCTGCTCCGGCAAGCAGTCTGGCTTTGGATTAACCGAAGAGCCCGGAAAGCAGGGGAACCAGAGTGATACCGATGAGGGCCACGCCGCCACCGGCATGCTGTCAAGAGCCGCCTTTCGAAACCCGACATTCTTTCTGACGAAAGAAAAACAGTCATCTCCCGACGGAGATGACTGCAGGACTGGCGTCCCTGAAGGGATTCGAACCCCCGGCCTACCGCTTAGGAGGCGGTCGCTCTATCCAACTGAGCTACAGAGACATTTCGATTAGGTATAGTATACCGAACCTCTCCACAAAATGCAAGGGGACTGTTGTTTATGAGTTTATTATCACTTTTTTAATCCCTTCGGATATTGAAAAATGTTGGGAAACATCGTATGATAGTGCTATTAAAAATTTACAGGATCTTTTCAGGACTGTTCTATAAAGGAGGATGGTAATATGCGTTCGAATTCAGTTCCAAAACTCATGCTGATTATCAATCCGACTGCAGGAAAGAACCAGGCACGCAATCAGGTATTCAATCTGATCAATTATTTCTTTACGACCGGAAATCACGTGACGGTATTTCCCACTCAGGGAAGCGGGGACGGAACAAAATTTGCGGAGGAATATGCGGAGGAATACGACCGTGTTGTCTGTGTCGGCGGAGACGGCACCCTCAATGAGGTGGTAGCCGGACTGATGACTCTGCCGGAAGACAAGCGCCCGATTCTGGGATATGTACCGGCGGGAACCACCAATGATTTTGCCTCGACCCTCGGTATCTCGCCCAGAATGGAGGAATCCATGAAGCAGATTGTCGACGGAGAGCCGTTTTACTGCGACATCGGTCGATTTAACGGACAGTATTTTACCTATGTTGCGGCATTCGGTCTGTTTACCGAGGTCTCCTATGACACGCCCCAGCCGCTAAAAAATATGCTGGGTCATTTTGCATATATTTTGGAGGGCGTCATTTCGCTCGCCACGATCCGTTCCTATCACTTAAAGGTGGAGGTCGACGGAGAACTGATTGAGGACACCTTTATCTATGGTCAGATTTCGAATTCCACTTCGGTCGGCGGTGTGATGGATATCGGGCGCACCGGCGTTCAGCTTGACGACGGTTTGTTCGAGGTGCTGTTGTTCCGGATGCCGACCAATCCGATTGAACTGAATGAGATCATCACGGCGCTTATGCGTCAGACGATTGATGACTGTCCGCGCATTTACTTCCGCCGCGCATCCCGTGTGCGCGTTCTGTCGGAGGAGCCGATTGCATGGACATTGGACGGTGAAGCCGGCGGAGAGACGACGGACGCGACGGCAGAAATTCTGCCGCATGCGATTGCCCTGTCGCTGGTGGGAATGCCCAACGAAAAGAATCTGCCGGAGGAGACGGTCAACCCGCCGGAAGAGTCAGCATCGGAGTGAAAAGCCACATAAAAACGCCGGAAGAGTCCGAATGGATTCTTCCGGCGTTCTGTTTTGTTCTGCGCTCAGGAGTTCAAAAAACTGCCGACATTGTCAAATGTGACCGACTGGAACGAGATCCAGAAGATGTTGTCATCCACACTGTCCGCCACGGTGATTCCCTGATTGTACGGATACCCGTGGTTCAGATTGTTTGCAACCTGAATAGCGGTCTGTGCCTGACGGGATGCATCCTGATATGCTGTCATCATCATGGTGCCGTCGTGAATCGCCTGCAGGGCATCCGGGATGCCGTCCACACCGATGACAATCGGCTCCGCCTCCGGATCGACCGTTTTCAGGGCATCCATCGCACCCAAAGCCATCGCATCGTTGGTCGAGATGATGCAGTCGATCTCCTCCGGCTTCAGGCCGGTGGAGAGCTGCGCGGCAACCTGTTCCTCCGCGGTGCTACGGAGATAATCGCATTCCAGCGGTTCTGCGGTCAGCAGCTTCATCCGGAATCCGGTCTCATTCATTATGTTCAGTACGGCGTCGGCACGCTGATGCGAGGACGGCAGAGACTCCGGTCCGGTCAGCAGGAGATAGCGGATCTCCTTCATGCCTTCCGACTGGCAGTATTCCGCCAGAACCTGTCCCTGCAGTTCGCCTGCGGACTCCTCTTCGGAGCCGACATAGATGTGCTTCTGATCCAGTACCGCGTGATCCTCCGGCTCGCGGTTCAAAAAGACAATGCCGCGGTTTCCGGCCGCCTTGATGACCTCATCCGCGCGGGACGGATCAACCAGATTGACGAGAAACGCGCTTTCGCCCTTCTTGACCGCCTGTTTGATCTGGCTGATCTGCTTGTCCTGATCGCCTTCGGCATCCTCCATGTGGAACTGGTATCCATTAGCCTCCGCCGCTTTGGCGCATTCCTGCTGCAGAACCGTGAGATAATCGTCCTGCTGAGACAGAAACAGCGTGATCGGACCATTGTCCTCCATCTGTCCGGAACCGGTACTCTGTGTTCCGCAGGCGGTGAGCAGTCCGAGACACAGCACACAGGCAGTCAGCATGGCGAGCAGTCTGTTCTTATTCATAAAAATCCCCTCCTTCGCTCCAAAAAGCGAATCCGGCACGGCGGCAAGACCGTGCATCTACTAGTATCATACTGATTTCCGTTCGGCTCGTCAACCCTTGATAGCTCATGAAAAGTAATATTACGGTGAAACTATACTAACTGTTATTTCTCAGGCGGTTTTCCAACTGTTCCAATGCCTGCTCTGCGGTGCGGGACACTACGAGCTTCATCGGGACGATGATATCGCCGACCGGCTGTCCGTCTGCGGTCTGAACAGCCGCGCGGACACTCTGTACGCCGATTTCGTAGGCATCCTGCATCATTGTGCTGTCGATGGTGCCGTCCTCGACTGCCTTCAGCATTTCGGGTGTGCCGTCAAACGAGACAATGGGCACGGTGCGGTCGCTCTCGGACAGCGCTTTCTGTGCGCCGAACGCCATATCGTCGTTGGTAGTGCAGATAACGCCGATAGGGGTGTCCGACTCGAGCAGAGCGGCTGTCTGGTGATAGGCTTCGGAGCGGGAGGAGTTGCAGCAGATGCTGTAAATCCGGACGATTCTGCTGCGGATCAGACTGTCCCGCAGTCCGAGTGCGCGGTCGACGTGATTGCGGCTGCCCATCTGTCCGCGCAGAATGACGGCAGAGGAATTTTCGGCGAGGGTAGCGGCATGTGCGCCCTGATGAAACGCGCCGTCCCAGTCATCCGAGCCGATATATCCCTCGCATGCCGGATAGGAAAGCCGGTCGTCGACTGCGAGGATGTGCTTGCCCTTTTGAGATGCGCGTTCCAGCGAGTCGGTCAGCAGACTTTCGTCACAGGGGGAGATGATGAGCACATCCAGCGCCATATCCGCCATAATACTGACAAGCTCTGCCTGTCCGTCGGCATCGCTCTCGCTGTCGGGAGCCACGACGATCAGTTCGACGCCCTGACGATCCGCCTCCGCTTCGGCGCCCGCCTTGATCAGCGGATAGAATTCGCCGTCCAGCGATTTGAGAATCATGCCGATGTAAGGAGTCTGCAGTTCTTCGATGGTTTCCAGATCCTCGGCGGTCAATGGCTGACGATTGGACGAGACGGATTTGGAGCTGCAGGCACAGCAGCCGAGAATACAAAGAAACGGTACAATCCATTTGATCCGGCGCATGTCGTCCCCTCCCCTCCGGTATTACAATCCTTTTTCTTTATTATACCGTTTTTTTCCCGATTCATCAATCGGTTTGCGCGTCTTGCGGAGGTACTGCAGAGTTGCTATAATAAGGATACCACCTGTAACAGAAAGGATGAATCTCCGTGAACAGCCAGTTATCTTCTTTGTCCAAGCCAAACCGCTATGTGGTGCGCGTCATCCTGCTGAATCTGTTTTCGCTGGGAATCGGCGGCATTCTGGTGGGATCATTTCTGCCCATGCTGCGTGCGGACTACGGGCTGAGCTATTCGACCGGCGGCCTGCTGGTCTCCGCCTTTAATATCGGTACGATGGGGGCGGGACTGCTCGCGGGATTCCTGCCGATTTTTCTCGGACGAAAGCACAGCTTTTTCCTGCTTTCTCTGACCGAGGGAATCGGATTTCTGCTCATTGTGCTGACCGGTCAGCCGGTCGCGCTGTTTTTCGCCTTCATGATTGTCGGCATGGCGCGCGGCGCGGGAACCAATTACGGCAACGGTGTCGCCAACGAACTGTCGGCGGACAATTCCTCTCTGCTCAATCTGATCAACGCGATGTTTGCGCTCGGTGCACTGGTCTGTCCGTTCCTCCTGCTCGGATGTAACCGGTTCGGACCGCACGGATGGAAACTCGCGGCGGTCATCGCGGCGGCACTCGGTCTGATTTCCTCGGCTGCCATGCTGCCGATGACGCTCGGCAATGCGCCTGCACAGGGCGGAAAGCCGGATTTCGGCTTCCTTCACAGCCGGCTGTTCTGGGTCACCGTCGCGCTGGTGTTCTCTTATATGTGTGTGGAGTCCTCCATTATCGGATGGATTGTCTCGTTTTTCTCGGACAGCGGCGCCGCCTCCGAGTCGTTCTCTCTTCTGCTCAACGGTCTGCTCTGGCTGGCGATTCTGGCGGGACGGTTCGGATGTACCGCACTGTCGGCCCGCATGTCATCGGCCCGTCTGCTGCTGATTCTCACCGTCGGCATGGTGGTATTCTTCGCCTTGCTGATGGTTCTGCACAGCCTGCCGCTCATGATCCTCGCGACCCTCGGATTCGGACTGGCGGTCTCGGGCATGTATGCCACGGGACTGGGCAATGCCGGTGTGGTATTCAACCGCTATCCGGTCGCGTTGGGATTCTTTATGTTCTTTACCGGTCTGGGCTCCATCTGCTTCCCGTCGATTGTCGGTGCGGTTGCCGACTGGACGAACATCCGGACCGGCATGCTCGTGCTGTTTTTCCCGCTGGCGCTGCAGCTGGTCTGTGTGATTGCCAATCTGTCGGTCTCCAAACGGGAGAACGGATAAAATAGTCAAAAAAATTCACCCCGCAGCCTGGAACCGCTGCGGGGTGTACTTTTTGGGGGGGTGGTATTCTGTTATTCGCCGATTACCTGAAAGACAATTTCTCTGTGACGGTCGCGGGTATCGCACTCGACAAGCGTCAGATTCTGCCACGGACCGACGGTGATGCGGCCGTCGACAACCGGAACCGTGATAAACGGCGAGAGCAGTGCCGATTTGATGTGGCTCGAACCGTTGTCATCGTGCCACGTGTTGTGATGCTCATACGGAATAACGCGGCCGTTTTTGTCCAGATACGGGGAAAAGACATCCATCGCCGCTTTGAGATCGTGGTGCACCATGCCCGGCTCGAATTCCAGCGTGGTCAGCGCGGCAACGCCGCCCGTGGTAAAACCGGTGATCAGACCGTTCTTGATGCCGGCCTTGGCACCCGCCTCGGAGACGGCCTGCTGAAAGTCTCCGGTGACATCAATCATGCCCATGTGCGCCCGTGTGTGGTATTCCTTGACAGAGCTGTATACTGCCATATTCCAAAACCATCCTTTCCTGTTATTCTCCCATCCTGTTAATTCTTTAACGAAAGCTTTTTATCATTGTAACACGTTTTTTTGTGAAATGCAACCGACCGAAGAGGGGGGCGCGGTCGTTGACAATGCCGGGGGAAAGGCATATAATGTTGGGAAACTCTAAACCAATATTCGGAATTTGCCGAGGGGGCATTACTATGGCAAACCAAACAAAAGAGCAGATTGCGATGCGTGTTTCACGCGTGAGTATCGCGGGGAATGTTCTGCTGTCCTTATTTAAGCTGATCGCCGGACTGCTGGCGCATTCGGGTGCGATGGTCTCGGATGCGATTCATTCGGCATCGGATGTAATCAGCACCATTATCGTCATGATCGGCGTCCATCTGTCCAATCAGGAGTCGGATGAGGATCATCAGTACGGACATGAGCGGCTGGAGTGTGTGGCGGCGATCCTGCTGTCCATTGCACTGGGGGCGACCGGACTGGGCATCGGCATGTCCGGACTGAACAAAATTATCTCCGCCGATGAAATCCCGCTCGTGGTTCCCGGCCGTCTGGCACTCATCGCCGCGGTGATCTCCATCGTGACAAAGGAATGGATGTTCCAGTATTCCAAGCGCGCGGCGAAAAAAATCCAGTCCAGCGCGCTGCTCGCGGATGCATGGCACCACCGCTCGGATGCGCTGTCCTCCATCGGCAGTTTTGTGGGCATTTTCGGCGCCCGCCTCGGTTTCCCGATCCTCGACCCCGTGGCGAGTCTTGTCATCTGTGTATTTATTGTCAAGGCGGCGTTTGACATCTTCCGCGATGCAATCGGCAAGATGACCGATCGCGCCTGTGACGAGGAGACCGCGCAGGGCATTCTGGAGATCTGTCAGAATCAGCGCGATGTCATCTCGGTGGATTCGGTCAAGACCCGCCTGTTCGGCGACCGGATTTATGTGGATGTGGAAATTGTAGTGGACGGCATGATGCCGCTGCGTCAGGCACATGAGGCGGCACAGCGGACGCACGATGCCATCGAGCAGCAGTTCCCGTCAGTCAAGCATTGTATGGTGCATGTCAACCCGTCGGAAGAAGACAAGGACTAAACAACTGACGGACACATCCGGACAGGAGAGGGAAAACATGCATAACAGGATCGGACAAATTCCGCGGATGTAAAGCTATATCATACAAATACGTCAGTTGGTATTGGAAAATATGCAATAATTTTTTTTGAAAAAGGGAATATATTTGACAAAGTAAAAGGCGTGTGGTAGAATAACAACATCTAAAACAGAAAAGTTGGAGAGCTGTTTTAGAGAGATTGTCCGAACTACATAAGACAGGAAATCTGTCATGCTGCAACATGACAGATGTTTTCATCTCCTGTTTTTGAAGTCGGGCAGGGCTTTACAAGATTCTAGGAGGAGAAAAATTATGACAAGTGCAAAGAGATTATTTGCAATGGCAGTTGCCGGCGCTCTGGTAGTCGGCAGCATGGCAGGTTGTGGCGGTTCTAGCAGCGACGCAGCAGCTCCGGCAGGCTCTGCAGCGGCATCCGGCTCCGGCGCAGCAGCAGGCGGCGGCGAGTACACCGTTACCGTTATCACCAAGGCTCTGGACTCTGACTACTGGCACACCGTACAGGCTGGCGCTATCAACAAGGGCAAAGAGTTGGGCATTACCGTTAACGTACTGGGTCCGAACAACGAGCAGGACACTCAGGGCGAGATGAACCAGATCCTCGACGCGGTAGCAAACGGCACCGACGCGCTGGTTATCGCTCCGAACGACCCGAACTCTCTGGCATCCACGATTGCTGATGCTCATTCTCAGGGCATCCCGACCGTTATCATCGACTCTCAGTGCCCGGACGAAACTGCATTCGATGTATTCGCAGGCACCGATAACTATTCTGCAGGCAAGGCTCTCGGCGAGTTCGTCGGCAAGGATCAGGAAGGCGCAAAGGCTGTTATTATCCGCGGCCAGGCTGGTTCCAACACCCATGACGACCGTACCAACGGCATCACCGAAGGCTTGGAAGCTGCAGGCGGCACTGTTCTTTCCGCACAGCCGGCTGACTCTGACCAGGCAAAGGCCGTAACCGTAACTGAGAACATGATTCAGTCCTACGGCGACGAGCTGACTGCAGTTATTACTACCTCCGACGATATGGGCTGCGGCGCATATCAGGCAGTTGCTACCTCCGGTAAGCAGGATAAGATCCGCGTTTACGCATTCGACGGTTCCAACAACGGTCTGGAGTCCATGATCAATGGCGAGATCTACGCTGACTGTGCTCAGAAGCCGTACGCAATGGGCGAGAAGGGCGTTGAGATTGCTGTTGACCTGCTGAATGGCGTTGCTGTTGCTGATATCGAAGGCATCGACGGCACCACCGTTGACACCGGCTATGAGATCATCACCCGCGATACCGCTCAGGAGTACTACGACAACCTGCAGAAGGATCTGGCAAAGGCTGGTTTCTAATCAGACTCCAAACGGATAGTCAAACAATAATCAACTGAACAAATTGAATACTCCGACTCATTCGGCTTTGCTGAATTAGATTTGATTATTGCTTTTTGTCAAGAGCCGGCGTGGATTGCAGTCCACGCCGGTTTTTTACGTTTCCGGCCGCCGGTGCGGCGCTTGACGGATACCGGGAAATGAGATAAAATGTTCCCAGATAACAGAAAAAACCGGTTTGGGTTTAGGAGGATACGACATGAGAAGCTGGAAAAGACTGATTGCGATGGCCTTGGCCGGCGTGCTGACCGTCGGATGCGCAGCCGGATGCGCGGGTGCGTCTGAACAGACGGAAAACGGCTCCGCAGCGGCATCTTCCGACACCAAACAGCCGATTATCACCGTGATGACCAACTCCATGGGGGGAGAGAAGCAGCACATGCTGCAGGCAGGAGCTATTCTGCAGGGGAAGGAGCTGGGATATACGATCAACATTCTGGCGCCGAACAATGCGGCGAACACACAGGAAGTGCTCGACGATCTGGCGGCGGCGCAGACCTACTCGGATGCCATTGTGTTCATGCCGAGCTACGACACCATGACGCCTGAGGAGGAGACCACACAGGTGTATTTGAATCAGATTATTCCGGCCCTTTCGGATGTGCGTGCCGCAGGAATCCCGGTAGTGCTGATGTCGTACGAACTGGACGATGATCGTGCATACGATGCGTTTTGTGGAATAAACCGCTATCGTGCAGGACGGGCACTTGGTGATCAGATTGCAGAGAATCAACCGGGTGCCGTAGTAGGGTTGATACAGCTTGACAGTGTGACGAAGTCTTATAAGATTTGGGAAAAAGGAATTGTCGATGCGCTTCAGGAGAATGGATGCACGGTATTGGAAGAAGCGGCTGTGGCAGACTGGGATTTCAGTACTGCAACCTCATTGTGCACGGCATTGATGGAAAATCATCCGGATCTGACGACGTTTGTCTGTATGTCTGACTGGCTTGCCGGTGCGGCGAGTAAGTCGGTTCAAAAAGCAGGCAGACAGGAGATTTCCAAAGACGAACTGATGGAATCTGAATGGAGTATTAACGTTGTGGAAGAAACAGAGTCGGAAGAAATAGAGCCTGACGTACAGACAGTGCAGGTCTATGCCGTGAGTTGGACCGTGGGTGGAATGAAGAGTATCCTTGGAGGCTCGCTCAAGGCAGAAGTTTTTGAAAATTCCATGCAGATCGGCCGCGACAGCATCACATTGGCAGATCAGCTGCTGAACGGACAGTCGGTTGAGAAAATCAACCGCACCCCGTATGTTCTGGTGACACAGGAGAATGCACAGGCATTGAAGGATGCAATCAGTGAGGGGCTGGCACAGGCCGGACTGACCTCGTGATCGGAATAAGAAAAAGACAAAAACCGGCGTAGCAGAATACGCCGGTTTTTTGCAGGAAGGAGGAACTGACAGCATGAGCCATTGGATGCGAGTGGCTGCAATGGGAATACTGGGGCTGTGGGCGGCTGGATTGACCGCGGGATGTAGCGCGGCACAGGAGCGGGCGCCGCTGCGCGATGCACAGGTATATACCGAAAACGGGAAACCGGTGATCACGGTGATCACCAAGTCACTGGAGTCGGGATACTGGAATATGGTGCAGGCCGGCGCACTGCTGGAGGGCGCGGCGCGCGGATATACCATCCATCTTGCCGGACCGAATACCGAAGAAAATGTGCAGGCGGAGCTGGATCAGATTGTCGCGGCGCAGGATGACTCGGCGGCGCTGGTGATTGCACCGAGCGACCCCAACAGTCTGGTGACGACGATTGGAGATGCCTATGCGGTCGGCATTCCGATTGTTCTGGTGGATTCCGAGCTTGCCGATGACAGTGTCTATGATGCATTTGTCGGAACGGATAATTACAAGGCGGGAAATGCGCTCGGTACTTATGTCGGAGAGCATCAGCCGGGGGCAAAGGCGGCGGTTATCACAGGCGCACGCGGCTCTCAGACGCATGAAGACCGCACAGACGGTATTTTGAAAGGATTGGAGGACAACGGCTGCACCGTATTGGAGGTCTATACAGCGGACTCTGACCGGAACAAGGCGATTGCCGCGGCGCGCAGCCTGCTCGAGGCATATCCGGATTTGACCGTGCTGATTGCAACATCGGATGACATGGCGCTCGGTGCGCAGCAGGTGGTGCAGTCGCTCGGACGGAGCGATACGGTGTCCGTGTATTCCTTTGATGCGACGGTGGAAGGGATTCAGGCGATTGCGCAGGGCGATCTTGCGGCGGCCGCGGCGCAGTATCCGATTCAGATGGGCCGGGACAGCATCGCATTGGCGGATCAGATTCTGCATGGGAAACCGGTGGAAAAACGCAGTGAGACTCCCTATGAAATCATCACCGCAGACAATGCCGAATGCTTTCTGGATGGGATCCGGGAGCAGATGACGGCAGCCGGTATGAGCACCGGGTTTTAACCGACATATACAAGAAAACAGACAAATTCGGCCTTGTATGGTAAAAAAAGAAAGAATAAATTTGCCAGTTTTGAGAGAAAATCGGACATCTGCTTGTGAAATAGGGAAAAAATCGAGAAAAAAGTGATTTGATATTGAAAACACGGCAAAAATTAGCTACAATACTGATAGTAAGAATCGGAAAACAAAGGCTGTTTTTCCGAGGAAACCATACAGATTGGGCTGCAGGAAACATCAAAAATTTCCTGACGAGCAGTTGGTTTATTCCGCAAAATCCCTGCTGACTCACACCGGCAGGATTTTGAAGAGTTATCCTCATACAAAACTCTCTCACTATTTAACTCTTGGGACAGCGCAGGTAAATTCGCCTGCGCTGTTTCGTTTTTGGGGGAAGAGAACTGCCGGAACTGCGCGGTACGATGGAAATATGACGGAGATCGTGCATTGTTTTTGGGCAAAACAGAGGAAAAATTGCGTGCTCTGCGTGCTCGGTGGACTTTTTCCGGAAGCTCGGATAAAATAGATCTCGCGGGGAAAACAGATGAGATCACTCCCCCGGAAGGGACGAACCACGATGAAGAAAACGATCAAGCTGACATGGATTGCAGTACTGATGACCGTACTGCTCTGCGCATGCTCCTCTCAGCCGGCGAGCACGGTGACGCAGGCGGACTTGGGTCCGGAACCGGAGAATATTACGGAAGAGACCATCCTCGGCCGCTGGTATTTCAAGGGCATTGAGACCGAGTATATTGATTTCTATGATGACGGCACCTATGAGACCAACAACGACGGCAAAGAGGGCGGCGGAACCTATACGCTGAGTGAGGACTGCAAAACCATCCATCTGAAAGAGGGAGATGTCGACGACGATATCACGGTGATGTACGGTCAGGACTGCATGAACTTTGTCTGGCAGAACCACAAGTCGGAGCAGTTTTTCACCCGTCAGACCGAATCTGAGGTGGAAAAGTAACCGGAAAACAGAAAAACAGCGGTGCGGCGCAGATCTGTCTTGAGATCTGCGCTACTTTTTTTGAGTAAAATCGGATATTTTGTGAATAAACTATGATTTTTATGTTAATATTAGCACTCGATAGTTGACAGTGCTAAAACACGGGGCTATAATGAACTTGTTCAAAAAAAGAAACGCAATGAGGTTTCTTCGAGGGGCAAAATCGTAAGAACAATGATAGGAGGAATGACTTATGTTGCCCAGCATTTTTGGTGAAAACTTGTTTGATGATTTCTTTCACGATGACTTTGGAGCATTTCCGACACGGCGTCCGTTCTACGGAGAGCGCACAAAAAACCTGATGAATACCGATGTGCGTGAGACAGAGAATTCGTACGAGCTGGATGTCGATCTGCCCGGATTCCAGAAGGATGAGATTCATGTCGATCTGGAAAAAGGCTATCTGTCCATCAGCGCGACAAAGAAGATGAACAACGATACCAAGGACGAACACGGTTCTTATATCCGCCGCGAGCGTTATTCCGGCTCCATGAAGCGCAGCTTCTATGTCGGTGATGCAATCAGACCGGAGGATGTGTCCGCAAAGTATACGGATGGCATTCTGCAGGTTTCCGTACCGAAGCAGGTACAGAGAGAGCTGCCGAGAAACTCGACGATTGCGATTGAGTAATTCGCCGGATCGAAGCGGAAGACGAACAGAAACGAATATACCGCCGGTGGGACTTATTGCTCTGCCGGCGGCATTTTTTGCTCCGCATTCCGGTTTGATGCGGCGGAGCGGATATTTGACTTTCCTCCGTCCGCTTGCTACAATAAAGTGGCAGAATGGAAGAACGGAAGGTGAGATTATGTCAAAAACCGTAGCAATTATTGGACTGGGATTGATCGGCGGCTCATTTGCCAAGGCATTTAAGCGGAATACCGACTGCCGGGTGATCGGATTCAACCGCACACGCGCGACGGCGGAGCAGGCGCTCCGGGACGGCGCAATTGATCAGATCGGAGAGCCGGAGGATCTGCGGGAGGCGGATGTGATTCTGCTCTCGCTGTATCCCAAGGCGTCGGCGGATTTCGTAGAGAATCATCTGGAATACATCCGCCCGGGCTGCATCATCACGGATGACTGCGGTATCAAGAGCTATTTGGTGGATCGCCTCGTGCCGCTGTGCAAGCAGTGCGGGTTCTATTATGTCGGCGGACATCCGATGGCGGGACGGGAGGTGTCCGGCTACCGGGCGTCGACTCCCGATCTGTATAAAGGTGCGAGCATGCTGCTCGTGCCGACGGAGACCTCGCCGCGCGATGTATTGGAGGAGGTCAAACAGCTGTTTCAGCAGCTGGGATTCAGTCAGATTGTGGTCACGACACCGGAGCATCACGACCGCATGATCGCATACACCTCTCAGCTGTGCCATATCATCTCAAGTGCGTATGTCAAGAGCCGGGCGGAGACCGAGCACAAGGGCTACTCCGGCGGAAGCTACCGCGATTTGACCCGCGTGGCGTACTTGAATGAAACCATGTGGACCGAGCTGTTTTTGGAAAACGCCCCCGCACTGGTGCCGGAGATTGATGAAGTCATTCAGCATCTGCAGGAATACCGCGATACCATCGCCGCGGGCGATGATCAGACGCTGTTCCGCCTGCTCAAGGAGGGACGCGAGCGCAAGGAGCGGTTCGGCTGAACAAACCAGAAGAACGCGATACCCGATCGGGTATCGCGTTCTTTTCTTCTGTGGAAGGCCTCTCTTTTTTCGCAAAAAGGTTCGAGAAATCTTCGTTTTCTAATAAACCCACGACATTACATCCTCACACAGATCTGAGATCATCTTTCTTTGGTCGGCAAAGAAAGAAGGAAAGAAAGCCGGGTTAAGAACCGAGGGTTTTTAACGATCTCCCGGGCTTATCCGGATCGCTCGCCGCTGATTACCACTAACGCGGCGAACGATCATTGACAGGGATGGCTGAGGTTTTTGAAGAGATACGGAACAATTTCATTATCATCCGCCTACGCCGAATAATCCGACACAACCCATCCGGGCAGCGACACCGGATACGGCTCGTCCGGAAACAATTCGGGATCATCCGGATCGCTCTCATAGGGCGCAAATTCATATCCCATTGCGCGGCGCATCCGCTCTTTTGCGCAGAGCATATGACGGCTGACGCTGGAGGGAGAAATGCCGAGCTCACGGGCGATTTCGACCTGCGGCATACCCTCGAGAAAGTTGAGCACGTAGACCTGATATTGGCGCGGAGTGAGCGTTTCGGCCATGCATTGCAAGAGCTGGCGTCGGAGCACCATACCCAGACTGACGGAATTTGACTCGTTTGCGCGTTCTGCGCGGTTCTGATTTTCTGGCATAAGCGACCTCCTCCGGTTTGTCATAGTAGTGCTTCATCTGAAAGGCGAGCTGACGCCCCTCTCCTGCCATCGTATAGAGTAAACTGATGCGGCGGCGCAGCCGCAGCCGCTCTTCGGTACAGACGGTGTGCCGTTCCAGCGCTTTCAGTTCGGCAATGCGCCGCTCGAGAGCGGCGACGTTTTCCAGATATTCCTCTGCGAGATCCGCAAGTGTGCTCATTCGAATCCGCCTCCTTCCTTTTGTCAATCGGATTACGAACAGGTGTTCTATATTTACCATAATATAACACAATATGTGTGATGTCAAGTAAAGTTGCACTTGTATTTACACGAATTGTGTGATATAATCAGGTCAGAAAACCAAAGGGGGTGCACACCGATGACAGGAGAGCGTATTCGCGGTCTGCGGAAGCAGGCGGGGCTCAAGCAGTCCGAGCTGGCGGCACAGCTGGGTGTATCGACAAGCGCGGTGGGAATGTATGAGAACAACCGGCGCGTACCGCCGCGGCCGGTGCTGCTGCGTCTGTGCAGTATTTTTCATGTGACGGCGGACTATCTGCTTGCGGAGGAGGAGGTATCTGCCGATTTGGAACAGGAGCTGGATGCGCTCAAGCAGAAGCTGATGCGGCAGGACGGTCTGTTGTTCCACGGAAAGCCGGTCAGTGCGGAGGATCTGGAAAAGGTGTTTGACGCGGCGCGGCTGGGTGCCGAGCTGATTTTATCGGAAGAAGGAAAAAAGTATGAACGCGGCTGAGACCGCGCGGGAGCTGGTGCGCCGGTGGCAGACAAGCGACCCGTTTGAACTGTGTGACTGTCTGGGCATCCGCGTCCTGCTGGTTGAGCTGTCTGAGCAGGTGCGCGGATTCTATCTCATTCTGCACGGACACCCCTTGATTTATATCAATCAGGACGCGCCGGCGGAGGAACAGACTGAGATCTGCGGTCATGAGCTGGGACATGCCGTCCTGCACAGCGGGATCAACTCGCTGTTTCTCGAGAGCGCCGGTCAGTTCAATCAGGGACGGCTGGAGCGCGAAGCGGATCTGTTCTGCGCCGAGCTGCTTGTTCCGCAGGCGGAGGAGGGCGAGTCTGCCGAAACCCTCGCCTGCCGGTCGGGCGTCACCGAGCATCTGGTCCGGCTGAAATATGGAATCCAATAAAAAAGCCTCGAAATCCGTGGATTTCGAGGCTTTTCTGCGATTTGATTTTTACTCGGGGAAAATATCCGACCGCTTTGGCATACAGACCGCGGCGCCGAAATACAGCAGCAGAGCCGTGCCTGCGGAACAAACGCCGGCGGCGAGCGCAAGCAGACGGATGACGGTCGGGTCGATATTGCAGTACGCGGCAATTCCGCCGCAGACACCGCAGAGCATTTTTCCCTCTTCGATGCGGTAGAGACGTTTCATTTCAAGTCCTCCTTGGATTCCTCAGTGGATGGTGATTCGGACGGATGCTTGGGCAGGGAGAGATAGAACTCCACGCCGTCGTCGACATTCTGCACGCCGCATCCGCCGTGATGTGCGGTCATGATCGCGCGGACGATGGACAGACCGATGCCGGAGCCGCCGCCTGAGACGCGGGTGCGCGCTTTGTCCAGTTTGTAGAATTTGTCCCAGATCTTTTCCATCTCCTCGGGCGCGAGTTGACTGCCCTGATTGCGGACGCGGAACAGATAGTGGTTTTGGTCGGTTCCCGAGGACAGTGTGATGGTTCCGCCCTCCGGTGTGTGGTCAATGGCATTGGTCAGATAATTGGTGACCGCCTGTTCCAGCAGGTCGTAGTCCGCGCGGACGACCTCGTCGCCGATGCCGGACAGATCGAGATGCAGTCCCTTCTCCTGCCACATGACGCGGGTCTTGGAGACGACGGACTCAGTCAGCTCATACAGATCCACATCGCTGTAAATCGGAACCGTGTTGCCGAGTTCGATTTTGGACAGGTTGAGCAGCTGGAGCACCAGACGGTTCATGCGGTGCGCCTCGTCGATGATGATGTCACAGTAATAATTCTTGTCCTCTTCCGACTCGTTAATACCGATGCGCAGACCCTCGGCATAGCCCTGAATCAGCGCAATCGGGGTTTTGAGCTCGTGGGAGATGTTGATGATGAATTCCTTGCGCATGTCGTCAATCGTCTGTTTCTGGCGGATTTCCGCTTCCAGACGGTCGTTCATCTCCTTGAGATCGGTGATCGCGTGGTCGAGATAGTCGGACATCTGATTGATGCTCTGCCCGAGCTGCGCGATTTCGCCGGTCGCCGTGGTGTCGGTGAACTTTTTGGAAAAATTCAGCTGTGCGACGGAGTTTGCCACCTCGGTCATCTCGGTCAGCGGCTGGGTAAACCGGCCGGAGAGCGCACTGCCGACCAGCAGACACACGATGAGAGAGACAAAGGCGGAGATCATCAGAAAGACAAAGTTGAACGAATGCTCCTGCTGCAGCGTCGCGTAGGGGATGCGCAGGATGAGCGTGGCGGTCTTGTCCAGCGTACCGATCAGCGCGAGAAAGGCAGGCTCGTTGTCCTGTCCGGTGATCGTCGAGAAGGTGTAGCCGCGGCGGGCGAGCTCGTCTCCGTCGTAAAAAATGATCGCATTGCCGTCGCTGTCCGTGTTGTTGTGGAGCGAGAAGCGGCTTTCCCGTTCACGGGAATACAGGGTGTCATAAATATACTGTCCGTAATTATCTGTGATGCTGATTCTAATGTTGTAATTGGTCTCGATGCTTTCCAACATACTATCCAGTGATAAAATATCATTATTATACGTTTTGTATATTTCATTATAGACTTTTCTCAGATAGCTGTGCTTCCGCAGTTCCTGATACCGGTTGTAAAACAGGAGATTGAGGGCGGACAGGACGAGAACAAAGACGAGGGATGCGGACAGAATACACAGAAAGAACTGCTGACGGACGGATTTGCGCTTCATCGAGCGGTGTTTCATTCCTTTTTCCCTTCAAACCGGTAGCCGTAGCCGCGGACGGTCTGAATCATGGTGCCGCACGGACCGAGCTTGGCGCGCAGCTTCTTGACATGGGTATCCACGGTGCGCAGGTCGCCGAAATAGTCGTATCCCCAGACCGCATTGAGGATATTCTCGCGAGACGCGGCAATATTCTGGTTGTTCTTGAAGTAAATGAGCAATTCATACTCCTTGGGCGTGAGATCCACGGAGGCGCCGGCGACCTTGACCTCGCGCCGGATTTCGCTGATGCGCAGATCGCCGCACACAAATTCGCCGCTGTCGCTGTTCTGCTGGCAGCGCTTCTCGATGGCGCGGACGCGGGCGGACAGGACGATGGGGGAGAACGGCTTGGTGATGTAGTCGTCCGCACCCAGATCAAAGCCGAATACCTCGTCGGTGTCCTCGGCGCGTGCGGTCAGCATCATGACGGGCACCTCGGTGCTCTTGGCGCGGATGTGGCGCAGGACGCTCCATCCGTCATAGACCGGCATCATGACGTCCAGAATAATCAGGTCGATGGTGGACAGGCGCTGGTCGATAATTTCCATCGCCTCTCCGCCGTCGCCCGCCTGCAGGACGGTATAGCCGTCCCGGCGGAGAAAGTCGGATACCAGACGGCGGATGCGCTCCTCGTCGTCGGCAATCAGTATTGTGAACATGGAATCAACTCCTCATGAATTATGTTGGATTTGTTTTTATTTTACGATAAATATGTGAAGATCCTGTGAATAGACAGCAAACAGTGCGGAAATTTTCTCAGACTGAGCGGGTGGGAAAAAAAGATGTTCACGGGGCGGAAAATCTGCTATAATGACAGTAATATGATTGAAAATGGCGCGCCGAAAGGGGACGATCAGGATGGACAGCGGAAAATTGCTCACCGACCGCGTTGCGGATGAGATTGTACGGACGATTATCGGGCAGCAGCTCAAGGCAGGAGACAAGCTGCCGAACGAATTTGAACTGGCATCCACACTGGGCGTCGGACGGAGTACGATCCGCGAGGCGATCAAGACGCTGGTCAGCCGGAATATAGTTGAAATCCGCCGCGGCGCCGGAACCTTTGTCTCCTACCGCAACGGCGTCAGCGAGGATCCGCTCGGTCTGGAATTCATCAAGGACCGCGCACAGGTGGCAGCCGATCTGCTCGAGCTGCGCTTTATGCTCGAGCCGCGTCTGGCATCGCTTGCGGCGGGCAACGCGACGGACAAGGAAATTCAACAGATGGTATCGCTGTGTGACGCATGTGAGGCGGCGCTTCAGGCGGGAGAAGACTTCTCCGACCGGAACACCCAGCTGCATGCGGCGATCGCGCGCGCCTCGGGCAATGTTGTCATCCCGAATCTGGCTCTCATTCTGTGCGGGCCGTCGTCTGTCCTGCGCAGTACGCCGTCTCCCAAAATGCAGCGCGAGCTGATTGAGACGCATCGGGAAATCGTGACGGCAATTGCCGCACGCGATGGTATCGCCGCGCATGACGCCATGCTGCTGCACCTTGCTGCCTGCCGCCGCAGCCAGATGGAAGGCGCGCTGACATAAGAATAGCTGGCTGATATCTCCGGGTGTATGATTTCGTGCAGCCGGATTTGTCATATATACGTTTATCTGTTGATAGGAAAGGGTGATGGTATGAATGAAATTGAACAGCAGACACGGGCCGCGGTAGAGCAGGTGCTGGAGCAGGCAAAGCTCAAAATCGGCGATCTGTTCGTCATCGGCTGCTCCACAAGCGAGGTAGGGGGGAGCCGGATCGGCTCTGCCTCCTCGGTGGAGATTGCGGAGGCGATCTACCGCGGCGCCATCTCGGTACTCGAACCGCGCGGCATCGCGCTGGCGGCGCAGTGCTGTGAGCATCTCAACCGTGCGCTGATTATTGAGAGTGAGACTGCGGAGCGTTATGGCTATGAGCCGGTGAATGTGCTCCCACAGCCCAAGGCAGGCGGTTCGTTCGCCACGACCTGCTGGAAGAACTTTGCGCATCCGGTTGCGGTGGAACACATCCGCGCCCATGCGGGACTGGATATCGGCAGCACGCTGATCGGCATGCATCTGCGCGGGGTGGCAGTTCCGGTGCGGATTGAACAGAAGAGCATCGGCGAAGCACGGCTGACCGCAGCACGAACCCGTCTCCGCTTTATCGGCGGCGTACGGGCACATTATCAGGAGGACCTGCTGTAATCGGCGGGGAAAGAAGAAAGACAGGGGTTGAAATCTTCTATGGAAAAGTTATTTAAGCTGAAACAGCACAATACCAATGTCCGCACGGAAGTGATGGCGGGAATTACAACCTTTATGGCGATGGCATATATCCTTGCGGTCAATCCGTCGATTCTGTCGGTGGCGGGCATGGATGCAGCCGGCGTCTTTGTTGCGACCGCGCTGGCATCCTGCCTCGGCTGTCTGTTCATGGCATTTTTTGCAAACATGCCGTTCGGCCTCGCGCCGGGCATGGGTCTGAATGCCTACTTTGCATACACAGTTGTTCTGGGCATGGGATATTCCTGGCAGACGGCGCTGATGGCGGTCTTTGCCGAGGGCATTATCTTTATTGTTCTCTCGCTCACCAATGTCCGAGAGGCGATCTTCAATTCGATTCCTCTCACACTCAAGCGTGCGATCAGCGTCGGCATCGGCCTGTTTATCGCACTGATCGGTCTGCTCAATGCGAATATCGTCGTAAAAAATGAGAGCACTGCGGTTTCCATGCAGGCATTCTCCGCGGAGACCTTCCACACCGAGGGTATCTGTGCCATTCTCGCAATCATCGGCGTTGTCATCACGGCAATCCTCATGATCCGCAATGTCAAGGGCGGCATTCTCTGGGGCATCCTGATCACCTGGGGACTGGGTATCGTCTGCCAGCTCACCGGTCTGTATACCGTCGACCCGGGCAATGGCTGGTACAGCCTGCTGCCGGACTTTTCGAACGGCTTCCAGCTCGGAGCAATCCGCAATGTCGCCTTCCATCTGAGTCTGGACGGCATCCATCCGCTGGAATTCATCGGCGTCGTGTTTGCGTTCCTGTTTGTCGATCTGTTCGATACGCTCGGAACACTGATCGGTGTCGCATCCAAGGCGGATATGCTGGATGAGGAAGGACATCTCCCGCGCATCAAGGGTGCGCTGATGGCGGATGCTGTCGCCACAACGGCGGGCGCGGTACTCGGCACCTCTACCACCACGACCTATGCAGAGAGCGCAACCGGCGTATCCGCAGGCGGACGCACCGGCCTGACGGCGCTCACCATTGGTATTCTGTTTGCTTTGTCGGTATTCCTTTCTCCGATCTTTCTCGCAATTCCGTCGTTTGCAACCGCTCCGGCTCTCATCATGGTCGGCTTCTATATGATGGGCTCCGTGCTGAGAATCCCGTTTGAGGATATGGCAGAGGCAATTCCGGCGTATGTATGCATGATCGCAATGCCGTTCTTCTACAGCATCTCTGACGGCATCTTCCTCGGCGTTATTGCGTACGTTGTTCTGAACGTTGCAGCGGGAGAGGAGAAGCGCAAGCGCGTCAGTCCGCTGATGTTTGCACTTGCGGTGATCTTCCTGCTCAAGTACATTTTTGTGCGCTAAAGGGCAAAATCGCAAAAAGGCAGTCCGGATCTCCGGACTGCCTTTTTTGTCGGAAAAAAACGAATACAAATAGGAACACGCACGGAACAGACAGAAAAAGTGATGAAAAACTGGTAAAATCGTTGAAAAAGGAAAAAGGTGTTGACATTCAGAATGTGAGATGGTAAGATAGATTCACTCACAAAAAAACACGGTTCACAGCTGAGGCGTACGACACAAAAAACTTCGAGGGATCGAAAAAAGGTGTTGACAAACGGTTGAGAGTGTGTTAAAATAAACGAGTTGCCGCTGATAAGCGGCGCACACGAGATTCAAAAAGTTGAAAAGAATTTGAAAAAAGTTCTTGACAAACTGAGTTGAATCGAGTATAATAAAAAAGCTGTCGCGGTGAGCGGCTAGCGAACATTGTACCTTGTAAATTAAACAACGTGAGTTTGAACGAATTACAAACCTGAAATTCTTTCGAGTTTATACTCAGAACTGGAACAGCAACTCCAGTATAAAGAAAGCTGAACAAAGCCAGACATCTGGAAATGATTATAACGAGGTCAACTCGTAATAATACAATTTTTTAGAGAGTTTGATCCTGGCTCAGGATGAACGCTGGCGGCGTGCCTAACACATGCAAGTCGAACGG
>JALFIV010000042.1 GCA_022775385.1 Clostridiales bacterium
ACGTCGGCATAGTTGGCGAGCAGCTGTTTGGTGTCCTTGGGCAGGCAGTATCCGCCGTAGCCGAAGCTCGGATTGTTGTAGTGCGTGCCGATGCGCGGGTCGAGTCCGACGCCCTCGATAATCTGCTGGGTGTTCAGTCCCTTCATCTCCGCGTAGGTGTCCAGCTCGTTGAAGTACGCGACGCGCAGGGCGAGATAGGTATTGGCGAACAGTTTGACCGCCTCCGCCTCGGTGAAGCCCATGAACAGCGTGTCGATGTTCTCCTTGATGGCGCCCTCCTGCAGGAGGAAAGCAAACTCGTGCGCCTTTTCCACCAGACGCGGGTCGTCCATATCCGTGCCGACGATGATGCGGGACGGATAGAGGTTGTCATACAGCGCCTTGCTCTCGCGCAGGAACTCCGGACTGAACAGGATGTTATCCGAGCCGGTCTTTTCGCGAATGGATTTGGTGAAGCCGACCGGAATCGTCGACTTGATGACCATCACCGCGTCCGGATTGTACTTCATGACCGAGGCGATGACCGCCTCCACCGCGGAGGTGTCGAAGAAATTCTTATTTGAGTCGTAATTAGTCGGCGCCGCAATGACGACAAAGTCGGCGTCCGAATACGCCAGCGCTTCGTCCGTCGTCGCGGTCAGATCCAGCGGCTTTTCCGCCAGATACCGCTCGATATAATCGTCCTGAATCGGCGATTTTCTCTGATTGATCAGCTGTACCTTCTCCGGTATGATATCCACGGCAAAGACACGATGATGCTGGGACAGCAGAACCGCCATGCTCAATCCGACATAACCGGTGCCTGCGACGGCAATCTTCCACTTCTTTTCCATATTATGTGCTCCCTTTCTACCATACTCCAGGGGGATGCTCCCCGACGACGAAAAGCCCGCAGCAAAATCTCCGCGATCATATGCTCACAGGCTTCCCATCCCTTCCCGTATTCAATTTCCGATCCATCCGCACGGCGGACGGGTATTATTCCACACAGAGGAAGCCGAGGATCGGGATCTCCTGCAGCCGGCACAGCTCGAGCGCGCGTTCGATCTCGCTGTACGTCGTGATTCCCGGCTGTACCGCCAGCAGAATGCCGTCCGACTGCACCGCCTTTTCGAGTGCCGCCGCGCTTCTGCTCGGATACCGGTCCGCCGGCATCTCCGGCCATCTCTCCCGAAGCTTGTCACAGAGCGTCTGTGCCGCCGCATCCATTTCGGATACGCACAGCATCGGCCGCTGTATTCCGCGCAGGGCGATCGTCTCGATCAGATACTCCGCGGTGTCATACTCCTCACAGCCCACGCGCGACAGCGCCTCAATCACGCCGTCCAGTCCCTTTTTCGGGGCGCGCAGCTTGAGGCACGCCAGCATCGGAACCGGCGCATACGCCGCGAGATCCTCCGCCGTCTTGACATGGCGGTCGAGCACATACCGGAGCACCAGCACAACGCCCCAGAGGCAGACCATCAGGAAAATACCGGCGATCAGGTACTTGATCTTGCTTGCGGAAAATACCGCCGGCGCCGCCTGCGCGGCCGTCTTGTTCAGATAAGTGATCTGATAGTACTCCAGATTCTGACCGGTCAGCTGGCTCTCAAACGAGTTAAAATTGCTGGAATAGGCCTGCAGATAGTCCAGATTGGTCTTCTGCTGAGAGAGGTAGGCGGAATTGACGCCCAGCACAACCGAGCTTCCCAGCTTTTCACAGGTATAGACGCCGTACTCCGTCTGGAGCTGCTCGTCCAGATCATCCGCCTTGTCCTCGAGAACCTTCAGCATGCTCCGGCAGCCGTTCTCATCCAGATAGTTCACGGTATAGGTGACGACGACGTTTTTGGTCGAGGGCGCCGTTCCGCCCTCCTCCGTCGCGATGCTGACCGCGGCGTCGTTGTCCGCGTTGGTGTCGCATCCGATCAGCTCGCGGATATACTGCGCCTCGCTCTCGATTCCCGCCGCGTCCTTGAGCTCCTCCGCCAGACCGCCGTCGCTGAGCAGCGTGTTGAACTTCTCCGCAATCAGGCGGGTGTTGGAGCCTGCGGCGATATAGTACTTGAGCTTTCCGGTGTACACATGCTCGGCGTCCATCTGCATGACGAGCGAGTTCTGATTGTACGAACGCTGTCTCTCATACGCCTGACGGTTTTCCCACGCGAGGTCCATCTTCTGTTTGAGCTCGGGAGAAACCTGATAGGTCTCCACCCAGTTCTCCTGCACTGCGGACGCCGCATTGGACTTGTCAAACGAGGCCTTTTTCGCCATGTAGAGTCCGCCGCCCAGCGCCGCGCCGAGCACAATCACGATGAGCAGCGACCGCCAGTGGCGGAGCAGAAAAACAAACAGATCTCTGATGCTCAGCTCGCGCTCATCCCGATAATTCTCCTTCATTCCGTCTCCCCCTCATCACTTTGCGCCGCTTCCGCGGAATACGACGGCAATCGTCTTGAAAATAATCTTAAAATCCTCCATGATCGACCAGTTGTCGATGTACTGCAGGTCCAGCTTGACGATCTCGTCAAAGTCGGTGATGTCGCTGCGTCCGCTGACCTGCCACAGACCGGTGATGCCCGGCCGGAAGCTGATTCTGCGCTTCTGATAGTAGTTGTACTGCTGGTACTCATCCACCGTCGGCGGACGGGTTCCCACGAGGCTCATGTCGCCCTTGAGCACATTCCAGAACTGCGGCAGTTCGTCGATGCTGGTCTTGCGGATAAACGCGCCGACCTTGGTGATGCGCGGATCGTTCTCCATCTTGAACATCAGACCCTGCATCTCATTCTGTGCCATCAGCTCCTTCTTCCGCTCCTCCGCGTCGACATACATCGAGCGGAACTTGTAGAATTTGAAGATGCGTCCGTTGACGCCGACGCGGTTCTGGCAGAACACCAGCGGTCCCGGCGACTCGATCAGCAGGAACGGCGCGAGCACGATGCCGACCACGACCGTGATCGCCAGACCGACAATCGCGCCGACGATGTCGATCAGCCGCTTGGCTAAGACCATGCGGTAGTCGAACAGACGGCTGGAGAACGCGATGACCGAATAGTCCTCCACCTTGTAAACCTGCTTGACGCCGCGCTTGTTCAGGTTGAACAGATCCATGCTGAGGTTGACGACGACACCCATGTTCTCAAACTCCAGAATCAGCTTTTCGAGATACGCCTCGCGCTTCTGGAACTCGTCGAGATGGATGAACACCTCGTCCACCACATGCAGGGTCGCGTAGTCCAGATAGGCGTCGCCCTCGTCCGGCACGACCGGAATGCCGCGCACCTCGCGCCGCTCGGTCTCCCCCTGCAGCAGGATGCCCACGACGTTCCAGTGAACCTCGCGGGAGCTGCCGAACCGGTCGAGCACCTCGTCAATCCGCTCGGGCGTCGTGACGACGAACAGATTGGTACATTTCTGCATCCGGTGGCGGAAGGCCTTGACGATCTGGTTGACCAGACACATCGCCACGGTGTCCAGTAAAAAGAAGTATCCCATGACCAGACGGGAGGTAAACACCTCGCTCTTCATGCTGAATCCGAGGAAGATCGCGAGGACAACCAGAATCAGATTAAATTTGACAGAAAAAAGAAGCTCCGCCTTTGCATTTCTGTGATAAAATCCCTCAAAGGCCTTGAGAACATAAAAGACCGCAATATGCAGGACGGTGACCACGCTGAACAGGCTCACCAGATTCTCCCGTTTGGCCAGCATCTCAAAGCTGTCATGGCGGATAAGGCCGGCAATCATCAAACTGCATACTACGGCGATCAAATCGAGCAGGCAGATGCCCAGCTCGACAAATTGTTTCTTTCTGCGATACATATCTTCACCAACTGTTTCTCTTCTTCTCTTCCGACGGCTGTTTTCTACACAGAGCGCGCATTTTTGTTACACAAAACGCATAAAAACAGATGTCTTAAACTATTATACCACAAAACAAATATCTTGCAACAAAATTTGACAATGAAAGAACGGTAAGTACCGTCATTCTGTCCGTTTTCCACGGGTATTTTATCCGTATTTCTCCATTATCTGGCGTTTTTTTGTATTTTCCGGCAGAAAACCGCGTGAGATGCAAAAAGAGAGAAACCCGCCGGAGCGGATTCCTCCCTCGAACTTGTCCTACTGTTCCTTTGCGGCGGAGAGCATCAGCTTGATGCGGTTCTCCTGATTGATGCGGGACGCGCCCGGATCGTAGTCGACGCTGACGATATTCGCCTGCGGATAGATCTCACGGATGCGGCGGACCATGCCCTTGCCGGCGATGTGGTTTGGCAGACAGCCGAACGGCTGGGTCAGCACGATGTTGTTCACGCCCTCGTTAATCAGCTCGACCATCTCGCCCGGCAGCAGCCATCCCTCGCCCATCTTGACGCCGGGGCTGATGACGTCCATCGAGAGCCGGCGGACCTCCTCAAACGGCATCGGCGGACGGAAATGCCCGTCTCGGCGGATCATCGTAATCATGTCCTTCTGCTTGCCGCACAGGAACTTGTACGCGCCGCGCATGATAATCGCCGTCTTGGCGGAGCGTCCGTACAGCTGGCTGTCGTAGATGTGGTTGAGGATCCAGTACATGCAGAAGTCGATCAGACCGGGCAGTACCGGCTCGGTTCCCTCGCTGAGCAGAAATTTTTCCAGATTGTTGTTGCCGAGCGGCGAGAACTTAACGTAGATCTCACCGACAATGCCGACCTTGGGCTTGGAATCGAAGTCCTTCAGCTCGATCTGGGCAAACCGCTTGACGACGAGCGCCATCAGCGTGCGCACCTTGCCGTAGCGGAGAATTTTCTCCTTGGCGAAGTCCGAGGAGATCTTGCGGATCAGCTCATCCACCGCGCGGTCGGCGTCGCCCTCGTGCACGACATACGGACGGCACTGGTTGTACAGCATCATGATCAGATCGCCGAGCAGGGCGCCGTAGCCGATCTGGATAATCATCGGCATGGTCAGCTTAAAGCCCGGGTTGGCGTTTTTCTCCAGACCGGAGAAGTTGAGCGAGATGACCGGAATATAGTCATATCCCAGCTTGACCAGGGCTTTTCTCAGCAGATGGATGTAGTTGGACGCACGGCATCCGCCGCCGGTCTGCGGCAGCATGAGTGCGACCTTGTGAGGATCATACGCGCCGGACTCCAGCGCATCGATCAGCTGTCCGATGACGAGCAGCGCCGGATAGCAGGTGTCGTTGTGGACATTCTTCAGTCCGGTCTCCGCGATCTGTGGTCCCTCGGTCTCGAGAACCTCCATGTGATAGCCGAAATTCCGCATGAGTGCCAGAATCAGCTTGATCTGAATCGGAAGCATATTCGGGACCAGAATGGTGTAGTCTTTTTTCATCTCTTCCGTGAACGGAACGTGTGGAATTTCACGGCTTTCTGGCATGGTTGCGTCTCTCCTCTACTGCAGCGATCATACTGCGGATTCGAATCTTGGCGGCGCCAAGGTTGTTGATTTCGTCAATCTTCAGCTGGGTGTAGATCTTTCCGCCCTCCTCGGTGATCGAGCGCATCTCGTCGGTGGTAATCGCGTCGATGCCGCATCCGAAGGAGACCAGCTGGATGATCTGCGCATTTTCCTTGTGCGCGGCGTAGTTTGCCGCGGCATACATGCGGGAGTGGTAGGTCCACTGGTTAAAGACGTTCAGCTCCGGCACATCGCTGAGCGGCGCGACCGCGTCCTCCGACACGATGACCATGCCGTACGACTGGATCAGCCGGTCGATGCCGTGGTTGATCTCCGGGTCGACATGGTACGGGCGTCCCGCGATGACCGCAAGCTCCAGTCCGTGCTCGTCGGCGTAGCGGATCGCCTCCTGTCCCGCCTCCCGAACCACTGCGTAATACGCATTCAGCTCGTCAAACGCGTGCTCAATCGCGTGCTTGACCATCTTTTTGCTGATATGCTTGAACTTCTTGCAGAAGTAATCGCCCGCCAGACGGATGAAGTCCTTCTTGCGGTCCGGCTCGAAGAACGGCATCATGAAATCCACCTCGCGCAGATGGGGCATGTTCGCCTTGAGCAGCTCCGGATAGTAGGCGACGACCGGACAGTTGTAGCAGTTGGATGCGTGGTGCTCATCCAGATTGTAGGTCATGCACGGATAGAAAATCGCGTCGACGCCCTTCTGAATCAGGTTCTCGATGTGGCCGTGCATAAGCTTTGCCGGATAGCAGACCGTGTCCGACGGGATGGAGTTCTGTCCGAGCGCATACAGCGAGCGCGTGGACACATCCGACAGGACGACCTCAAAGCCGAGGTCGGTCAGCATCGTGTGCCAGAACGGCAGAAGCTCGAACATGTTCAGACCGAACGGGATGCCCACCTTGAGCTTGCCCGGACGGCTCTTTTCCTTGTAGGAGAGCAGCTTGTTCAGCTTGAAGTCGTACAGATTCGGCAGTTTGAGCTTGTCGCCGCCGCCCAGCGGACGCTCACAGCGGTTGCCCGAGATGAAGCGCCGTCCGCCCGGGAACTTGGAGACGGTCAGCGAGCAGTGGTTGGTGCACATGCCGCACCGGACCGAGTTGGTCTCGTGGGTGAAGTTTGCAAGCTCCTCCGCGCTGACGAGCGTGGACTGCTCGGGGCAGTTTGCCATCGCGTGCAGTGCCGCACCGTAGGCACCCATCAGACCGGAGATCGCCGGACGGGTGACATTGCGTCCGACCTCCATCTCGAACGAGCGCAGAATCGCGTCGTTGAGGAAGGTGCCGCCCTGTACGACGATGTGTTTGCCGAGGTCGTCCGGCGAATGTGCGCGGATAACCTTATATAATGCGTTCTTGACGACGCTGACGGACAGACCGGAGGAAATCGCATCGATTCCCGCGCCGTCCTTCTGCGCCTGCTTGACCGAGGAGTTCATGAATACCGTACAGCGGGAGCCGAGGTCGATCGGATGCTCGGCAAACAGACCGACACGGCAGAATTCCTGCACGCTGTAACCCATCGAGCGGGCGAAGGTCTCGATAAACGAGCCGCATCCCGACGAGCACGCCTCGTTCAGGGAGATATTGTCGATGCAGTCGTTGGCGATCTTGAAGCACTTGATGTCCTGACCGCCGATGTCGATGATGAAGTCGACGTCCGGCTCGAAGTGCTTGGCCGCCTTGAAGTGCGCCATGGTCTCGACCAGACCGAAATCCACGCCGAATGCGTTGAGAATCAGCGCCTCGCCGTAGCCGGTGACCGCGGAGGCGCGGATGCGGACACGGTCGCCGCACAGTCTGTACAGCTCCCGCAGCTGGTCGCGCACGACGTCGACCGGATTGCCCTTGTTCGGGCTGTAATAGTTGTACAGCATCTGCTTGTCGGCGCCGATCAGCACGAGCTTGGTCGTGGTCGAGCCGCAGTCGATGCCGAGATACGCGTCGCCCTTGTACATCGTGACGTTTTCGCGCATGATGTCGGTGGAGTTGTGGCGGCGGCAGAATTCCTCGTACTCTGCCTCGGAGCGGAACAGCGGATCGAGCGTCGCGGCCGCGACCTTGACGCCGGCGGCCTTCTGCAGGGTGTCCATCAGCTCGTCATAGCTGTAAACCGCCGTCGTGTTCTCCTCCGCGTAGCATGCCGCACCCGCCGCAATCGCATACGGCGCGAGATCCGGGAAGTGCGCGTGCTCATCGCTCAGACCGAGCGTCTCCTGAAACCGCTTCTGCAGGGCTTTGAAGAAGAACAGCGGACCGCCGAGGAACAGCACATCGCCCTCGATCTCGCGTCCCTGTGCCAGACCGGTCAGGGTCTGGTTGACGACCGCCTGGAAAATCGACGCCGCGACGTCCTCCTTGCGCGCGCCCTCGTTGAGCAGCGGCTGGATGTCGCTCTTGGCGAATACGCCGCAGCGGGAGGCGATGGTATACAGACGCTCGGCATGCTGTGCCAGCTGATCCAGCTCGGACGAGGTGACGTCGAGCAGAACCGCCATCTGGTCAATAAAGGCACCCGTGCCGCCGGCACACGTGCCATTCATTCTCTCTTCCAGCTGTCCGGTCAGGAACACGATCTTGGCGTCCTCGCCGCCCAGCTCGATGACAACGTCCGCCTGCGGGACAAACCGTCCGACGCATTTTCTCGTCGCAAAGACCTCCTGCACGAAGTCGACGCCGCTCGCCTTGGCGACGCCAAGTCCGGCCGAACCGGTGATCGCGACGCGGAGGTCAGCGTCCCCGATGATGTCCTTGGCATCCATCAGCATCTCGCAGGCCTTTTCGCGTACCTTGGAGAAATGCCGCTCGTACTTCTTGTACAGGATTTCCGAACGGCCGGTCGCCTCGTTTCTGCCGACGGCAACCAGCTTGACAGTTGTCGATCCGATATCAATTCCTAAATACACATTCATATCAGTAGTACCTTTAAACCGTTCCTTCAATCTTTCTTGTGCAGATCTGCACCATGTGGTTTATTCGTTGTATCATTTCCTAATATATCTTAATCAGATTCGAAGCATTCGTCAACTGTGAAGCCGCGGTTTTTCTGCCATTTTTTCATGATTTCGTCGATTATTCCAACCTTTCGACAAAATTGAAGCGGGTTTTTAACACCCTGTTCCGATCATTCCGCGCCGTTTTCCGGAACATCCGGCCGGAAAACCGACAAAGAGGACGATAAGCCCCGCGCCATCGGCCGGATGCCCATCGTCCCCTGTTTTCAGATCGTTATTTTCCGGTTTTCCTTGTGCAGAATCCGCTGTACCGCGAACTTGCCGACAATCGCCGCACTCGGCAGACCGCCCGGCGGGCTGAGCCACTGACCGGCGAGCACGATGTTGTCCAGTCCCTCCACATACGGGGACGGACTCTCCTTTCTGCTCTGTTTGGTCGGCATATACGCCTGATTGTAGCCCTTGTACGCGTTGCACCACCGCTCGTACGTCACCGGCGTCCAGCAGTCGAGCAGTCGGAGCTTGTTCTCGTAAATCGGGAACCGCCGCTCGATCTTCTTCATCAGGCGGACCGCCAGCGCAAATTTCGCCTCGCGGTACACCTCCGGACGCTGGGACAGGGTTTTCCAGAAGTCATAGCCCGCCTCCTGCATCGGAAACAGCACCTGCACAATCTGCCTGCCCTCCGGCGCGAACGACGGCTCGTAGGCGTAGCTCTTGACCGTGATGCGGTCGGCCATCCACGGCGCGTCCTCCATGTACGGCGCCTCCATCATGATCTCGGTCTCGATCGCGTTGGTCTCCATCTCGACCGCGTACGCCGCCTGAAACATGCCGTAGACCGGATACGCCTCGCGCTTCTCGTAAAACTCCTTCATGACCGGATCGAGATACTGCGTCCCGAGCAGGGTCTGATAGGTGAAGTTCAGATCGCACGCCGGCACGATGTAGTCCGCCCCGACCGTCGTTCCGTCCTCGAGCAGGACGCCCGACGCGCGACCTTCGCCGGTCACAATCTTCCGAACCGGACAGCCGCAGTACAGCGCGCCGCCCAGACCGGTGAACGTCTCTGCCATGCGCAGTGCCATCGCACGCGAGCCGCCGCGCGGCAGTCCGCCGTCCCCCGCGATGAAGTTGCCGTACGCCAGCGCAAACGAGGACGCAGTGGAGTCCTTCGTGCAGAAGTCCGAGAGCATACACCGGATGAGCGGATGGCGGAATTTCTCCATCAGATCGCCGGTGTCCATCCCGTTGTAGTGCTGGAACAGCTTGATCGCCGCGCGGGAGGTCAGCGCGAGTTTGGTTAAATCCAGCGGCTTCATCAGCTCGGGCGGCTTGTCCGCCGGAATCTCCACCTTCATCGCAAGTTTGCACATGTTGATCAGGTCGTTGATCTCACCGGCATCCTCCGGCGACAGCTTGAGCAGTTCCTTCCGCGTCCGCTCGATGTCCTTCCACAGCGTGATGTGCTCCCCGCCCAGCTCCGAGCGGTACATGCTGCCGAGCGGCACCAGCTTGGTCGTGTCGTCGATCGCACCGACCGTGCGCCAGATTCGGTTCAGCGAACTTGTTCCGCTGCATCCCATCATCCAGTGGATGCAGTTGTCGATGTGATATCCCTTCCGGTCCCATCCGGTGCACTCGCCGCCCGGAACCGCGTTTTTCTCATAAATCGCAACATCAAAGCCCTGTTTCCTCGCGTAAATTCCCGCCGTCAGGCCGGATATTCCCGCGCCGATCACCACAATTTTCTTCAAACCGGCACCTCCATTCCCAAAAAACACCGCAGTTTCCACCCCGCATGGGGATGGAAACTACGGTTCGGTTTCGTCTTGTTACAGCTTCGCCAGCTGCTCGCGGTCGAGCTTGCCCTTGTCGTTCATCGGCATGGAATCCAGAATGCGTACAACGCCCGGAATCATGTACTGCGGCAGATACTGACGCGCCGCCATGCGGATCTGACCCGGTGTCATCTGCTTTTCCTTGTCCAGCGTGACATAGGCGACCAGATGGCCGTACTGTACGATGACGCCGCAGGCGATGACGCCGTCGATGCGGCAGATGTTGATCTCCACGTCGCTGGACTCCAGACGATAGCCGCCGACCTTGACCTGCGAGTCCTTGCGCGCGATCCAGTACAGCTTGCCGTCGCGCACGACGCCGATGTCTCCGGTGCGGTAGGCGCGCTTGCCGCCGATCTCACAGAATCCGCCGGTCGCGCCGTCGGTGTAGCCCGCCGTGACGCTCGGTCCGATCAGGACGATCTCGCCCTCGTTTTCGTCCTCGAGCACCGTGTCGCCCTTCGGATCCATCACGACGATCTCGGTCGCGCTCTTGTCCATCTCGCCGATCGGAATCGGTGCGTCGCACATCTCCGGCGTGATGACGCAGGAGCTGACGTTGCAGGTCGCCTCGGTCGGACCGTAGGCGTTGATGATCGTGATGTTCGGGAAGCGCTCATGCAGCGACTTCGGGGTCACGCGGTGCAGTGCCTCGCCCATCAGATAGATGACCTCGAGCGCCGGCATCAGCTCGGCGTTGAAGTTCTTGCGCTCCAGACAGTACTCCGCGACCGACGGGGTGGTCACGATGGCGTGCGGATTGACGGTCTGGAAGTGGCGGAACAGCGTGCCGTGATCCTCCTTGAGCTCCTGCTCGGTCATGATCAGCGTATGTCCGTGGGTCAGCGCATAGTAGACATCCACCATCGAGTGGTCGATGGACAGCATGGACATGTTGAGCACGCGCGCCGGTGTGACGGAGAGCGTGAACGTCGTGTCCACCCAGTTGATAAAGTTGTTCAGGTTGTCGCGCGTCGCCTCGATGCCGCGCGGGATGCCGGACGCACCGGAGGTGAAGATCACATACGCCAGCTTGCCGCCGTCGATGGTCTCCGGAAGCTCCACCGGCTTTTCCGGCGGGTTCTGGGACAGCTTTTTGATGTTCTCCTTCGGGATCTTGTTGGATCCGGAGAATCCGCGTCCGATGGAACACAGAACCATGTCCGCGCCCGAAGCGTTGGCGATATCCACCAGACGGTCGTGCGGCAGACCGGTGCTGACCGGGATATAGGTGACGCCCGCGCGCAGGCACGCGATGAATGCGACCAGCATCATGCATTCCTTGTGTCCGTATACCAGTACGCGCTTGGCCTCGCGCGAAATCAATTCCTTCGCCAGATTTTCACTCCTCTTGTACAGTTCCCCGTACGTCATGGTCTCGCGCTGGGAACGGCAGGCAATCTGCGATTCCGGGTGTGTGAAAATAGAAGAAATGTCCATAACTCTTACTCCTCCTCAAACTCCATCGTATGATCATGGTATTTCAACCGTATTTGTTACTTTGTTCTTCAAATATACCATAAATCAACGGCTGAATCAATTAATTTTTGTACAATATTGAAATATTGTTAATTCTTCGGCTTTTTCCTTGACAGTTGCCCAAAAAAGAATTATCATATTACCAATAATTCAATACCCTTATCAAGAGCGGTGGAGGGAGCGGCCCTATGAAACCCGGCAACCTGCAGATGCAAGGTGCCAATTCCGACGGTGTACAGAATCGAGAGATGAGGTTTGTTTCGCGCTCTGTCCATCGGGACGGGCGTTTTTTTATTGCATACCGCACCGCTCACCAAGGCAAGAAAGAGAGGAACTGATATGGCTAAATACTTATTTACTTCCGAATCCGTTACGGAAGGTCATCCGGACAAAATCTGCGATCAGATTTCGGATGCCATCCTTGATACCATTCTTGCGCAGGACCCGAACGCCCGCGTCGCCTGCGAGACAACCGTGACCACCGGTCTGGTCTCGGTCATGGGCGAAATCTCCACCACCGCGTCCTTCGACATCGCGGAGGTTGCCCGCGGCGTCGTCCGCGACATCGGCTACGACCGCGCCAAGTACGGCTTTGACTGCGACACCTGCGCGGTCATCACCTCGCTGGACAAGCAGTCCCCCGACATCGCGATGGGTGTCGACTGCGCGCTCGAGACCCGCGGCGACGGTCAGGACGAGCTGGACGTCGGCGCCGGCGACCAGGGCATGATGTTCGGCTACGCCTGCGACGAGACGCCGGAGCTCATGCCGCTCCCGATCTCCCTCGCACAGAAGATGGCGCGCCGCCTCGCCGAGGTCCGCAAGAACGGCACCCACACCTACCTCCGTCCGGACGGCAAGACCCAGGTCACCGTCGAGTACGACGCGGACGACAAGCCGATCCATATCGACACGGTCGTCCTGTCCACCCAGCACGAGCCGACCGTCTCGCTCGAGCAGATCCGTCACGACATGATCGAGGACGTCATCAAGCCGACCCTGCCGTTCGACCTGTTCGACGAGAACACCCGCATCTTTGTCAACCCGACCGGACGCTTTGTCGTCGGCGGTCCGCAGGGCGACTCCGGTCTGACCGGACGCAAGATCATCGTCGACACCTACGGCGGCTCCGCTCCGCACGGCGGCGGCGCATTCTCCGGCAAGGATCCGACCAAGGTCGACCGCTCCGCGGCCTACGCGGCGCGCTACATCGCCAAGAACATCGTCGCGGCGAAGCTCGCCACCAAGTGCCAGATTCAGCTCGCCTACGCCATCGGCGTGGCACAGCCGGTTTCCATCCGCGTCGACACCTTCGGCACGGGCACCGTCTCCGACGACAAGCTGTCGGATGCCGTCTCCCAGGTCTTTGACCTGCGTCCGAGCGCGATCATCCGCGACCTCGGCCTGCGTAAGCCGATCTACCGCCAGCTCGCGGCGTACGGCCACATGGGACGCGAGGATCTGGGCGTTTCGTGGGAGAAAACCGACCGTGTTGACGCTCTGCTCGCCGCTGTAAAGTAATCTGTCTTTACACCGAGTCAAACACATAACAACAGACCGCGCCGGAATGCCGGGCATCCGCCCCGTGTTCCGGCGTTTCTGCATATCCGACAGGTTTTGCGCACATTTCCCCCAAGAATTCCCATTGTTCCGGGGTGCAAACTGTCCAATTCAGCATTTTTTCTGCCCGTTCGGTTGATTTTGATTGACGTTGCGGAAGAAAGAAGCTATACTGATACGGACGGGCATTCTCGGTCCGTCTTTTTTCATGAAGGTATCCGCCGGCGCACAGCCGCGCGGCTCTGATAGAATCACGATAGGAGGAACCCTTTTTGTCAGAAGCAACTACACCGGTCACCTTTGACCAGTTATCCCTCTCCGACGGCGTGCTCCGCGCCCTGCGCGAGGCCGGCTTTGCCGCACCGACGGAGATTCAGGCGCAGGCAATTCCCGCCGTCCTCTCCGGACACGATGTCATCGGCCGGTCGCACACCGGCACCGGAAAGACCATGGCGTTCGGCATTCCCGCCGTCGAGACCTGCCTCAAGCACCCGGATTCCAAAAACACACAGGTACTCGTCCTCTGTCCGACGCGCGAGCTGGCGATGCAGGTCTGCGATGAGATCCGCCGCCTGACTCGCTACACCGAGGGTGTGCGCACGGTCTGTGTCTACGGCGGACAGCCGATTCAGAACCAGATTCCGCGCCTGCGCCGCGGCGCCGAGATTGTCATCGGCACCCCCGGCCGCGTGATGGACCACATCCACCGCCATACGCTCCGTCTGGACGATCTCTCGATGGTCGTGCTCGACGAGGCGGACGAGATGCTCGACATGGGCTTCCGCGAGGACATCGAGAGCATCCTCACCTTTGTCCCCGGAGACCATCAGACCCTGCTGTTCTCGGCGACCATGCCGCAGGCGATTCTCGACATCACGAGTCAGTTCCAGACCGATCCGGTCATGATCGAGACCGCCTCCGGCGACACCCGCACAATTGACACCATACGTCAGTATTACTATGAGGTTCCGCTCGGCAAAAAGAGCGACGCACTCGGCCTGCTCCTGCACACGCATGAGCCCAAGCTCGCGCTCATCTTCTGCAACACCAAAAAGATGGTCGAGGAGCTGGGATGCTACCTCACCGAGCACGGCTTCCACTGCTCCTGCCTGCACGGCGACCTCAAGCAGGAGGCGCGCACGGCGGTCATGAACGCGTTCAAGTCCGGACGCACTCCGCTGCTCATCGCCACCGATGTCGCCGCGCGCGGCATTGACGTCGACGATGTCGATGCGGTCTACAACTACGACATCCCGCAGGACTACGAGTTCTATATCCACCGCATCGGACGAACCGGCAGAGCCGGAAAAGAGGGCGTGTCGTATACGCTCGCCGCAGGGCGCCGTCAGGTCGGCCAGCTGCGCGACATCTCCCGCTTCACGGGTGCGAAGATCGAGCGCCTGTCCCTGCCGGACATTCAGGACATCGCCCAGAAAAAGCGCGACCAGCTGCTCGAACAGCTGCGCACCCAGCTGGAACAGAAGGACAATCCGGAGAGCGGCGAGCTGATCGTCCGTCTCATGCAGGAGGGTCACAGCGCGGAGCATCTCGCAAACGCCCTGCTCGAGCTGCTTCTGCGTCAGGAGATGGACAACGTCCCCGAGCTGTATCTGCCCAAGAACAACGGAAAACAGCAGGGCTCCCCGCTTCCGCCCGTGCCGAGCGGCTATGTCCGCCTGCGCTTCAGCGTCGGACGGTATCAGCGTGTCGCGCCCAACCACCTCATCGCCGCCATCGCCGATGCCACGCGCATCCCGGGCAAGATGATTCAGAAAATCTACTGCTACGGCGAATACAGCCTCGTCGAGGTGCCGAGCAAGTTCAAAAACCTCGTCATCAAGAAGGTCAACGGCACCAAGATCGGCGGTCACAAGACGGATGTCCGCGTCTATGAGCCGTCGGACACCAGATCCGCGCCGGAGGAAACCCGTCCGGAGAAAACCGAGGCGCGCAAACCCAAGCGCGGCGCGGTCAAGCCGGCCAAGTCCTCCAAGCCGTCCCACGGCGTCCGCGGGGAGAAATCCAAGGCTGCACACGCACCGGCCGAGAAAAAGCCGCGCATCGACAGCCGCCGAAAGGGCGCGCATGCACCCCGCCGTCCGGCAAAGCGCAAGTCCCGCCCGACCTCCCGCTGAATATCCGCTTTTCACCATTTTCACCGGTCTTGTCTTTCAAAAAGGCAGGATCGGTGTCTTTTATTCGATCATTCAACTGTTACTGTACAGTTGTGCGGCTGAAATGTTTGTTTTGTCCCCCTGTTTCCGCTTGTTATTTCGGCGGAAATCCAGTATACTTGTTTTATAACATCGCTGAGCAAGGAGTGTCACAACATGGCGAAACAGGAAAACAAGGTCAAATCCATCGCGGAGATGTACTCCGGTATCCATATGGTCAACGGATGCGCTATGGATGCCGCAAGCTATGAGCGCCATAAACAGATGCAGAATACCGCTTCTCCTGCGCCGTCTCCGATCGTCCAGCCGACCGCGCCCCAGCCTGTCCAGCCATGTGACCCGTTTGAACAGCAGCAGGACTTCCGCGCCATCGCTGCCCGCGCCTTTGACGAGGACCGCGGTGTCGTCCAGCCGCAGACAACCGCCGCTCCCGCCGTGCAGTACCGCCCGGGCGCCGCGCAGTATGTCACGCGCGCGCATCAGGTCGTCGTCGAGCCGCAGCCGGAGGTCATCGGCGAGACGGTCATGACGCTGACAGGCTCCGGCTCCTACCGTACCTCCGGTTCCTACCGGCTCACCTCCGGCTCGGGACGGACTATGTACGAATATGAGTACGAGTATCAGATGTCCTCCGGTTCGTACCTGCTCACCTCCGGCTCCAATGCGGTCTCTAGTGCACCGGTCTCCGCCTTCCCCGAAGCACCGCATTACACCTCGGATATGCATCTGCTCGGCGGATACGGCATTGATCTAATCTGATGAACGCCTTTCACACCTTCTGGTCGCGCCCGTTCTGCATGGCGCACCCCGGCCGGCCGCTTTCCGTGACCGACTTCGATTTGTTCTGCACCATTTTATCCGCGCTGGAGTGGCGCCGCATCGGCGGCTCCATCCGGATGATCACAGACCGTATGGGAGAGCGGTATTTCCGCGCGTACGGTCTTGATTTTTTGTGGGACGGCGGCATCGACTGTATTTTGGACGCCGTTCCCTATCAGGTCGACCCCTCGACCTTCTGGGCGGCGGGCAAGCTGTACGCCCTCGGCACCGTTCCTGCACCCTGCGTCATGATCGACACGGACTTCATCGTGTGGGAGGATCTCGCCGATGTGCTGGACGGCGCCGAACTCGCCGTCATCCACCGCGAGGAGCTGAACCCCGACATCTATCCCGACCCGGGCACGTTTGTCTGTGCGGAGGGCTACCGGTTTCCGGACGGATGGGATTTCTCCCAGCCCGCCTGCAACACCGCGCTGTGCTATTTCGGTTCGGAATCCCTGCGCCGGGACTATGTCCGCGAAGCGCTGGATTTTGTCCAATCCGCCCGCGGACGGCACCCGCTCCACTACATGGTCTTTGCCGAACAGCGCGTGCTCGCCCTGTGCGCCGCACAGCACGGCATCCCGATCCGCAGTCTGTCCGAACTCCCCGACCTGTTCTCCCCGCAGACCCGCTTCACCCATCTCTGGGGCTACAAGCAGCTGCTCAGCCGGAATCCCGCCGAGCGCGGGCGATTCTGCCGCCGGTGTGCCGCGCGCATTGTCTCCGACTTCCCCGACGCGGTCTCCCACTGCCGCATCCATCCGCTCCTGCGGCCGTATTTCCCCGAATAAAACAATCAAGAACAGTCATTTGGCTGTTCTTTTTTTGCGGTTTTCTGTTGTTCTTTTTGGGAAACACAATGGTTTTGTCGATGATTATCGGCAATTTCCGCTGTATTTTGCACGAGTTGCACAAAAATCTCTGACCGATTTTGGAGCAGAAGGCGACGTATTTTGATTGACCAACTGGAAAAATACAGGTATACTTGTGTTAGAATCATTCGAACAGGGGGGATTGCTCATTCTAACGGAAGAACGCTTTCGGGCGATTTTGAACCTCCTGAACGAAAAGCAGGCGGTCAGCGTCACCGAGCTGACCCAGCATCTCGGCGCATCGGAATCCACCATCCGCCGCGATCTGACCACCCTGCACCGGCAGGGTCTGCTGCTCAAGGTACACGGCGGCGCCACCGCGCTCTCGAGCTACCTGAGCCACGACCACGATATGCAGACCAAGCACGATCTCAATCAGGAGGAAAAACGCGCGCTCGCCGCACACGCCGCCGGCATGATTGAAAACGGCGACGTCGTCTTTCTGGACGCCGGAACGACCACCGGTCTGATTCCGGACTATCTGACTGCGACCGATGTCACGTTTGTGACCAACGGACTCGGACATGCGCGCGCACTCGCCCGCACGGGCTGTCATGTGATTCAGCTCGGCGGCGAGGTCAAACCGGTCACCGAGGCGGTTGTCGGCGCCACTGCGCTGAGCGAGCTGTCCCGCTTCAACTTTACCAAGGGATTTTTTGGAGTCAACGGCATCAGCCTCAAGGCGGGGTACACCACGCCCGAGATCAACGAGGCCGCCGTCAAGACGCAGGCGATGCACCGCTGCCGCAGCTGCTATGTCCTCGCCGACTCCTCCAAATTCGATACGACCGCCACGCTGACGTTCGCCCCCCTCGCAGAGGCGACCATTCTCACGACGGTCGGTCCGCACACCTATTCCGTTTATGCCAACGAAACTACAATCATTGAGGTGAAAAAACTGTGATTTATACTGTTACCTTCAATCCTTCTCTGGATTATAGCATTCAGGTCGACAACTTCCAGGTCGGCCAGCTCAACCGCATCGATACGGAGAGCATCCTTGTCGGCGGCAAGGGCGTCAATGTCTCCATCGTCCTCAGCCGCATGGGTATCCCGAACATCGCCCTCGGCTTCATCGCCGGCTTCACCGGTGACTACATCGAGAGCGGCATGAAGGAGCTGGGCTGTGAGACCGACTTCATCCGTCTCCCCGCCGGATTTTCCCGCATCAATGTTAAGCTGCAGAGCGGTCTGGAGACCGAGATCAACGGCAAGGGACCGGTCATTCAGGAGAAGGAGCTGAGCCAGCTCATGATGCGTCTGGAGAAGCTCAAGGCAGGCGACACGCTGGTGCTCGCAGGCAGCATTCCGGCTTCCGTGCCGCAGGATATCTACGAGCAGATCCTCGACAAGGTTGACACCGAAAAGATTCAGGTTGTCGTCGACGCGACGAGCTTCCTGCTCCGCCGCACGCTCGCCTATCACCCGTATCTGATCAAGCCGAACCTTCAGGAGCTGAGCGAACTGTTCTCCCGTCCGCTGAGCGAGTTTGACGACATTGTCTGCTGTGCCCAGCACCTGCAGGAGGAGGGCGCGCGCAACGTTCTGGTTTCGATGGGAGCGCGCGGTGCGCTGCTCGTCACCGAGGCAGGTCATGTCCTCGCCGCACCGGCACCGGCCGGCGATGTCGTGGACACCATCGGCGCGGGCGACTCGATGGTTGCCGGATTCCTCGCCGGATACATGGAGCGCGGCAGCTATGTCGATGCGTTCCGCAAGGGCATCGCCGCCGGCAGTGCGACCGCATTTACCGCCGGTCTTGCCACCCATGCGCAGATCACCGAGCTGAGTCAGCGCATCTGATTGGTTTTCCGAACAGCACAGAAGGACAGGGTCTCCCCTGTCCTTCATTTTATTCCGCGCGCATCTGACGGATCAGCCGGTCGAGCGACGCGGCAAAGCGCACATCGTCCGCCTTGGTCCGTCTGCGCGGCCCGCGCAGATGGTGTTTTCCGGACGCGCGCCGCTGTTTTCCCGACTGATGTCGCTGGAACAGCATCGCGTCGATGTTGTCGTCGGTGTACCACTCGCCGCTCTGATGTATCGCCGCACTGCCGCGCGCGAGCGCCATCGCCGCCACGCCGTAGTCCTGCGTCACCACAATGTCCCCCGCCTGACAGCGGTTGACCAGTGCAAAATCCACCGCATCCGCACCTGCGCCGATCACGACGATCTCGCTGTATCCGCTATGCAGGACATGGTTTGTGTCGCACAGCAGGACGACCCGGATCGCATACCGCCGCGCGGTCTGTTCGATCTCCCGAATCACCGGACATCCGTCTGCATCCACCCAGATTGTCATACGTCCCTCCCGAAAAGAAAAAAGGAGAGAACTGACGTTCTCTCCTTCGTGGTTCTGTATCACGCTCTGAATTAGAGCTTCTCCTGAACCTTTGCCGCCTTGCCGACTCTGTCGCGCAGGTAGTACAGCTTCGCACGGCGAACCTTACCATGGCGGACAACCTCGAACTTTGCAATGTTCGGGGAATGTACCGGGAAGGTCTTCTCAACGCCGACACCGTAAGAGATACGTCTGACGGTAACGGTCTTGTTGATGCCGCTATGCTTCATAGCGATAATGGTACCCTCGAAGATCTGAATTCTTTCGCGGTTACCTTCCTTGATCTTAGCGTGTACCTTGACGGTATCGCCGATCTTGAGCTCCGGCAGGTCGGTCTTGATCTGCTGGTCTGCGAGAACCTTAACTAAGTCCATCGTATAATACTCCTCTCAATCTAGACAATCTTGCCTCTTTTAAAACACGTTCCGCACCGCTGTTGTCGAAGATTTGCAACCTTCCAGCGCCGCGGCGGATGCGCCCCGCATCTCGGTGAGCAGAGGATTGGCCGTTTTCGATTAATTATTTTATCAGGTTCTCATCCGGATTGCAAGAGGATTTGAAAAATTTCTATGAATTTTCCCGTCCTTCCTCTTCTCTTCCAATTTTTCCCTCTCCCGCATGTTTTTCTTTCCTTTCCCCATGCAGTATGGTATACTCATTTTAACATACAAAGGAGGAAGAAATATGGATAAGAGAGAAAATTTCGGCACGCGGCTGGGATTTATCCTGGTCTCTGCCGGCTGCGCGATCGGTCTCGGAAATGTATGGAAATTCCCGTACATCTGCGGCCAGAACGGCGGCGCCGCCTTTATCCTGCTCTATCTGGTCTGTCTCGCCATTCTGGGATGGCCGATTCTGATCAGTGAGTTCGCCGTCGGACGCGGCAGTCAGCGCAGTGTCGCCAGCGCGTTCGACACCCTCGAGCCGGCCGGTACATCCTGGCACCGCTTCCGCTGGTTTTCCATCGCCGGCAACTATCTGCTCATGATGTTCTACACGATGGTCGCGGGATGGATGATCAACTACGCCCTCCGCTCGCTGACCGGCGGACTTGCCGGACAGAGCGCGGAGCAGATTGGTGAGCGCTTTTCGCAGATGCTCCAGTCTCCGACGCAGATGGCGCTCTTCATGGTGATCGCCGTCCTGATTTCGTTCGGCGTGTGCGCACGCGGTCTGCAGAACGGCGTCGAGCGCATCACAAAGGTCATGATGCTCTGTCTGATCGTCCTGATGATCGTGCTCGCGGTGCACTCTCTGGTTCTGCCGAACATGTCGGAGGGTCTGCGCTTCTATCTGGTTCCGGACCTCGGCAAGATCAAGGAAATCGGCTTCGGCAACGTCCTGTTCGCCGCGATGTCGCACGCGTTCTTCACGCTCAGCGTCGGCATGGGCAACATGGAGATCTTCGGCAGCTACCTCAGCAAGGACCGCCGCCTGACCGGTGAGGCGCTCAACGTCATGTGTCTCGACACCTTCGTCGCACTGATGGCGGGCATCATCATCATTCCGGCGTGCTTCGCCTACGGCGTCCAGCCGGATTCCGGCCCGTCCCTGCTGTTCATCACCCTGCCGAACGTATTCAACCACATGACGGGCGGCCGTCTGTGGGGTACAGCGTTCTTCGTCTTTATGTCGTTTGCTGCCCTGTCCACCGTTATCGCCGTGTTTGAGAACATCATCTCGGTCTCCATGGAGCTGTTCGGATGGACGCGCAGAAAGTCGGTTGCGGTCAACATCATCGGCATCATCCTGCTGTCTCTTCCGGCGGTGCTCGGCTTCAACATTCTGTCCGGCATCCAGCCGCTCGGCGATGGCAGCACGATCATGGATCTCGAGGACTTCCTGGTCTCCTACAACATCCTGCCGCTCGGCAGCATGCTGTTCGTCCTGTTCTGTACCAAGAAAAACGGCTGGGGATGGGACAAGTTCCTCAAGGAGGCGGACACCGGCACCGGCATGCGCTTCCCGCACGTTATCCGCCAGTACATGCGCATCGGTGTCCCGCTCATCATCGCGGTCATCTACCTCAAGGGCTACTACGATATGTTCGCACCGCGCGGACCGCTGATGCTCACCGTCTGGATGGTGATCGCCTTTGCCATGCTCGCACTGATCCTCAGCTTCGCCCGCTCCAAAAAGAAATAATCTTTCCTCGACAGAGTGTGTCCGCCGGACGCACTCTGTCTGTTTTTTTATGGAAATTCCCCGCTCAAGTTGTCCGCATTCCCAGACACTCTGTCTATTTTTTGAGATTTTCTTCATCTGAATTTGTGTATTTCGCCGCCGTATGGTATAATAGCTTATACCCTATGCAATAAGGAGGACACTCACTATGTGGGCGTACGAAAGTGTATTCTATCAGATCTACCCCATCGGCTTCTGCGGCGCGCCGCGTCAGAACGACGGCATCCCGGTAAACCGCATCCAAAAGGTCGCCGACTGGGCGGATCATATCGTATCAACCGGCTGCAATGCCGTGTATTTCTCCCCCGTCTTTGAATCCGACAGCCACGGCTACGACACCCGCGATTTCCGAAAAATCGACTGCCGCCTCGGCACCAATGAACAGTTTGCCGAAATGTGCAGCGTCCTGCACGACAAAGGCATCCGCATCGTGCTCGACGGCGTGTTCAACCATGTCGGACGCGGCTTCTGGGCATTTCAGGACGTTCAGCAGAAAAAGTGGGACTCCCCATACAAGGACTGGTTCCACATCAATTTCGACGGCAATTCCAACTACAACGACGGCTTCTGGTACGAGGGCTGGGAAGGCCACTACGAGCTGGTCAAGCTGAATCTGCGCAACGAGGAGGTCATCCAATACCTGCTCGAGAGCGTCCGCGGCTGGGTCGAGGAATTTGACATCGACGGCCTGCGTCTGGATGTCGCCTACTGTCTGGATAAGGACTTCATCCGCCGTCTGCGCTCGTTCTGCGACTCGGTCAAGCAGGATTTCTTCCTCGTCGGCGAGGTCATGAGCAGCGACTACAACCCTTTCCTCCAGCCGGGCATGCTGCACTCCTGCACCAACTACGACTGCTACAAGGGTCTGTACTCGTCGTTCAACTCGATGAACATGTTCGAGATCACGCATTCTCTGCTCCGTCAGTTCGGTCCGGAGTACTGGACGCTGTACAAGGGCCAGCACCTGCTCTCCTTTGTCGACAACCACGATGTCACCCGTGTCGCCTCCATCCTGCAGGATGAGCACCATCTCCCGCTGATCTACGCGCTGATGATCGGTATGCCGGGCATTCCGTGCATCTACTACGGCAGTGAGTGGGGCGCAACGGGTCTCAAACAGGACGGAGACGACGCCCTGCGTCCGAGCTTCGATCAGCCGGAGTTCAATCAGCTCACCGAATTCATCGCCAAGCTCGCCGAGGCGAAAAAGTCCTCCAAGGCGCTGTGCTACGGCGATTTCACCAGCCGTCTTCTGACCAACAAGCAGGTCATCTTCGAGCGCAAGTTTGAGGACGAGCGCGTCATGGTCGCAATCAACGCGGATTCCGAGCCGTTCATCGCGCACTTTGATGCACAGGCGGGACGTGCGATCGACCTGATCACCGGACAGACCCACGACTTCGGCGGAGGCACCGAGATGCCGCCGTACTTCGCCGCCTACTGGAAGGTCTACTAAATCCATTTCAACAGACAAAACGAACCGCTCCCCGTGCGACTGCATATCCTGCTTTCGCGGAGAGCGGTTTTTTTGCGGCCTCCGCAGAACGGAGGTCTGTCCATGGATATTCTGATTATTCTCGCAGTCACCGCGGATGTCATGTTCGCCGCCGTCGCCTGCGGTGCGTCCGGCATCCGCATCCAGCCCCGATCGTGCGCGGTCATGGCGTGTGTCAGCAGCGGCTTTCTCGTCCTGTCCGCCTTCGGCAGCGGTCTGCTGTTCCGCGGACTGCCCGAAAATACCATCCGCTGGATCGGGTGCATCGCGCTCGTGTGCATCGGTCTGTTGCAGATCGTCAGCGGCTTCGGATCCGAGCTGCTCGCCCGGCTCTCCCACCGGCTGCCCGGACACCTGCGCCGGACGGCGGAGATCAGCCGCGACTACACCAAGGCGGACGCCGACGGAAACAAGACCCTGTCTCCGTCCGAGGCGTTTGTGCTCGCCATTCCGGTCTCGATCGACTCGCTGATCGGCGGACTGAGCATCTCGACAAACTTCACCGGACTGATTCTCCGCTTTGTCATCGGACTGGTCTGCGGCTACCTCTCGGTGTATTTCGGCAGCCGCGCCGCCTCCCGCATCCCGATCCGGAGCGAGAAACTGCGCTCCTTGATCTGCGGTCTGATGCTGATCGGTCTGGGTTTCGCCAAGCGCGTGCTGTGATCAGCCGAACGACTCGACCAGCTCCTGCAGCTCGAGCCACCGCTCGGTCTTGGCCTCGATCTCCTCCTCGAGCGCCTGTTTGCGCTCGGTCAGCTCCTGCAGACGGACAAAATCCGTCGCCGCCTGCGGAAGCTCCGCCTCAATCGCCGCGGCCTCGCCCTCCAGCTTCTCGATCTCCTCCTCGAGATGGTCGTACTCGTACTGCTCCTTGTAGCTGAGCTTTTTCTTGGGTGCGGCGGCTTTCTTTTTCTCCTGCTTTTGTACCGGAGCGGAGATCAGCGCGCTGTCCGCACCGCGCTTCTGTTCATAGTCCGCATAGTTTCCGAGATACTGCCGCACCTCGCCGCCCTTGCGGAACTCAAAAATGCGGTTTGCGATCTTGTCGAGGAAGTAGCGGTCATGCGAGACCGCGACCACCGCACCCTCGAACACCGTCAGGTAGTTTTCCAGAATGTTCAGCGTCTCGATATCCAGATCGTTGGTCGGCTCGTCGAGCAGCAGAATGTTCGGCGCGTCGATGATGACGCTGAGCAGATACAGACGCCGCCGCTCGCCGCCCGACAGATCGCCGATGCGCGTCCACTGCATCTCGCCGGTGAACAGGAACTTCTCCAGCATCTGCGAGGCGGAGATCTTTCCGTCCGGCGTGTTGACGGTCTCCGCGATGTCGCGGATGAACTCGATCACCTTCTGATTGTCGTCCATGTGGCTGCAGTCCTGCGAAAAGTAGCCGATTTTGACGGTCTCACCGTAGGAAATCGTGCCGCTGTCCGGCTGCGCCTGACCGGTGAGCAGACGCAGGAACGTGGATTTTCCGGTGCCGTTCCGTCCGACGATGCCGATGCGGTCGTCGCGCGCGATCGTCATGTCGAAATCGCGGATGTAGGTCACGCCGTCCCAGCTCTTGCACAGACCCTCGACGTCGATGGTCTTTTTGCCGAGGCGGGTCGCAATCGACGACAGCTCCAGCTCCGGCAGCTCAGACGGTCCGGTCTGCGCCTGCAGCGCCTCAAACCGCTCGATGCGGTCGCGGCTCTTGGTGCCGCGTGCCCGCGCCCCGCGCTGAATCCACGCCAGCTCCCGCCGGAGCAGTGACTGACGCTTGCGCTCCGCCGCCTGTGCGCTCAGCTCGCGCTCCGCCTTGCGGCGCAGATAGCCCGAGTAGTTCTCGTCGTAGAAATACAGATGGCTCCGATCCAGCTCGCAGATGCGGTTGGCGACGCGGTCTAGGAAGTACCGGTCGTGTGTAATCATGACCACCGCGCCGCGGTAGGCGTGCAGTTGCTTTTCCAGCCATGCCGCCGTCTCGTTGTCGATGTGGTTGGTCGGCTCGTCCAGAATCAGAATCTCGCTCGGATTGATGAGGGCGGAGACAATTGCGACGCGCTTTTTTTGTCCGCCGGACAGCAGACGGACGGATTTGTCAAAGTCGAAGATGTCCAGCTGGGTCAGCATGGTCTTTGCCTCATACGCCCGCTCCTCGGAAAACCTCTCGTCCGCGCCGCGGAACACCTGCTCGAGCACGGTGATGTCCTCGGAGAAGTCCGGCGCCTGCGGCAGATAACCGATGCGCGTGCCGTTTGCATAGGTCACCGTTCCCTCGTCCGGCTCCTCCTGTCCCGCCAGAATGCGCAGGAAGGTGGATTTCCCGGTGCCGTTGACCCCGATGAAGCCGACCTTGTCGTGCTCCTCCAGCGCAAACTGTACGTGGTCGAACATCTGGTATTCTCCCCAGTTTTTTGCAATGTTTTCCGCGTTCAGCAGTACCATAACAAGCTCCTTTTTTGCTCAGTATAGAAAAACAAACCGCCAGAATCGTCCGGCGGTTTGCGATGGTTTTTTGTGTTACAGCGAATTGACGATATCCTTGAACCGGTTGCCGCGCTCCATGAAGTTCTTGAACAGGTCGAAGGATGCGCTCGCCGGAGACATGATGACCACATCGCCGGACTGTGCACGGGATGCCGCACCGCGGATCGCCGCCTCAAAGTCGCTGTAGCGGATGATCTCCAGCTCATCCGGATGGAAGTTGTCCGCCGCACGGACGGAAGCCTCGATGGCATCCGCCGTCGCGCCGACCAGATGCAGCTGCTTGACATGCTCGCAGATCTCCGGACCGAGCACATCGTACGGGATATGCTTGTCGTAGCCGCCCGCGATCAGGATCAGCTTCTCGGAGAACGAGCGCAGACCCGCAATCGTTCTCGTCGGACTGGACGCGATCGAGTCGTTGTAGAAGCGGACGCCGTCCTTGACGCGCACCAGCTCGATGCGGTGTTCGACGCCGCCGAAATTGTGCGCGACCTCAACCGCATCCTGGAACGAAACCAGACCGTGCGTCATGCAGATCGCCGCCATATAGTTCGCCACGTTGTGTGCGCCCGGGATCTTGATCTCGTCGGCGCGCATAATCGGACGATGCTGCTCATTTTCGGAATACCAGATGAAGCCGTCCTGCAGATAGACGCCGTCGGCAACCGGACCGCGCATGGAGAACTTCATCAGCTCGACGCCCTCCTGCGGGACAAAGGATTGGGATACCTCGTCGTCCGCATTGAGCACGAGCTTGCTGCCCGGCTTCTGGTGATTGAAAATCTGTGTCTTTGCCTGAATGTATTCCGCCATATCCTTGTGGATATCCAGATGGTTTGGCGTGACGTTGGTGACCAGCGCAGCCGCCGGACTGCAGGTCATGCCCATGAGCTGGAATGAGGACAGCTCGACAACCGCGTAGTCCTCCGGCTTCATCATCGGGACGTCGGCGAGCAGCGGATGGCCGATGTTGCCGCCGAGATGGCAGGTGTAGCCCGCCTGACGCAGGATCTCACAGGTCAGCGTCGTGGTCGTGGTCTTGCCGTCCGAACCGGTGATCGCCAGAACGGGACACGGACAGACGTTCAGAAAGACCTCCATCTCGCTGGTGATCACACTGCCCTGATTTCTCGCCTTGACCAGCGCCGGATGGTTCAGATGCATGCCCGGCGTGCGGAAGATGATATCGCCGCCGAGGTTCTGCAGATAGTCGTTGCCGACGTGGAACTGCACGCCGAGCGCGGACAGGCCGCCGAACATCTCGCCCAGCTCCTCCTCGGTCTTGCGGTCGTGTACCGTGACGTTCGCGCCCGCCTCGAGCAGCAGGGTGATGAGCGGCGTGTTGCTCACACCCATGCCGATGACCGATACGTTCTTTCCGTTTACTTCTTGTAGGAATGTTTCATATGCACTCATTTTCCAGCCTCCGAATGAACAGATGCAGTATCTGTTTGAGTCAGACCGGACAGCGTAAGAAAACCGCCTGAAACGGCGGTCTTCCGCAGTAAATAGGTAATTTACCCGCTGATCGGTCAGAGCGAGCAAAGAGTAAGCCGGGTTCTGTCTTTATGAACAGCCATCTATCTAGGACACACGTTACCGTGTGCCTCCAGCCGCCTCCTCGGAACGGGCCGGGCAAGCCCTGTGTGTTCCTCCACGGCGTTGCTGCGGATAGAGTTTACAGAGTCCCTCAGTTACCTGAGCGACTGGTGAGCTCTTACCTCGCCTTTCCACCCTTACCATGTCGAGCATGGCGGTATCTCTCTGTTGCACTTTTCCTGGAGTCGCCTCCGGCGGACGTTATCCGTTATCCTGCCCTGCGCAGCCCGGACTTTCCTCACAGACCACCTTTCGGTCGGCCTGCGCGGCTGTTTACTTTACTCGCTGTCCCATTATACCAACATTTTGTGTAAGTGTAAAGTGCTTTTCCTGTTTCATCCCTTTTATCCTTCACTTTTCTCCCCGGAAATCTGCTTTTTTCGGAATGATCATCCGGTCGGAAATCCGCACCCGTTTCTCAAATTGTCCAAAAAGCACAGGAACCTCCGCCGCTCCCACCGGATTTTTTTCACCCTGAATCCGCAAACATCCGTGCACAGATGCCGGATTTGTAGTATACTGTTGTCTGAATTCTATGAAAAAAGGATACCCCCGCTATGAAACAAACCGAACTGAAAAATCTGTCCCTCCTGCTCCTGACCGCCATGATCTGGGGCGCCGCCTTTGTCGCGCAGAGCGCCGGCATGGACCATGTCGGTCCGTTCACCTTCCTCTGCACGCGCAGCATCCTCGGCGGACTGTTTCTGCTCCCCTGCATCCCGCTGTTCGACCGGCTTCAGGGACGGCATCCGTCCGACCAGATCACCGGAGACCGCGGCACCCGTCCGACTCTGCTGTTTGCGGGTCTGTGCGCCGGCGCGGTTCTGATGATCGCCTCGAGCTTCCAGCAGATCGGCATCCAGTACACAAGCGTCGGCAAGGCAGGATTCCTGACCGCGATGTATGTCATCATCGTCCCGTTCCTCGGTCTGGCTCTCTTCCACCGCCGTCTGGAAAAGCGCATCTGGCTGTGCGTTTTTCTCTCGGTCTTCGGCATGGCGCTGCTCTGCCTCTCCGGCTCGCTCCGTCTGGAGCTGGGCGACGGACTGGAACTGCTGTGTGCGCTGGGATTCTCGATCCACATCCTCGTGCTCGATCACTTCACAAACCGTGTCGATCCGGTCCGTCTCTCCTGCATCCAATTCTTCGCCTGCGCCGCCCTCGCCGCCGTCCCGATGCTGATTCTCGAGCATCCAACCATGCAGGTCATTCTGGACGCGTGGCTGCCGATTGCGTACGCCGGCATTCTGTCCAGCGGCGTCGGCTACACCCTGCAGGCGGTCGCCCAGAAAAAATGCGACCCGACCCTCGCCTCGCTGGTCATGTGTCTGGAATCGGTATTCAGCGTCATCTTCGGCTGGATCATCCTGCACGAGGTGCTGACCGTGCGCGAGATGCTCGGCTGTGTCCTCATGTTCATCGCCATTGTGCTGGCAAACCTTCCGGCAAAGCAGACCGAATCTGCCGCCTCGATATAAGGGAAAACCGCAATCCCTCTCCGCATCCGTCGGAGGGGGATATTTTTATAGACAGCAAAGAGGGCGGTTCTGCAAAACCGCCCTCCCGTTGACAGCCTTTCGGCTGAAATTGTTGGAGATAATCCTAAGAGGATATTAAGATGAAACGTTTTTAAGAAATGGAACAGGGATTAGTAGTCGAAACCAGCCTCGCGCAGCTTCTCCATGCAATCGTTGTAGAAGTCCTCTGCGTTGTCCTGATTGATGATGTCATACGGAACCTCATTTTCCTTCTCAACCGACTCACCGTTCAGAACCTTGTCCGCCAGAACAATGGAATCATAGCCCATCTGAATCGGAAGCTGTGCTGCGTCAGCGGTCAGCTCGCCTGCCATGATGGATTCCAGTCCGCCCAGAGAAGCGTCGAATCCGTAAACCTTGATCTTGTCCGTCAGACCGGAGGACTTGACTGCCTCATATGCACCCAGTGCCATCTCGTCGGAGGTCGCCGCAATCGCGTTGATATCCGGATTTGCCTGAATCAGATTCTCCGCAACGGTAACTGCCTTTGCACGGTCGGAGTCTGCCGGCTGAGCGTCAACCAGTGTGCCGCCGCCTGCCTCTACGCCCTCAGCGATGCCGTTTGCACGCTGGTCGTGTACGATAGAACCTGCTACACCGCGAACGATCGCCAGCTTGACACCCTCGCCCTGCGTCTCAGCGATGTAGTCGCCCAGACCTTTGCCTGCCGCTGCGTTGTTGGTGCCGGTGTATGCGTCATATGCGCTCTCGTCGGACAGCGGGTTGTTGAAGGTGATGATCGGAATGCCGGCTGCATGGGCATCCGCAATCGTGGACTGCATGGAATCCGGATCGGTTGCGGAGATGCAGATTGCGTCCGAGTAGTTCTGTGCGTCCAGAACCTCGTTCATCTGCTCCTGTGTGTTGGTCTCATCGTTCGGACCGAGTACCTTGATGTCGTAACCCAGCTCTTCGCCGGCGAGGATTGCGCCCGCCTGAACCTCATGCCAGAAGTCCGAGTTGAGTGCCATGGTGATGACGGTGATGGTTCCCTTGGAGCCGTCGGACGGTGCCGCTGCTGCCGAGCCTGCTGCAGTACCTGCTGCAGAGCCTGCCGGTGCCTCGCCGGACGAGCTGCCGCCGCAGCCTGCCATCATACCTACGGTCATTGCGCCAGCCAGTGTCATGGCTGCCAGTCTCTTGAAGTTTTTCATAATACGTTCTCCTCCTTCGAAATCCTTCTTCTATCTCAATCCCCATCCGGCAGAGAGAAACCGGACGGGAATTTCAGATACCAACTTACTTGTAGAATGCCGGACGCTCGGTCAGGGCAACCGGCTCGATTGCACCGCTCTTCTGTGCCTTGAGGCAGGCGTCGGTGGTAACCGCCGCGCAGTAGCCGTCCCATGCGGAAGCTGCCGCCTCGTTGACCGTGCCGCTGTTGCACGCATCCGCCCACGCCTGGAACTCACGGTTGTAGGAATCGGCAAAGTATCCGCCGCCGTCGGTGGTCATGCCGGTGTAGTTCAGCTGTTTGGTGCAGACGTCGACACGTGCCGGACGCGGCAGAGTTGCGGTGCCGTCCTCACAGAGGACCTCACAGCGGACGTCGTACGCAAACTGGCAGTTGACCCAGATCTCACAGCTGACGACCATGCCGGAAGAGGTGGTCAGCAGGACGATCTGCGGATCGTGCAGGTTCGGATTCTGCACGTGGCGGGAGCTCTTGGGGAAGATGACCTGCGCCTTGGTGAAGTAGTCGCCGACCAGCCAGCTCATGATGTCGATCTCATGGACAGCCGTACCGGTCACTGCGGTTACGTCGTCGTACTGCGGCGCATAGGTCGCGTTGCGGTGCGCACAGTGTGCAACCATCGGCTCACCCAGATCTCCGGATGCAACCAGCGCCTTGAGCTCCTCGTAGCGCGTGTCAAAGCGGCGGTTGAAGCCCATCTGAATCAGACGCTTGCCGCCTGCCATTTCGGCATCCACAACCGCTTTTGCGCCGGCAGCGGAGGAGGACAGCGGCTTCTCACAGAAAATGTACTTCTGCTGCTTGATCGCCTCGATGCAGTACGCCTCGTGCGTGGAATCGATGGATACGATGACGACAGCATCGACCTCCGGATCGCGGATCAGCTCGATCGGATCGGCGATATAGCGGACGCCCTCATACGGCGCGATGACTTCCTTGGCGTGTGCCTCGTTGATGTCCGATACCGCAACGACGGTTGCGCCGCTGATGACGTTCATGATACGCAGAAAATGCTGCGTACCCATGGAACCGACGCCGATCAAACCTACTTTTAACATAATGAATCTCTCCTTTTCTCAAACGGATGTATTTTTTGATTGACTGCCGATCAGATACCCGCGGTTTTGCGGATATACTCGCGCGCCATCAGCGCATACTTCATCGGGTTTGCCTTCGCCGGATCCTGCTCCGCCTCGACAATGAACCAGCCTTCATAGTGGGCGTCCCTGAGTGCGGCGAACACGCTCGGGAAATCGACACAGCCGTCTCCCGGAATCGTGAAGCAGCCCTCGAGTACCGCCTTGCGGAACTTGAAGCCCTCGCGGTACGCCTGTTCCATCATCTCCGGACGGATGTCCTTCAGATGAACGTGTCCAATGCGCGGTCCGAATTCTCTCGCCGCCCTGACCGCGTCCTCCTTGGAGAACGTGAAGTGGCCGGTGTCGTAGCACAGGAACACATAGCGCGGATCGGTGCCCTCCATCAGGCGTTTGGTCTCCTCGAAGGTCTGCACCACGGTCGCCATGTGGTGATGGAAGCACAGCTTGAAGCCGCGGTCCGCTGCGATCTTACCCAGCTTGTTGAGTCCGTTGCACAGCCTGTCCCACTCCTCGTCCGTCGCAATCGGCTTGTTGTCGCCAAACATCGAGCACTCCTCAGCGAACAGGCAGCGGGTCAGCTCACAGACATTGATGCGGGATGCACCCATCGCCTCGAGGAAATCCAGCTGCTGCACAAACGCCTTCTCGTTCTCCTCATACGGGGTCGAACACAGGAAGCTGGAAAACCACTGGGACGCGATCTTGATGCCGCGAAGGTCCAGCGCCTCGTTCAGCACCGTGGGATCGGTCGGGAATTTGCCGCCGACTTCGGTTCCCTGGAATCCGGCGAGCGCCGCCTCGGAAATCATCTGCTCAAAGGTGAGCGCTCCGCCGAGCTGCGGCATGTCGTCGTTTGTCCAGCCGATCGGCGCGATGCCGACCTTGACATTGTTGAACATCGTTTGTTCTCCTTCTCTCCGAATCTCTTTCATTTTCTGTTCTGAAATTTCTTTGTGCTTTTTAGCACAATTTATTTATACCATCTTTTGCATTCCAAGTCAACACATATTTCGCATGGTTTTTTCATCTAAACCGGATTAATTTGCATTTGTGTCAATTTTTGTGCCGATTTAAAGCACAAAAAGCAGTTTTTTGCTTCTGTTTTTTCCAAAAGAATTTTTCTGCTCTCGCACACAATATTTTTCATTGTGTTTTTGTGCACAATTTCCAATACATTCTTATTTTGCAATAATAAACCCATTTTTTTAATTAAATTATAACAATTCTCGAACTTTATGTCAGAGATTTCTTTCAAAGAAAAAGAAAAGGCACAATCCCTTTCCGGAAATTGTGCCTTTTTTGTGTTTTACCGCTCAGCAATCGAGATTCTCCGAGCACATCACCGAAATGCCGGAATAATACCGGTCGCAGTCCGGCTCGATGTTTTTCTGCAGATACTCCCGCAGCAGAATCAGCGGACGATATCCCTGCTGATACAGATCCTGTGTGATGGCAAAGTCAATCTCCCCCATGCGCAGCAGCCGTTTGGTCGCGTCGGTCAGGTCGTGGCAGATGATGGACACCTTTCCGGTCATCCCGACGTCGCGGACCGCCTGTACACAGCCGGTCACACTCTGGTTGGCCATATAGATTCCCTTGATTGTGGGATCGTCGGTCAGTGCCTGCCGGATCTTCTGATACGTCAGAGAGTAATCGTTATAGGTCTCGATGATCTTGAGATTGCCGCCGCTGAAGCCGCGCTCATAGATGCGTTCACAGAATCCCTGCAGACGCAGACGATGTGCGTGGAACTCCGGATTTCCCAGCGTAATCAGCAGCGTATCCTCCGTTCCGATACATTTTGACATCAATTCACCCGCAATCCGGCCGCTACGCACGACGGGCTGTCCCACAAAGCACAGACGCTCGCTGTCGGGGATATCCGAATTGAACGTTACAACCGGAATATTCCGCCCGTGCAGCTCGTTGATCTTTGCGACAATGCGGTCGCTGTTCATCGTAAACAGGGAGATTCCCTGCGCGCCGCGCGAAACCAGATCCTCTATGCGCTCGACACATTCGTCCTGCATTGCGGTCTCACACTCCTCAACCAGGACATCCACCATATAATCCTGCAGCAGATGGCTCGCATCCGCGATGCCGCGCAGAAATTCACTCTTGATGTATCCGTTTTCGTTGGAGAGCAGCACGCCGATCTTACAGGGACGAATCTGTGCCGACGGCAGCCCGAGCGCAATCGCCTGCTCCTCCTTCGGCGGGACGTAACCCAGCTCCTTCATCGCCCGAACAATCCGCTCATACAGCTCCGGCTTGACATGCGGACGCTGATTCAACACGCGGTCTACCGTGCCGCGGGAAACCCCTGCGCGCTCGGCGACCATATTGATGGTGACTTTTCTCGGCACAATGACCAACCCTCTCATATGATTTACTCAATTGTGCTTTTTCGCACAATCCAAGTATGACAGAATTCCAGTCGCCTGTCAAGACCGTTCTCCCGTATTCCAAAGAAATCAATCCGCCCCATAAAAAAACAGACTGCCGACACATCCGACAGTCTGTTTTCTCTTTGATTGCTCGGTCAAACTCAAATCTTCACAATCGCGCCGCTCTTCCACGACTCCGTGGTCTTGAACGCGATATCCGTGGACTTGGTTCCGTCATACACCGTGACGCCCGGCTTTCTGCCCTCCGCGATGCAGTCGATGAACTCCTGCATCTCCAGCCGATACGCCTCGGCAAAGCGAACCGGGAAGCTCTCGACACACTCCTGAACCGCGCCGTGCTCGTTGTACAGCACCGCCAGATTTTTCTCCGGAACCGGACTGATGCGGATGGAGCCCTCCGTGCCGATGATCTCGGTCTCGACATGATAGCCGTGCGGCGCGGTGCGTCCGACATGGACGATGCCGATCGCGCCATTTTCACACTGATAGGTCGCCACGCCGGTCTCGTCGTCTCCGACCGCCGTAAATCCCGGGTGCTTGAACGTCGTGCCCATCGCGTGAACCTGAACCGGCTCGCTGCCGAGGAACCAGCGCATCAGGTCGATGTCGTGCACCGCCATGTCGATAAAAATGCCGCCGGAGGTCTCCGCAAACTTGATCGAGCCCTCGACGAGCGACTCCGGATCGACGCCGGTCGCCTTGACCATGTACGGCGTGCCGATTGCGCCCGCGTCGATCTTCTGCTTGGCATATGCGTAGGACGGATCGTAACGGCGCATGAAGCCGATGAAGAACACCTTGTCCGGATGGCGCTCGACCGCAGCCTCCGCGAGTTTGCACTGCGCGACATCCACACCGAGCGGCTTGTCGGTGAACACGTGCTTGCCGGCATCCAGCGCCGCCTCAATCTGCCAGCAGTGCTCGGACGAGGTGGTGACGATGGCGACCGCGTCGATGTCCGCCTGTTCAATCATCTCGCGGTAGTCCGTGTAGACGTCCGTGACACCCAGATTTGTTTTCGCATATTCCAATTCTTCCGACACAATCGAGCACGCCGCCGTCAGCTGTGCATTCGGAATCTTGAACGCAATGTTTGCCGCGTGGATCTTGCCCAGACGTCCGAGTCCCGCGATTCCAACCTTGATCTTTACCATAATATAATCCTCCGTTAAAATTGGAAAAATTGCGAATAATCCAGTTTATTAAAACTTTTCTCGCGTTTTTGTTTTGCTGGATTTATTATAATCTTCTCCCTCTCTCCCGTCAATTGTCCCGCCTGCATTTCGGATTATTTCCGTTTTTGCGGAATATTTTTTGTGGATTCTGTCCCCGATGCCCCATGATTCTTCACTTTTTCCGCCGTGCCTCGTGCCTTTTTTGTGAAAAGTAACAATGCCTTTTTCCGCTTGCTCTGGTATACTGGAATCAATTCCGACCGAGAGGAGATTCCCCCGATGAAACCCACCATCCGCAGTATCGCCGCAATGTGCGGCGTCTCGCGCGGCACCGTCGACCGCGTCCTGCACAACCGCCCGGGTGTCGATCCCGCCGTCCGCCGCCGTGTCCTGCGCGCCGTCGAGAAAACCGGCTACACCCTGCCGGACACCGCCGTCCCCGCGGGACATGCCCCGTGCGTCGGCTTTATCATGACCAAATGGGAGAACAGCTATTTTGAAAAACAGACCCAATCCGGCATCCGGCGCGCCAAACGGTTTCTGCGTGCGGGCGATCTGCATCTGCTCGTCGAGACCATGGACAGCCGCTCGGACACCGAATACATCCGCCGGATCTACAACCTTGTGGATGCCGGTGCACGCGGCATCATCCTGAATGCGGCGGACACCGACCTGATCCGCACGGCGATTGAGGATCTCAGCGGCAGGGGGATTCCGGTCGTCACCTACAACTCGGACATCCCGTTGAGCAGCCGTGTCTGCCACGTCGGACAGGATCTCGCCAAGAGCGGGCAGATTGCCGCCGGTCTGCTCTCCCGCAGTATCGGTCCACAGGATCACATCCTCGCCGTGACCGGCAATCTGGAATTTCTCTCCCACCGCAGCCGTATCGACAGCTTTTACAGCCATGCCGCCTCGCTCGGCATCGCGGGCGACCGCATCCGCCTGTCCGAGTGCTATGAACGCTACGATCTGACCTATGATACCATCGTCTCCGCCTTGCGCACGGACAGCCGCATCCGCGGCATCTATATGGGTGCGGAGAGCGTCCCCGCCTGTCTGGACGCCGTCCGCAAGATCTGTCCGCGCGGCGGCATCCATGTCGTCGTCAATGATCTCACCCCGCCGGCGGTCCGCGGACTCAAAAGCGGCCGCATCGACTTTGTGGTGGAGCAGGCGTTTTCCTCGCAGGCCTACGAGGCGATTCTCATCCTGTATTCCCTGCTCGCGCATCGCCGGATGCCCAAAACACCGGTCCGCTTTGTCCCGACCAGCATCTATACCAAGGAACTGCTGTGAGCGGGAGACGACACGCCGCTTTAAGATAGGCAAAACAAAACCGCCGATCCGAAGATGGGCGGTTTTACTTTATCTTATTCTTTTTCTTCCACTTTTCAAAGGATTTCTTTGCTCGTTCCGGTGCTTTGTCAGTTAATGTAATTGAATTCTTCTCTACATCAACAATATACCATTTAGGATTCTCCGACCAGATCAGCAACTCCGATCTTCGTTTCATATGGATCACCTCCTATTCCATTATACCTGACACGCTCCGGTCTTTCAAGCCGGTGTCATGCGGATGGGTGGACTATTCTTTGCATGGTACGACAGGATTCTCCTCATTTTCCCACAGCGCCCGCATAGAATAATCGAACCGTTTATCATGCTGAGCTGTTTTACCGTTCTCTTCATACGATAACAAGCGCCCCCTGGTAAGCGGAAAGCCGTTTACCGGGGACGCCCTTATTATGCTGTTTTCAATGCAGCACGGTACTTACTTCTCAATTGCCTTGAATGCAGCCGCCTGTGCGGTCATACCGCGCTCGGATGCGAGACGCTCGATGGAGGACGCACCGAAGAATCCGTCGATCTCCGGAACATTCTTGATGATGTACGCCGCATCTTCCGGATCGGCAATCGGTCCGCCGTGGCAGATAACCATGACATCCGGATTGACC
>JALFIV010000048.1 GCA_022775385.1 Clostridiales bacterium
AGCGTGTACGGCATGGAGAAATCCACCCCGCCGCTCTGCTGAATCAGCTTACTGAGCATATTGTTTCCGTTTTTCGAGCCGCGCGCCTTGCCCAGCATCACGACTGCGCCGTCCTCCAGCGCGATGACCGGCTTGATGGACAGCAGCGCACCGGCGATCGCCGCGGCAGACGAGATGCGTCCGCCCTTCTTGAGATACTCCAGCGTGTCGAGCAGTGCGATCAGGCGCAGTTTTTTCTTTTTCTCCTCCACCGCGTCGGCGATCTCGTCCGCGTTTTTCCCCGCATCGCGCAGGGAGACCGCATAGCGGATCAGAATCTGCTGACCCAGACTCGCATTCTCACTGTCCACCACACGGATACAGTCCGCAAAGTCCGCCGCCGCGATGTGTGCGCTCTGACAGCATCCGGACAGCTTTGACGACAGCGTGATGCACACCGCGGTATCCCCCGCCGCGCGCACTTCGGCAAACGCCTTCTCATATTCATACGGCGCAATCTGGCTGGTCGTCGGGAGCATATCGCTCTCGATCAGCTTTTCAAAGAACTCGTCGTGCGTCAGGTCGTACCCGTCGCGGTACTCGGTGTCTCCGAAGGTCGTGTGAAGCGGGAGAATCTCGATCCCCAGCCGCTTTGCCTCGTCCTGCATGATGTCACAGGCCGAATCGGTCAGAATGCGAATTGCCATGGTGTCGTTCCTTTCTTTTTTCAACAGATTACCGGTTAATTGGTTATTATCCCGTATAACCTCTGTAATATGACTCATTCTACAATATTTTTCCCCAATTGTCCACCGCTGCTGCCCCACAAATCCCCCGCTTTCCACATTTTTCACAAGTCACCATCCGTTTGCACTTGTGTTTCCGTCACTTTTATGCTATGATAAAAATGTTACAAGGCGTATTTCATCCGAGATACGCCTTGTTTCGGCAACAAAACAGAGAGGAAGGAAACATGTTATGCAGAAAAGCACCATTTGGATTACCGGTTCCGCCGGACGTCTGGGCACCGTCCTCGTCAGGCTGCTCAAGGCGTACACCGATATCAAGGTGATCGCCACCGACACCGATCTGGATGTCACCGACTCCGAGATCGTCAAGCAGTACGCGTCGCTCTGCCGTCCGAACGTCATCATCAACTGTGCGAGCCTGTCGGACAGCGCCTACTGCGAAGAACACATGCTCGAGGCGTTCCGCGTCAACACGATCGGTGCGAGAAACCTCGCCACCGCGGCGCGCAAGGCAAATGCCAAGATCATCCAGCTGTCCACCGACGACGTATTCTCGGGCAAAACCTCGCCCGTGCTGACCGAGTTCGACGTACCCGATCCGGATTCGGTCTACGGACGCTCCAAGCTAGCGGGCGAAAACTATGTCCGTGAGCTGTGCCCTAAGCATCTGATCATCCGCAGCTCGTGGGTCTACGGCGAGACCAGCCGCGACTATTTCTCCAAGGTCGTCTCCTGCGGCAAGTCCGGCACCTCCTTCGAGGCGCCCATCGACCGCATCAGCTCCCCGACCAGCACGATGGATCTGGCGCACTTCATCCTCAGCCTGCTCGACAAAAACGAGTACGGCGTCTACCATGCCTCCTGCGAAGGCTCCTGCTCGCGCTATGAGTACGCGCGCACGATCCTCGAGCTGATGGGCTATGACACCGCACTCGCCGTTCCGGTTCAGTCCGAACAGGGCGGCGTCGTGGTCTCCACCCTGCTGGAGAACCTGATGATGAAGCTCACGGGTACTTATGAGATGCCGAACTGGAAGGATGCGCTTCAGGCACATGTCAACGAATGTAAAAAGGAGGAAGAAGCGAATGGCTGATTCAAAAAAGAAAAAGAAGCTGGGTCTGACCTCGCGGATCTTCATCGGTCTGATCGGCGGTCTGATTCTCGGCGTCATTCTCAATCTGTTCGTTCCGCACAGTTATTTCCGTGATACCGTCCTCGTCGAGGGTATCTTCTACGTCATCGGCAACGGCTTTATCCGTCTGATGAAGATGCTCGTCGTCCCGCTGGTATTCTGCTCGCTGGTCTGCGGCAGTGCCTCCATCGGCGACACCAAAGCGCTCGGCAAGGTCGGCGGCAAGACCATCGCGTTCTATCTGTGCACCACCGCCCTCGCCGTCACGGTCGCGATCACCGTCGCAACCGTCGTCCGTCCGGGCATCGGTCTGGATATGTCCGCGATTCAGAAGGGCGACGCCGTCGCGGCGGAGAGCACCTCCGCGGTCGACACCCTGCTCAATATCATTCCGGAGAACCCGATCGGCTCTCTGGCAAACGGCACGATGCTGCAGATCATCCTGTTCGCCCTCATCGTCGGCGTCCTGCTCGCCAAGATGGGTGAGCGCGCCGAGCTGATCTTCAACCTGTTCTCCCAGTGCAACGACCTGATGATGGAGATGACCAACATGGTCATGACCCTCGCCCCGATCGGCGTATTCTGCATGATCGCGCGCACGTTTGCAAACCTCGGCTTTGACGCGTTTGTCCCGCTTCTCAAGTACATGGGCAGCGTCGTTCTGGGTCTCGGCATCCAGTGCTTCATCGTCTACATGCTGCTTCTGGTTTTCTTTGCCCGTCTCAACCCGTTCCGCTTCCTCAAGAAGTTCTTCCCGGTCATGGGCTTTGCGTTCTCGACCTCGACGTCCAACGCGACCATCCCGATGAACATCGACACGCTGGAGGAAAAGATCGGCGTCTCGAGAAAGATTTCCTCGTTCACCATCCCGCTGGGCGCCACCATCAACATGGACGGCACCTCGATCATGCAGGGTGTTGCGGTTGTCTTTGCCGCACAGGCATACGGCATCCACCTCGGCCTGCACGGCTATCTGACGGTCATCGCCACCGCAACACTGGCATCCATCGGCACCGCCGGCATCCCGTCGGTCGGTCTGGTCACCCTGTCCATGGTATTCACCGCCGTCGGCCTGCCGGTTGAGGCGATCATGCTCATCATGGGCGTCGACCGTATTCTGGATATGCTCCGCACCGCGGTCAACATCACCGGCGATGCGGTCTGCACGACAATCGTCGCCAAGCAGAACGGCGAATTTGACAGCAATGTCTTTAACGATACGGAGGCGCGCAATGCGTAAACGTCTTCTCTCCGCGCTGCTCGATCCGGTGAACGCCGCGATTCAGGCGTATCGGGACGCACAGTAAGCAAAAGCAAAAGACAGTCCTCATCGGAGGGCTGTCTTTTTTGTGTCCTGTTTTACAGTTCGAGACCGCGGATGCACGCCTGCAGATTCTCCAGAAACCGTGCCGCGTGTGCGCCGTCCATCTGCGTGTGATGGAACTGAAACGACACCGGAAGAGACGCTTTGATGCGTGGTTTCCGATATTTTCTACTGAGGAGGATTTCCCGGTATTTTCCCCAGATGACAAACGGATTGTTGTAGCATCCGGCATAGATGTTCACCGCGCTGTCCAGCTCGGTCTGGATGAGTGCCGACGTTCCGATGACCATGCAGTCCGCCGACCGGTCGATCATCTCTCCGCTTCGGGCGGCGCGTTCGGTCAGCGCCAGATAGTCCGCGTGGAAGCGGGAAAACGGCTCGGAAAACGGCACATCGCAGGTGGTGATGCCGCCGTCCCCGGTCTCCACCACGACGCTGAGCGCGAGACGGTCGTACCGGAGCATCTTCTCTCCGGCGGGGAGCAGGAAGAATTCCGGAACCCCGGACGCCGCACGGCCGATGCACCAGCACAGCAGCAGATTGAATCCGCAGCCGTGCCGCCGGCTCAGCCGCACCAAATGGGTGACGTCCAGTGTCTTGGTCAGGGTGACCATCGGCATCGGCGCCTGCATCCACAGGCGGAACGCCTCGGCGCGATTGGTCTGATTCGGGTCGATTTCTCTCATGTTCGTTCTCCTTTCCTGGTTTGGATGGGGAAAAAACACCGGAACGAAGCATCGCTCCATTCCGGCATCCGGTTTCTCTTTTGTTATCCCAGCTCCCTCTCGCACAGGTCGAGTGCGGAGGCGATGACGGCGTCCATGTCGTAGTACTTGTACTCACCCAGACGGCCGCCGAAGATGACCTTGTCCTCGGCATCGGCGAGCGCACGGTACCGTTCGTACAGCGCACCGTTCTTCTCGTCGTTGACCGGATAGTACGGCTCGTCTCCGGGCTTCCACTCGGAGGAGTACTCGCGGCTGATGACGGTTTTGGGCAGGTCGTTGCCCGCGTCGTCCTTGCCGAATTCGAACCACTTGTGCTCGATGATGCGCGTCCACGGCGTCTCGCGGTCGGTGTAGTTGACCGCCGCATTGCCCTGATAGTTCGGCTTGTCCAGCAGCTCGGTCTCAAAACGCACCGAGCGGTACTCCAGCGTGCCGAGCTTGAAGTCAAAGTACGCATCGATCGGACCGGTGTAGATCACCTTGTGCGCGAGGGCGTCCAGCTCCGCCTTGTGCTCGAGATAGTCCACGCCGAGGCGCACCTCGATGCCGTCCAGCAGATTTTCCACCATCCTGGTGTAGCCGCCCATCGGGATGCCCTGATACCGCGCGTTGAAGTAGTTGTTGTCGAAGGTCAGACGGACGGGCAGACGCTTGATGATAAACGCCGGCAGCTGATCGCACGGACGTCCCCACTGCTTCTCGGTGTAGCCCTTGACCATCTTTTCATAGATGTCGGTGCCGACCAGACTGATCGCCTGCTCCTCGAGGTTTTTCGGCTCGGTGATGCCCGCCGCCGTTTTCTGCTCCTCGATCTTTGCCGCCGCTTCCTCCGGCGTCACGACGCCCCACATCTTGTTGAACGTATACATGTTGAACGGGAGCGAATACAGCTCGCCGTGATAGTTCGCCACCGGCGAGTTGGTAAACCGGTTGAACTCTGCAAACTGCGTGATGTAATTCCACACTCTGTCGCTGTTCGTATGGAAAATATGTGCGCCGTATTTGTGGACATGGATGCCCTCCACATCCTCGGTGTACACATTTCCCGCGATGTGCGGCCGCTTGTCAATGACCAGCACCGACTTTCCCGCCTGTTTTGCGTTCTGCGCGAACACCGCGCCGAACAGTCCCGAACCTACTACTAAATAATCGTACATGTTATTCTTCCACCTTTTCTCCTTCCGACGGTCTGAGCTGTGTACTGCTGATGCCGTCGGTGTGCGGCAGATAGACCACATCGACATGGAACGGCTTCAGATCGGCCTCGGTCTGTGCCCAGCGCGGATTTCCCTTCCAGTCGTCCCCGATGAACACCGCGTCAAAGCGGAAATCCTTCAGAATCTCGGTCTTGTCCAGTGTGGAGACAATCACGCACTCGTCCACCGCCTTGATGTTGCGGACGATCTCCGCCCGCTCTTCCTGTGGGATGACCGGCTGTTTTCCCTTGTAGGACTGCACCAGCTCGTCGGCGTTGACGCCGACGATCAGACAGTCGCACAGCTCCTTGGCATGGTTGATCAGCCGCAGATGTCCGACGTGAAACATGTCATACACGCCCTGTGTATAGCCGACGCGGTAGGTTTTCCTCTTTTTCATGCGTCTCACCCTCTCTTTTTCAGCTTTTTGGTAATCTTCCGGATATATCCCATACCCAGCTTATAGACATACTGTCCCTCCTGCGTGCGGATCGAGATGCCGACCATCACACACGGAACCGTGAGGCCGCAGATCACCGCGTGGACGCCGACCGAGAACCAGCCCAGACCTGTGAGGAAATGGGTGCAGATCAGCCAGTCAACAGCGCCGCACAGTGCGACCGCCGCCAGATACTTGAAGTTGTTTTTAAAATATGCCTTGACCAGCGAGGCGTCTCCGAATCCGTGCCGGTGCAGGATGATCGGGTCGTACCACATATACGTCGTCCAGTCGGCGATCAGCGTACCGGCGAGCACGCCGCAGATGCCCCAGAACTGCACCAGAACAATCGAAACCACCAGATTGATCAGCATACCGGCGACCGGACGGTATTTCGCCTGCTGGAACAGTCCCATCGCCGTGCGGTACTTGCCGAGCATGAGACGGAGCGCAAGCGTATACAGCTCAAAGCCCATCAGCAGGGCAAACGGCTGCGGAAGCACCCAGCCCTCGCCGATCCACACGCGGATGAACTCGTCGGCGACGACAAAGATGCCGACACAGCACACACCGCCCAGCGTGACCGCAATCAGATGCACGGATTTGAAAATCCGGTATTCGTGCTCCTTGTCACCGCTCGCGTGCAGGTTGCCCAGACTGTGCGACACCGAGGTGAACACCTTGTTGACCAGCGTGCGCAGCGCCGTGTAGAACACATAGTAGTTGGAATACTCGCCGACGACGGTCAGACCGACAAATTTCGCCAGAACGATGTTGTCCGTCGCCTTGAGCACGACGTTGTTGAGCTTGTACAGGAACAGCGCGGCGCAGTCCTTGAAGATGCCCTTGACCTCGCTCCACGAGATCCTGTCGTCCGTCTTTTCGTTGATGTACGGATACATCTTGTCCGAAAGACGGGCGTACACGATGTTCTGCACGATGACCGTGCCGACCGCGATGAGCACATACAGCTCAAAATTGCGGAACAGCAGCAGAGCGATCATCTGGACGATGCCCGAGCCGACCGTGAAGAAATAGCTGATGACATTGATCAGATATTCCTTCTGATTGGCCTTGATAATCGCGCTCTTGTACGCAAAGAACAGGTAGGACGCCACCGAGTTGAGCAGATACAGCAGGAAGATGAGCACCGTGTTGATGTGCAGCTCGGCGAGTCTGCCGTAGTCCTTGATGAGCATCGGGAGGAACGGAATCAGACACAGTCCGATGAGCGCGACGCCGAGGCCGATGACGCGGTAGACCGTCTTGTAGAACTTCATCAGCACCGCAATCCGGTGGTGATCCTCCTTGGCAATCGGCTCATACAGCTTGAACAGAATCGCACTGCCGACGCCGAACTCCGCCAGCGACAGCATGGTCAGAATGTTGGAAAACAGGCCGCTGATGCCCAGATAGGATTTGCCCAGCGTCTGGATAAACACCGTCCGCGTGACAAACTGCATGAGAATCGTGACCAGCTGTCCGCCGATGCTCGTTGTGAAGTTAAAGAGTGTATTTGTCGTTCGTGAAGCCTGTTTTGCCATGATCGCTTGCCTTTCTGTCTTTGATCGTGCACCCGCTCATCGGGTGATACGCTCCAGAATACTGCGCACGCCGACGCCGTCGCCGGCGAGCACCTGCAGTCCCGGACGGGTGTTGCCTTCAATAATCACCCAGCCGTCCACGCTGAGCGCGAGATCCCATCCGACAATCCGCTGTTCCGGCACGACCATCGCGATCTCCTTGGCAAACGCCACCAGGTCATCCCAGTACGGCACCGACGCGCCGAGAATCTGGTATCCGGTGTCCGGATGCCGCAGATGCCGTCCGCTCTTCTGCGCCTCGCGTCCCGGTGTGATGATCATACCGGTCTCGAGGTCGACGCCCGCCGACACACAGCCGTTGTCGATGACCGAATCGCCCGTGCCGAACCGCGCCGTACACAGGATAATCTCGGGATCGCCGCCGTTCACATTCGTGATGACGCGCAGCGTGTTGGCCGACTGCGGATGATATTTCGCAATCTCATAGCCCTGATTGAGCACTTCCTCGACGACACAGCAGCCCTCCTCGACGATCTCGCGGAATACCTGCTCGCGCTGCTCCTCGGTCTTGAGTTCCACCTTGTGGACGCCCCATCCCTGACGGGAAGCATACGGCTTGACCATCGCCATGTCATGCTTTTCACAGAACGAGAGGAAGATGTCCTTGTCCTCCGCCCCGACCTTGACGATGTCGCGCTTGTAGTATTTCTCAAACCTCTTGTAGGTCTTGTATTTGTCGCGGAACAGCTCGCGCGTCTCGGGTGTCTCGAGCTTCATCAGCGCACGCACCACCTCGCGCCGTCCGACGTAAGTCTTTCTCGCCTTGTCGGACAGATCCTCAAACCGGTAGCGGAAGTACTCAATCGCGTCCATTCCGTAGTACATCTCGCTGAACAGGATGTCCTTCTTGAGCTTTCTCATATACTTCCGGTCCGCCTGCCTGTCCGCGGGGACAAACCGCTGAATCGTCCGGTTATAGTCCACCTCCGGATCCTCATACCCCGTCAGATACCGCACCTGCGCCAGCATCTTCGCCGACGCTCGGTTGGCATACAGCTTGTTTTTGATCCGCTTGATCGTCCTCTTTCCCTTCTTCATCGCGCTCCTCCTGTTGTTATCCCTCGAACAGCGCCAGCCACGGACGCACCCCGTGTCCCAGCGCAATCTGAATGCTTGTCAGTGACGGCTTGTGGTTGCCCTCCACGACGACCCAGCCGTCCTCGGTCAGGGCGAAATCCCAGCCGACATACCGCTGCTCCGGCACGATCTTCGCGAGCTTCTGCGCCAGCGCACGCACCTCCTGCCACCGCGGCACGACCGCTCCCTGAATCGGGACGCCGCTGTCCGGATGGCTCGGGTACTCGGTGAGCCGGCTTCCCACCCGCCGGATGCCGGGCGTCGTGATGACGCCGGTCTCGACGTCGACGACCGCGAACAGACCGCCCGCGCTGACGTTGTCAATATGCGCCTCGCCGCATCCCATGCGGATCAGCGCAAACATCGGCTCGACCGCATCGCCGCGCAGCAGCGTGACATAGCGGATTGTGTTGACCGACGACGGATGAAACCGCTTCATCTCCTCCGCCTGCTCGATCAGCTCCTCGACGATGCACGCGCCGATTCCCATCATGCGGGAGAAAATCTCCTCCACCGTCTCCGACGCGTCCGCGAGGTCGTACACATAGTTGTCCCGTCCGCGCGACTTGTCCAGCGCCTTGACGATAAAGCGCGGATGCGCCGCGGCGAACTTCTCAAACTTCGTCCGGTCCGCCTCGCCCGTCACCTTGATGCAGGCGCGCTTGTAATACGACTGGAACTTGCGGTACGCCTGATACTTGTCGCGGAACAGTCGCTCGGTGTGACCCTTCGCCGCGACGCGGTTGCAGATCGGAAGGAACTCCGCCTCGGTCACATACTGCCGCCGCTCCTGCTCGGTGCGGTGTGCAAAATCGAACACAAAATACTCGTAATACGAGCATCCATACGCATAATCGCAGGTAAACAGCTCTTTTTTCAGCCGTTTGATGAACGCCTTGTCCGCCTGCTTCTCCGCCGGCACATACTGCCGGAGCACGGCGTCCAGCTTGTTCGTATTCTTCTTCTGAAGCGGCATCGCCAGATACTTTGCCTCGGCGAGCGCCACCGCGGCCGCCCGGTTCCGGCGCGCCTCATTGTGAATCCATTGTTTGACCGCTTTCCTCATGGGTAACTCTGACCTTTCTCTGTTTGTTCTCCGCGCCCGCTCAGATCAGCCGCCTGTCCCCGTTCGGGGTGTAGCGGAGCCGGACATACGCCTTTTTGAGCGCGAACCGGATGCGGCACACCGCCTCGGACGGTGCGTCTCCGTCCAGCGGATACAGTCCCATCACGGAATAGTGTCCGAGATTTTTGTAGTGCATAAAATCCACATAGCGGCATCCCGCCCTGCGGTACATCGCGATCGCCTTGTGGTTGACCGCCGCGGTCGCAAACACCACCGCGCCCAGCCCGCGCTCCAGCGCGAACTGCAGTCCCGCCTCGATCAGGCGGGTGCCCACGTGCTGTCCGCGGCAGGACGGCAGAACGCCCATAAAGCGGATGCGTCCGGCATCGCCGCGATAATACCACCGGTTCACCGGCTCGACGCAGACGGCGATCGTGCCGACCACGGTGTCACCGTCCATCGCGACCAGCATCGCGCCGGTTTTACCCACGCGCTGTGCAATCTGCTCTCCGGTCAGACCGGAGGTATTGTAGTCAAACGACTCCCCGGCATGGATCTCGTCCAGCACGGCGCAGATGTCGTCATACGAAACCGATTCCGGCTTCGGAATAATTCGAATGTTTTTCATGTCTGTCCTTCCGGCGTCTCACCGTCCAAATACCTCGTCTACCCGCTCACGGATGCCGCGCTGGGTGCACATCTGAATGCCGGTGAACGACGGGTGCTGATTGCCCTCGATCATGACCCATCCCGCGTCGGTGAGCGCCAGATCCCAGCCGACCAGCGGCTGTTCCGGCATGATCTGCACGAGCTGTTCGACCGTCTCCCGCAGCTCGTCCCAGCGCGGGATTTTACTGCCCTCGATGCTCACGCCGGTGTCCGGATGGATCTCGTCCGTCGTTCCGTCCTCGCGGTATCCGCAGCTCATGACCGTGCCGGTCTCGGGATCGACCGCCGCGATGATGCCGCCCGCGCCCGCATTGTCCACCACCGTGCCGCCGACGCCCATGCGGAACACCGCAAACAGGATCTCCGCACGGTTTTCCTTCCAAAACGTCACAATGCGGATCGTGTTGACCGACTGCGCGTGATAGGCCGCCATCTCGGCCGACTGCCGGATGCATTCCTCCACGACGCAGTCTCCCAGACCGAGCATCCAGTCAAACACCTGCTCGGGTGTCCGCGTCTCGTCCGCGTCGATCTTGTAGATTCCCTTGCCCTTCGTCCCGCGAAGGACCTTGACCATGTAGTCCGGATGGGTGCGGCAGAACGCGAGGAAGGTCTCCCTGTCCGCTTCGCCCTTGATCTCGATCATCTCCCGCCCGTAGAACGGACGGAACAGCTGATACGCCTGAAATTTGTCCGTCAGCTTCATCCAGACCGCTTTTGGGGTCAGATTGCAGATCTCCCGCCGCTCGTAGTAGCCGATGAACGTCTTTCGCTCCGCCGCCGTCCGCTCCGCCAGATGGAACAGAAAGTACTCCTGCGGGAGGAACCGATCGACCACCGTGCAGGCGTAGACCTCCTTGAGCAGGCGGGTGTACGACGCCTTGTCCATGGATTCCGGTACGAATCCCTGTATCATCCGCGCAATCGGCGCGAACGCGCTTCTGTGAAAGAGATACGCCGCCTGCACAATCGCCTTCCGCACGAGCGGATGGTTCTGCGCAAGCTGACGCACCTGATTTTTCATGTCATGCAGCATTTGTTTTTCCTCTCTCCGCCGTCATCGTCCGGTGATCTTCCGGATCAGCCGCACCACGGCGAGCCGCTTGATGCACTCCTTGACCGCCTTGCGCCGCATCTCCTGTAAAAAATGCCGCTCCGGCTCAGGGTCCTCTTCATCGCGCAGCATCGTGAAATCTGCCATTCGCTGATACTCCTCAAACGCGGTTTGGGAAATATCACCGAACAGAACATCCTCATACGCCGCCTTGTCGTACAAGAACCGGAGTCCGTACCGCAGTTCGGACGGCTCCGCCCCGGGAGCTTCTCCGGTCAGATGGCGCACGAGCATCGCCGGCAGGTTGACGCCTGCCTGCGTCACGCCGTAGCTCACGCCGCTGTTTCGGAAGTTCATCTCGTTGAAATAGATCGTCCCGCCGCAGTCGATCAGCTCGATGTCGATCATGCCGTGGTAGCCGAGCGACGACAGCATGGCAATCAGCCGATCGCGCACCGGCTCGAGCGCGTCGAACGGACAGACCTGTCCGAGCAGGGTGACGCCCTTCTCGTGCTCGGCGATGCACAGCTTTTTGAGCAGGGCGGGCAGAACCACGGTCTGACCGAGGCAGACGCCCGAGATGGAGTACTCCTCCTCAATCGTCAGCATCTCCTGCACGAGCACCGTCCGCCCGCGCATCGCGCGCTGCAGGCGGTACAGCTTGTCTGTCAGCGCCTCGCGCGTCTCACACATGCCGATCTCGCGCTTGAGTCCGCGCGCGCTGACCGCCGGCTTGCAGAAGCACGGGAACACCACGTCGTCCGGAATGACAATCTCATCCGGACGCAGGTCGATCTCCCATGTCGCCGCGGCGCGCAGGCCGTATTCCTTTGCCCGCGCAATCTGCACCATCTTGTCCATCTGCCGCGTGACCGAACCCTGTCCGCCGTCCTCGAGGTACGGCATGACGTAGTGCGCCGCGAGCGCATCGCGGTGCTGATCGATCAGTGAGGCGGTGTAGTCGTCGGTCGGGAACAGCACCTTCTGTCCGTCGTTTTCTCCGGCCAGCTCGACCAGCCGTTCGACCAGTTCGCCGTCCTTCCGTCCGAGCTGCTCGACCGTCCGGCGGACATACCGACTGGCGGAGGCGATGTGCGATCCGCCCTTCTTTCCGGTCACATAGACCAGGGTAATCGGATACCCCTCCCGTCCGAGGGCGCGGATGACGCCGAGCGCGGTCGAATAATTTTTTCCCAGTACAACAATCTCCGGTTTCTGCATCTGTTCTCCCCCGCCGTTACTGCTTTCCGAGCATCTGCTTGATCGTCCGCTTGATGCGGTACTGCGCCGCGCGCAGTTTGAAATACCGGTACGGACGCGGATCGTTCCCATCCGGCAGGAAGCGGCGGTCGGCGGACGCAATCCGCTCCTGATACTGCTTCCAGCTGATGAAGCCGTCGCAGTAGTCCTCCAGATTGACCTTGTCGCTCAGACAGGTGATCTCGCGCGTGAGCACCGCCCCCGACACATCCGGATTGCCGCCCTTGAGCGTCTCAATCATCATCGCGGGCAGGTTGATGCCGGCGCACATCATCGCGTAGCCGAATGCACCCATGCGGAGGTTCAGCTCGTTGAAGTACATCGTGCCGCCGTTTTCATACAGGTCGATGTCGAACACGCCGACAAAGCCGGTCTGACGCAGGAGCGCCTGAATCTGCTGTTGGAGTTCGGGATGCTGCTGCATCGGGCTGAGCCGTCCGAGCACGGTGACACCCTTGTGTCTGCCGTTGCCGACGCCGATCTTGTCGGTCAGCGCGGGGATGACGACATCGGTTCCGCTGCAGAATCCCACGACGCCGTATTCCTTTTCAATTTCGATAAACTGCTCGATGAGCATCGGGCAGTCGCGCTGCTGTGCGACCTCGCGGAGCAGTGCGGTCAGCTCCTCCTCCGAATCGCACCGCTTCATGAACACCTTGTTTCCCAGAAAGCTGATCTGCGGCTTGGTGAAGCACGGATAGGTCACGCCCTCCGGCAGGGTGAATGCGCCGTCCTTGACCTCGGCAATCCATCCCTCCGCGACGGGCAGTCCCGCCCGCTTTGCCATCTGCTTCTGCGTGCTCTTGTCCATCAGCTCGACAATCGAACCCGAGGTCACATGCGGAAACAGAAAGTGCGGCGCGAGCTTGTCCCGGTACAGGTCGACGGTGGACGCGGAATAGTCGTCCACCGGAATCAGCACCACCGTGCCCTCTTTTCCGGCGAACTCGCGGATGAGCAGATCCACCATCTCCCCGCGCTTGGGCTCCTGCGAATAGAACGTCTTTTTGACATATCTGCTCTTGGTCTCGGAGGAGAGCCGGCGCGGCGACAGCGGTCCCGGCAGCTGTTTCGCCGTCTTGACCAGATACACCTCGCATCCCGCGGTTCCGGCGGCGCGCGCCATTCCCAGCAGAGAGGTGTAGTTTCGTCCCATGATGACTGCAGTTGTTTTCTCCATTCCAAACTTCTCCTCAGATTTCAAATTGCTCGGCGATTCTCCGGCAGTAGCTGTCCGTCGGATTCTGCATCCGCGGCATCAGACGGCGCCGGTCGTCCCGATACCGGTCGTTCCCCGCGCAGACGTCGTCCAAAAACGCCTCCAGCTGATCGGTCTCAAAGACATGATGACCCGGCATGTATGCGAGCGCGTCCTCAAACACAAAGCCGCGCAGCTGTTTGTACTCCTCATAGTCGTCCAGCGTGAACGCAATCGGCTTGTCGAGCAGCAGATAGTCCACCGCGATGGACGAATAGTCGGTGATCAGCGCGTCCGTGTGCGGCAGAATCAGATACAACTGGGTGTTCCACCGCTCGAGGTCGCTGTCGTCCAGAAAGCGGATGGAGGAAAACTGCCGGTTGTCCCCGTGGAACACCGCCTGCGACCGGTGCTTCTTGATGAGCAGGGTGATGCCCCGGCGCGCGCACTGTCTGTCCAGCTCGGCCAGCTCTTCGTCGCTGTGCAGGAGCGGAAGCCAGTACTGGTTTTTCATCTGCCCCTCCTTGTAGGAGGCGTCGCCGGTCTGCCGGTAGGTCGGCATCCACATGACAACCCTGCCTCCCTCGCGGATATCCAGCTCCTCGCAGATGCGCGGCCACGCGCGGCACTCCTGCCGCAGAAGGTCGTAGCGCGGATAACCGATCGGCAGAACCTTCTCCTTCGGACAGCGGAAAAACTCGCTCTTGGTCTCGATGAACACCTCGCCCGGCACGAGCACATAGTCGAACACCATCTTGCCCGTGCTGATCAGCGTCCGCAGACTGAACCGGCCGCGGTCCTTGTTCCGGCTCGCCTTGTATCCGCATCCGTGCCAGAGATTGACCACCGTCTGACCCGGCTTTTCGCGGATCCAGCCGCTCAGTCCGTGGGTGTAAAAGATATATTTACTCGAATACAGGGCTTTGACGACCTGTTTTTTGTCTTTTTTGCAAATCTGAACGACATTTTTGACCCCGTCCAGCTGTGGAACGGGACGGTCCGCCGCCCAGTAAATCCGGTATGTCTCGTTCAGTCCCTGCTCCATCAGGTACTCGAACAGCGCGCGTGCGTTGTCCGCGAAGTCTGGATTGCTCTCAAAATATATCGTGTGGTCATCCACCTTTGAGAAAATGCGGTGCCATTCCCTCTGCGGCAGCTGCCACGCCTGTTTTAACAATTTCATTCCTCTTTCCCCTTATCGCCGGATAATTCCGTTTGCTCCCCGCGCCGCGGGACGAGCAGTCCCAGCAGCAGGAAGATGCAGATGCTCGAAAACTCGCTGTAGCTCTTGGACGCGACGCTCGACAGCAGCAGAAACGCCATCGCGCACACCGCCGCAAACAGATAGTATCTGTCGTTCTTGAGCGAGATGAAAATCTTCTTGTGGATGCTTCCCAGGATGCCGACCATCAGCGCGGTGCCGAATATGCCGAACTGACCGAAGATCATCGGCCAATAGTTGTCATTTAAATAGTGCGTATGTCCGTGTCCCATGCCGTAGAATCTGCGGAATCCGTACTGCTCGTACAGCGGAGAGTAGTAGGTCGCCGCGATATCCGAGCCGTAGGTGCCGAATCCCGAGCCGAGCGGAAAATACGCCATCATCGTGACAATCGAATAGCGGAGCAGAATGCCGCGCGCCTGCGTCGACGTCATAAAATACTGGATGAGCTTATCCCACGAGAAATAGACCGCGACCGCACCGAGCAGGACGACATGATACCACCGGATCGGAATCTTTTTTCCACCGCCGCGGAAATACAAAAAGGCGAACACCGCCAGCAGCGCGACAAACGAGAACGCGCGCGAGCGCAGCGTCAGCAGCCAGAGGATGCACGCCAAAACGAGTGTCGCCTTTTTCCACTGTGTGATGCCCGACTTAAGATCCGCCAGCAGCAGCGGCACGAGAAAATAGAAAAACTTACTGCAGTTTCCCGCGTTGTTGAACACAAAGCGGAAGGACTGCATGCCGTAGCGCGGGTTGCTCGTCATGCCGATGTCCTTGAACAGCGAGACCGCCATGCAGACCGCCATCACGACGACCACCGCACGTCCGATCCGCGCCGCAATGCGGATCACGCGGTCGCGGTCGCATTCGATGTCCTTGACCCAAAGAAACGCCAGAATAACCTTGAAGGTCGAGATGATGTCGATCACAATCGCAAATTTGTTGTCCAACAGTCCGGAGCAAGTGTTGGACACCAGTCCGATGATCGTCAGCAGGAGCATGGACAGATACACAAACGTATCCAGCTTGTCCCACCGTCCGAGAATCAGACGGACCAGCGCGATGCCGACGACGCAGATCGCGAACAGCTCATCCAGATAGCCGGCCGCGCCGAAGCGCGGGATAATCGCGCGCTGCAGCGCAAACAGCCAGACCAGACCCGCGAGTCCGAGAATCACAGCTGCATTTGTTAAGTTGAATCTGCGCCACGGTATCGTAAACATCATTTTTTCTTAATAACCTTTCTCAGCGTCCGGAGCACGCCCATGCGGTACAGCAGTCCCTTGGATGCCTCCAGCACGCGATCCTTCCTGCTGATGGGCAGGAATTTCTGAATGTGATCCGGCAGGGGTTCCCGCTCCAGATCGGTGTAGAACGCATCCCGCTTCGGATGCCGTTTCGCCGAGCGGCGAACCATCACGCCGTCCAGCCTGACCGCCGTCTCGGTGTCCGCCGGATGCAGCTCCAGACGGTCACGCATCGCGTCCAGAAGCTGCATACCCTTGTCCGACTGCACGATCACGTTGGTGTAGCCGCGGTCGTCGTCCTTCAGTCCCGGGACGATTTTGTCCGGATGCCAGCAGTCGTACAGCGTCAGATCGCTGCACCGCTCGAGCGTCTTGAACGGGCACTGATAGCAGATCGGACGGGAGGAAATTTCCTTGAAGAAGCTCTTGAGCATGTAGTCCACTCGCGCGCTGCCGTAGTATTCCTTTCCGTTTTCAAACGTGATCTTCATCGTGCCGCTGTGATAGCCGTAGGTCTTGTTGCGGAACGAGACCTGCGCGATGGGCGATCCGTACTTGTTTGTCTGGTAATCCAGATATTTTCTCCACAGCTTGGGCGACGGCGTGCCGTGGCAGACGACGTCCACCGTGATCAGCTTGTCGTACTCCCGCCCCAGAAACCGCTTGAGACCGGATACCTGACAGGTCGTGCCGATAAAACACACGCGCCATCCCTCCTCGAGATACGACCGGATGCGGCCGTAGCTGTCTCCCAGCCGGCTCTGCACGTATTTGGAGCCGCGGAACTTCGCGCATTCCTCCTCGCTCATCGTGCTCCCGTCGAGGAACAGGTGGACAACCTCAAACGAATCGTCAAACGCGGCGGCACAGAGTACACCGCCCTCTTCGGTGACCTGTCCGGCGAGCGGGGTGAAAAATCCGCCCGACGTACTGCCCAGCACCGTTTTCGGGTCGCTTGACCGCACGACGAACGAACGCCGCTCCCCGTCTCCCGCCTCCGCCGGACGCTCGACCGGACAGACGCGGCGGCACAGACCGCAGTCGACACACCGCGCGGAATCGATGACCGGATAGAGAAATCCCTCGAAATCCGGCTGCATCTCGATGCACTGCTTCGGGCACGCCGAGGCGCACGCGGTACAGCCGCAGCACTTTGTC
>JALFIV010000049.1 GCA_022775385.1 Clostridiales bacterium
CAGCCGCATCGTGTGAGAGTGTGTTCCAGTAAGCTGTTTGTTATACGGCTGGGATGTCAATGTGCGGTTAAACGGAGTCAATAAATCGCAGGAATGCCTGTTTTCCCTGTTCATCCCGCTTGTACACGCCGGCATGTTCCAGCACCTTTGCAAATGCCCTGCCGACTTCCTTTTGCAGAATACCTTCTGCATTGTCCGCCGTGAAGGTATAACGCGTTTTCAGCTCCTCTGCCCAGTCGGCATGCTTGACCATGCGGTCATCTGCACGGATATCCGAGCCTGACACCAGCGCATCCGCCAGCAGACGAAGCTCCTCCTTGAGCCGTGCAGGAAGTACGGCCAGTCCCATGACCTCAATCAGTCCGATGTTCTCTTTTTTGATATGATGCAGTTCTTCGTGCGGATGATAGACACCGAGCGGATGCTCCTGTGTGGTGATGTTGTTGCGCAGCACAAGATCAAGCTCAAATTTTCCGTCACGGTGACGTGCAATCGGAGTAATGGTGTTGTGCGGTTCTCCATCTGTTTCGGCAAAGATAAATGCGTCCTCATCCGTGTATCCGCGCCACGCGGCGAGGATGTTGGATGCCAGCTCCACCAGTTCGGCATCATCTGCACTGCGCAGTCGAATGACCGACATCGGCCACCTGACGATTCCGGCTTCTACGTTCTCAAAGCCATCAAAGGTGAGTGGTGTTTCGATCGGTGCCTTTTCCATCGCAAACGTATAACATCCACCCTGGAAATGGTCATGCGCCAGAATCGATCCGCCTACAATCGGCAGATCCGCATTCGAGCCGACAAAGTAATGCGGAAACTGTTTTACAAAATCCAGCAGCTTGCGAAATGCCGCCGGCTCGATCTTCATCGGCGTATGCTGTGAATTGAACACAATGCAGTGCTCATTGTAGTAGACATAGGGGGAATACTGCAGGAACCATGCGCTGTCGTTGATCGTCACCGGTATAATTCGGTGATTCTGCCGCGCCGGATGATTGATTCTTCCGGCATAGCCCTCATTCTCCCGGCAGAGCAGGCACTTGGGATACGTGGACTGCGGCATATTCTTTGCCGCCGCGATTGCTTTCGGATCTTTTTCCGGTTTGGACAGATTGATCGTGATATCCAGATCGCCGTATTCCGTCGGCGCAACCCATTTGACGTCCTTTGCAATCCGGTCGCGGCGGATATAGTTGGTATCCTGACTGAACTTGTAGTACCAGTCCGTCGCCTGACGCGGTGAGGATTCATACAGCGAACGGAAGTTTTTTTGCACCACACTCGGCATCGGGAGAATCGCCCCCATCAGTTTGGTGTCAAACAAATCGCGATATGCAGTGCTGTCCTCGGTCAGCGCGCCGGTCTCCCGCGCACAGTCACACAGATTGTCCAAAATGTCCGTGAGACTGCCGGATGCCGCGCATTCCGGCTCCTCATAGGTGTCTGCCTGCAGGACTTCCAGCAGACGGTTGACCGCCCATGCTTCATCCGACGGTTCCAGCAGCCCAGCTCTCTCCGCATAACACACCAGTGCTTTGATGTTTTTACTTAACACAGTGCAGTCCCTCACTTTGCAAATCCGTTCGGATGATTGTTGTGCCAGTTCCATGCGGAGGCGATGATCTCTTCCAGATCGGCATGCCGGGGTTTCCATCCTAGCACGGAACGTGCCTTTTCGCTGGAGGCGATCAGCTGTGCCGGATCTCCCGCACGGCGCGGCGTGACTTTTGCCGGAATCGGATGACCGGTGACAGTCCGCGCGGTGTCAATGACTTCCTTTACGGTAAATCCGACACCGTTGCCGAGATTGAATATATCGCTCTCGCCGCCGCGCATCAGATAATCCATGGCAAGAATGTGTGCCTGTGCCAGGTCGGTCACATGGATGTAGTCGCGGATGCAGGTGCCGTCCTTGGTGTCGTAATCGTCGCCGAATATCGAGATAAACTCGCGCTGTCCATTCGGAACCTGCAAAATCAGCGGAATCAGATGAGATTCCGGATTGTGCGCCTCTCCGATCTGTCCGGACACATGGGCGCCGCAGGCATTGAAGTACCGCAGGGAGACAAAGCGCAGTCCATGCGCCAGTCCTGTCCACTTGAACATCTTCTCCATGCTCAGTTTGGTCTCGCCGTAGCAGTTGGTCGGTTCCGTGCGGTCGGTTTCCAAAATCGGAACGCGCTCC
>JALFIV010000050.1 GCA_022775385.1 Clostridiales bacterium
AATGCCAGACCGCAGTCGATGACAAAGATGTCCTGTCCGTACTCAATCACCGTCATGTTCTTACCGATCTCATTGAGTCCGCCGAGCGGTATAATTTTCAGTTTTTCCTTCATAAATTTGAAATCACTTTCCTTTGCATCAGGCTTTCCGCGGTGCCCCTGCAGATGGGCGTACGGCTGTCGGCGAGCGCCGCCGCAGAACCGCCTGTTGATTGTTTGAATAACTCCGAACTGCGCAGTTTTGCCACAGTTCCCCATTCTGTTAGTTTAGTTAGTATACCACAATTCTGTCCGATTGTACATAAAAATGCTTCTGTTTTCAAATTCACGGTTCTTTTCACGAATCATCCGGTTTTTTTCTCTCTTTTTTGTGCATGTTCCCACACAGCGCGTCATATTCCTATCTTTTTTCTTGGTTTTTTGAAATTGCTTTGCATTTGCTCTATAGATAGGATATACTGATGTTACGCAGAAATTTGTTAGAACAGGGGGCTTCCTTATGAAGATCTCAACAATTTTTGAAAAAAAGAACACGGTTTTCTCTCTGGAGGTATTTCCCCCCAAGAAAACCAGCGGCATCGAGACGATTTACAACACGCTCGACCAGCTCGCCGACCTTCCGCTCGATTTTATCAGCGTCACCTACGGCGCCGGCGGCACCGGTACCGGAAGCTACACGGCGCAGATTGCCTCGGATCTGAAAAACAAGTATCACATCGAGCCGATGGCGCACCTGACCAGCATCCATACGACCAAAACACAGGCCTATGACATTCTGACCGAGCTGCGCGACAACGGCATCGAGAATGTGCTCGCCCTTCGCGGCGACCGGCACGAGGAACTGCCGATCTCCACGGATTTCACTTACGCGAGTGATCTGACAAAATTCATCGCCAATTTCGGCGGATTTGACATCTGCGGCGCATGTTATCCGGAGGGTCATCCCGAATCCGAATCGCTCATCGCGGACACTATGAATCTCAAGCCGAAAATCGACGCCGGCTGTTCCCATCTTGTGACCCAGCTGTTTTATGACAACGCGGACTTTTATGCATTCCGCGACCGCATGAAGCTCGCCGGCATCGACGTTCCGGTGGAGGCAGGCATCATGCCGGTGGTCAACAAAAAGCAGATCGAGCGCACGGTCTCCATGTGCGGTGCGAGCCTGCCGCGCAAGTTCACCCACATGATGTCGCGCTACGAGAACAATCCGGAGGCGCTGTTTGACGCCGGCATCGCCTACGCCGTCGATCAGATCATCGACCTGATTGCAAACGGCGTGGACGGCATCCATCTGTACGCGATGAACAACCCGCGCGTGGCGCATCTGATTTACAACCGCATCCGGACGGTGCTGGATGCATCCAATGAATAACATGGAGTGGACTCTGGACCGCAGCGAAGTACTGCGCTATATGGGATATTCCGGAGAGACGGACGCGCACATCGTGCAGACCGCGCAGGACGCCATGGATCGTCTGACTGCGATTGCTCAGCCGCGCTATCACTATGTGAAGCTGCCGCTGGATGCCATGACACTCCCCGGCGAGGACATCTGCCGCCACCTTGCGGACTGTGACAGCATGGTTCTGCTGTGCGCCACGCTCGGCGCCGCGGTGGATCGGGAAATCCGTCTGGCGGAGCGCACGAGCATGCTCACCGCACTCGCGCTGGATGCGGCGGCCGGAGACGGCATCGAAAAGGTCTGCGACCGCGCCGAGGCGGAAATCCGTGCGCGGGAGGCAGAACACGGACGGTTTGTCACCGGACGGTACTCCCCCGGCTACGGCGATCTCCCGCTGACCGTGCAGCGCGAGCTGATCCGCCTGTGCGACGCGACCCGCCGCATCGGACTGTCGCTCACCCAAACGAACATCCTGATCCCGCGCAAATCGGTCACCGCAATTCTCGGCGTCTCGGACGCGCCGGTGGAGGGCAAGCGGCGCGGCTGTGTCTCCTGCCGTCTGCGCGGCACCTGTCCCTTCCGAAAGAGAGGAATTACCTGTGGATCTTAAACAATATATACAATCAAATTTTCTGATTCTGGACGGCGGCATGGGCACCATGCTCCAGCGCGCCGGTATGCAGGCCGGTGCCCTGCCCGAGCTGCTCAATCTGACCGATCCGGCGCTCATCACCGATGTCCACCGGCAGTATGTCGAGGCCGGCTCGGACATGGTCATCACCTGCACCTTCGGCGCCAATGAACACAAGCTCGCCGGTTCGGGTCACACGGTGGAGGAGATCATCCCTGCCGCGGTTGCCAATGCCCGTGCCTCCGGCGCAAAGTTTGTCGGACTGGACATCGGACCGATCGGCGAGCTGCTCGCCCCGACCGGTACGCTGTCCTTTGACGACGCCTACGACATCTTCGCCCGTCAGATCCGGTGCGGCGCGGCGGCAGGTGTGGACGCGGTCTACATCGAGACCATGTCCGATCTGCTCGAAGTCAAGGCCGCCGTGCTCGCCGCACGCGAGCAGTGCGACCTGCCGGTGTTTGCGACGCTGGCATTTGAGTCCACCGGCCGCACGTTCCTCGGCGTCCCTCCGGAGGCTGCCGCCGTCACCCTCGAAGGTCTGGGCGCGAGTGCCATCGGCATCAACTGCTCGCTCGGTCCGGAGGAAATCCTGCCGATTGCGGAGCGTATGTGCGCCTGCTGTTCCATTCCGATGGTCATCAAGGCAAACGCCGGTCTGCCGGACGCCTCCTCCGAAACCTTGTCTTATGACATCTCCGCCGGAGAATTTGCCGAGTCCTACAACAAGTATCTCGATCTCGGCTTCACCATTTTCGGCGGCTGCTGCGGCACCGATCCCGACTATATCCGCGAGATCTGCACGCGTGTCTCCCAGCGCACATTCCGCCTGCCCGAGAAAAAACACATCGCGGCGCTGTGCTCCGGCACCCGCTTTGTTCCGGCAGATGGCGTCCGCGTCATCGGCGAGCGCATCAACCCGACCGGAAAGAAGCGCTTTCAGGCTGCGCTCCGTGCCCATGATCTGGACTATATCATCGATCAGGGCATCCAGCAGGCGGATGCCGGTGCGGATATTCTGGATGTCAACGTCGGTCTGCCGGGCATCGACGAGCGCGAGACAATGCTCGAGGTCACCCGGGAACTGCAGAGCGTGATTGACCTGCCGCTCCAGCTGGACTCCAACATTCCCGAGGTGCTGGAGGCCTCCCTGCGCCGCTACAACGGCGTCCCGATGATCAACTCGGTCAACGGTGAGGAACAGAGTCTGAACGCCATCCTCCCGCTCGCTGCCAAGTACGGCGCGATGCTCGTCGGTCTGACGCTGGATGAGAACGGTATTCCGGATTCGGTCGAGGGCCGTGTCGCAATCGCCCGCAAAATCGTCTCCTGCGCGGCAGAATACGGCATCCCGCCGTACCGCATCGCCATCGACTGTCTGACCCTGACCGTCTCCTCCGAGCCGGCCGGCGCGGTGCAGACTCTTGAGGCGCTCCGCCGCGTCAAGCAGGAGCTCGGCGTCAAGACCTGTCTCGGCGTCTCCAACATCTCGTTCGGTCTGCCGCAGCGCATCAAGGTCAATTCGCATTTCCTCGCGCTTGCGATGCACGACGGACTGGATTTCCCGATCATCAACCCGAACCTGTCCGAGATGATGCAGGCGGTCGACGTACACAATCTGCTTCACCTGCGCGATCCGGGCTGTGTCAACTATCTGGACAAATATGCCGTACCGGTAGACGCACCGTCCGCTCCCAAATCCGGCGCGGACAGCAGACAGACGGACATCCCCACGGCGGTGCTCAAGGGATTGGGCGAGGACTGCGCATCCGCATCCCGCCGTCTGCTCGAAAGCGGCACCGCTCCGCTCGAGATTGTCTCCCAGCACCTGATCCCGGCGCTGGACGCGGTCGGCGACCTGTTCGAGCAAAATAAAATCTTCCTTCCCCAGCTCATCCGCTCGGCGGAGGCGGCGAGCTTCGGCTTTGACGTCGTGCGCGACGCCATCGCCAAATCCGGCGAATCCCAGCCCTCCTCGGACGCGGTCATTCTCGCCACCGTCAAGGGCGACATCCACGACATCGGCAAGAATATCGTCAAGGTCGTCATGGAGAACTACGGCTACCGGATGATTGACCTTGGACGCGATGTCCCGCCCGAGCGCGTGGTAGAGGTTGCGATGGAGCAGAACATCCGGCTGGTCGGACTGAGTGCGCTGATGACCACTACGCTCGGCGCAATGTCGGATACGATTCAGGCGCTCAAACGCGCCGGATACCCCGGAAAGATCATGGTCGGCGGTGCGGTGCTCACACCGGAATATGCCGAATCCATCGGCGCGGATTTCTACTGCCGCGACGCAAAGGCCTCTGTCGATGCCGCCCGCACGGTATTCGGACACTAAACAAAAAGCACAGCCCAATCGGTCTCATATGGGATCGATTGGGCTTTTCACGTATGAATTCTTTGTGAACTTCCGCAATTCAAATTGACAAGCTGCCGGCAATCTGCTACCATATTTTTGATTACAGCAATGTTTACACCGTGTTTTTTATCGAGAAAGGACGACAGCAATATGAATTTTCACATCAGCAGAGCGTTACGAACCGCTCTTCTGGGTGCTGTTACAACCATGATCCTGATCACGAGCGCGTTTGCCGCCTCCTATAAGACCACCATGTGTGTCTATTTGCGAGAACAGCCGAACACCAGCTCAGCGGCGCTCAAGGTGGTCAAGCCGGGCGCCAAAGTGCAGGCCATCAAGAAATCCAGTGACGGACAGTGGATGAAGGTCTCCTACGGAACCAAGCAGGGTTATATCTATGCCAAATTCCTCAAGGCGCTGGAGACGCCGCAGGTAGAATCCTCCGCCGATACCACCGTTGTGCCGGACTCCGGCTCCACCGTCCTGCCGAGTTATTTCCCGTCCACCGATCTGCAGGCGGATGCGGATCGGAACGGTGTCAGCCTCGGACAGTTTAAGCTGACCTTCTACTGCGGATGTGTCTCCTGCTCCGAGCAGTGGGGCAAACAGACGGCTACCGGCACCACCTGTGTCGAAGGACGCACGATTGCGGTCGATCCCCGCGTCATCCCCTATGGCACCCGCGTACATATCGACGGTTTCGGCGACTTTGTCGCGGAGGACTGCGGCGGCGCCATCAAGGGCAACCACATTGATATCTATCTGGAGGATCATGCCCGCTGCAACGCGCTCGGCGTCAAGTATGCAAATGTGACCGTGCTCAATTAAACAGAAAAACTGCCTGAGGAAACTGTACTTCCTCAGGCAGTTTTTTTATTCTCTATCATCCGGCCGGATCAGCACAACCGAAACATCATTGACATTCGTTCCGGTCGCACCCGTCACAATCAATCCGTCCGCCGCCTTCAGCGCGTGATAGGCATCGTTGTTGTTCAGCATCGCCGCGGCGTCACATCCGACCGCAGCGAGCGTCTCCCACGTATCGCCGTCCGCATAACCGCCTGCGGCATCGGTCGGACCGTCCGTCCCATCGCTCCCCACGGATAACACCGCGGCATTCTTCAGTCCGGCGATCCCCTCCGCGGCCGCCAGCGCCAGCTCCTGATTGCGCCCGCCGCGTCCGTTTCCGGTCACATGCACCACGGTCTCGCCGCCGGCGAGATAGGCGGTCGCTCTGCCGTCTCCGGCATGCGTCCGCGCGACAGCCGCGAGAAACCGTCCCGCCTCCCGCGCTTCGCAGGTCAGACGGTCGGTCAATATCACCGGCTCATATCCCAGCGCGGCACATTCCCGCGCCGCCGCAGCGCACAGCTCCCGCACACTGCCGGTGATCTGCGTTGTGACGTTGGTAAGCTGTTTCGGTGTCTCCTGTCCGAGCAGAGTTCTCGCCCGTTCCGACAGCTTCAGCTGATATTTGTCCGCAACCGCCATCGCCTGCGCACAGGTACTGCTGTCCGGATACGCCGGACCGCTTGCGATCATATCCAGCGGATCGCCGATGATATCGCTCAGCACAATGCTGTACACCTGTGCCGGTGAACACGCCTGTGCAAATCGTCCCCCCTTGACGGCACTCAGCCGCTTGCGCACCGTGTTGATCTCCACAATATCCGCGCCGCACCGGAGCAGCTGAGAGGTGATGTCCTGCAATTCCGCGCCGGAGATCAGCGGCTTTTCCATCAGCGCACTGCCGCCGCCGGACAGCAGGAACAAAACGGTATCCTGTGCGGTGAGTCCGTGTACCATATTCAGCATGCGCTCTGTGGCGGCAAATCCGTTCTCATCCGGCACCGGATGTCCGGCCTCCAGGCAGTCGATTCCGGGAATCGGATGCGGGACATGCCCGTATTTTGTGATGACGATTCCGCGTTCAATTGCCGGTACGGCTTTGACTGCGGCCTGTGCCATCTGCCACGCCGCTTTGCCCGCCGCGGCGAGATAAATCCTTCCAACGCGCGGCTCGAACGTCCGCAGGGCGCGCTGTACCGCCTCGTCCGGCAGAACGGCACGGATGCTCTCGGAGACGATGCGCGAGGCATGCTCCCGCAGAATCCGGTTCATGCTTCATCCTCCCGCAGTATGCGCTCGAGCAGATAGACACGGTTGAACGGGAACGAGAAATAATATCCGTCCGCAAAGTCCTCCGTCATCCGGATGACCTGACGCGCAATGCGCACGCCGACCGCTTCTCCCTCCGCGCGCGACGCATTTTCGGGATACTGCGCCACAATCTCGTCCGTGACCGCGATGCCGGTCATCTCATTCTTCATGAACAGCGCGTTTCTCCGGCTGACCAGCGGCATGATGCCGCACAGGATACGGGCTCCGGTCTCCTCCTTGATGCGGCGCACCCGCGCGGCATCCTCCGCCCCGAACACCGGCTGCGTGAAGAAAAACGAAGCGCCCTCCGCCATCTTCTTTTTTACCCGTCCGATCTCCACATCCAGATTGCGGCGTCCCTGATTGATCGCGCCGCCGTAGGTGATCGGCTTGTCCGGAAAAATCTCCTCGTTCATGTCGCGCAGGATCTTCATCAGTCCGACCGAATCGAAATGAAAGACGCTCTTGACCATCTCACGCGCCATCATCGGCACCGGATCGCCGGTCACCACCAGCATGTTGCGGATGCCGTTGATCTGTGCGCCCAGCATCTGCGAGCGGATTGCAATCGCATTTTTGTCGCGGCAGCAGATGTGCGGCATGACACACAGCCCGGTCTCCTGCAGAACTTTTTCCGCCATCAGGATGGAATCCGCACGCGTGCGTCCGGACGGCGAATCCGGAAACGTCACCACATCGACGCCCGCCTGTTCGAGCAGATGCGCGGCGTCCATGATGGTCTCATCGTTCGCATTGAGCGGCGGAGCAAGCTCAACTGCGTACAGCTTTCCTCGCTTCTCCACGCCATTCGTCCGGAAAAAGCTCGCGTCCTGCACCGCCGGAGTACCGCCGGATTCCACCGTCTCCGATGCATGCGGCCGCGTGGCATGCCGGTCAATGTGCTCCGCCATTTTCTGAATATACTTCGGATTGGTGCCGCAGCAGCCGCCGATGATATCCGCGCCAAATGCCGCCAGATCGGCCATTTTGAGGACGAAATAGTCCGTATTGTCGGCAAAGCGGACGCGGTTGCGCACATACTGCGGATAGCCGGCGTTCGGCATGATAACCAGCGGCTTCTCATGCTTCATCGGCAGGCGGCGCACAATCTGCTCCATATGTCCCGGACCGATACCGCAGTTGAAACCGGTCGCGTCCACCTCCGGTACCGATTCCGTCTCCTGCATCAGCCGCCGCACACTCAGTCCCGCGCCGCTGTATCCGTACTGATTGACGGAATACTGCACCATCGCATAAAACGGGCGCTCCTTTTTGAGTGTACGAATCGCATCCAGCACGCAGTCCGGTGTTGACACGGTCTCAAACAGCAGGATATCCAGCCCCTCGTCCAGGAACATCCGTCCGATCTGGATATACTCCTGTGTCTTTTCCTCCGAGTCCTTGAGCTGATATTCCGAAATCGCACCGATGTCGCCCGCAAGGTATACCTCGTGCGATCCAATCGCCTCCCGCGCCAGACGGACCGCTTCGTGAATCAGTGTCCGAACCTGTTCCGGATCGGAAACATGGACGGAATTGACCGCAAACGTATTCGTGCGGAGCAGTTTCGCGCCCGCCTCGACGTACTCCCGATGGATTTCCAGCACGCGCTCGGGATGAGTGAGATTCGCCTGTTCCGGCGAATCGTCCGTCTGATATTTCTCTGCATAGTAGGTTCCGAATGAACCGTCTGTCAGCAGTTTTTTCGTTTTCAGATATTCCTGAATTGGTTTCATTGGCAGATCAATCTCCTTTGCTTCTCTGTCATCATAGCAAAAAACCTACTTATTTGCAAGGATTTTACCACAAAGAAAAAGCCGCCTGTTTCAGGCAGCTTTTTTCGTTTCACTTGACCGACTCCCACCACGCACATTCCTCTGCCGAGCAGAGATAGTATGCAGTTTGGGTGCGCGGAATCAGGACGAGCTGTCCGTCCGTCTCTCCGAGGATCATCTTGTCATCCAGTCGGGAGCGCAGGAGAACGGTTTCCGCAATGCGGACCGTGCGCTCGCCGTGCGCGTCGCACAGCAATACCGTGCCATACACCGGCTCTCCGTCCGGACGGCCTTCACATCCGAATTCCGGTTCATCTACTCGAATTAAACAGCACAACGGACGGATTTCCGTCCCGTTCACCATAATCGGCGTCTGCTGAAACTCCATCGGATACTCCAATCAGCCGATCGGCGCTTCGCCGTCCTGTGCAACCGGATCGTCGTTCACCGGTGCTTCTCCGTCCTCCGCGTCATCATACTCCGCAGATTCCGGGGTTTCAAAATCCGCCTCCGCTTCGACATCGTCTCCGCTGACTTCATCCTTTGCACTCTGCGCCTTTTCTTTGACCGAGTCCGCCTTGTCCTTGGCACTCTCTGCCGCCGAGCTCGCCTTATCCTTCGCGCTCTCAACCCAGTCTGCCGCGTCTTCTGTTGCACTGTCAATCACGCTGTCGACACCGCTCTTTGCCTTATCCACACTGTCATTGACCTTGGCAACAACCGAGCGGACACCGCAGACCACGCCGACAACGATAACGATCATTACGATCCACTTTACGTATTTCATCAACGATACCTCATTTCTGTCAGATCATTCCGTTTCCGGATTTGCCTGCCATCATAGCACGGAGATTTTTCTCTGTCAAGAGCGTTCACAGAAAATTCACCGTTTCCCGTTGCTTATTCCACAAAGTTTGTCTTTTTACGCAGCATATTCCCCAATATACACATGAGAAACAATCTTTTCGTCATTCTGAAAAAATTTCGAACGGTTTGACCATGGCAATCTACCACGCTGTCTGAGGCATACGGAAAGATCACCGAATGGATCGGCACCGAGGGCTATCATATTGTGGGCGCGCCGTTTGAACTCTACCGCAAGACGGCATTCCAGCAGCCGCCGCCCGACGAATGGGAAACCGAGATCTTCTTCCCCGTCGTCAAGAGAACCGAACCGTAAACAATGATACAGCGCACGCACTCCCATTTCGGAGCGCGTGCGCCTCTTTTTCCCCCTGACCGATTCCGGCCGTACAGCCGGCTGTCTATGTTCAGAATAATAAATTTAGGATGAGAAGAAATCATTCCCCTCATCCTAAAGTATACCACATGGATTCCCTGTGTCAATATTTTTTGTCAATGTTTAATTTTTTATATGTATATATGTTCTACAAAAATTAGATAAAATGGTTAAGCACGGATGCTGGTTTTTTCACTCCAGCTGCTGTAGGTTTTCTGATGATTCTCCTTGACATAGGCGCGAACCTGCGCATAGTATTTCCGATTGCTCCGCAGTTTGGAGAGCGTCAGATGATTCTTCTTTCCCGACGAAACCGTGTAAACACGACTGTCCTTCATAGAAGAATGCCTCGAAATCCGGATCTGATAGCCATCTGCTTTCCGATTCCGCGTCCACTTGAGTTCCGATGGCTTGTATTTCGGAACAGCATTTTTGTGCGTACCGGAATACCAAGTCAGCCAGCTCGTGATATCCGGCGCCGAAAGCCGCGTAATCTTCACCGAATTGCTCGCAGAATAACTGCCGTCCTCCTTGACAAAATACAGCCGATACCGATAAGAAGAACCATTTTTTGCGGTGGTATCCTCCCATCCGGAGTTCATCGGTTCATACGCTGTTTCCTCTTGTCCGATTTCCGGATCAAACAGGAATGCCTCCGCTTCCAGAATGCGGTATGATCCGTTCGGCCGATCCTGGCGGCAGATCAGCAGGCCGTCCGTCTCACGCTCTCCGGTTTCCGGATAATAGATTCTGACCGCGTTTCTCGTGTTTTTCACCTGATATATCTGCCACTCTGTTTTCGCTTTCTGCATCTCGCTGGAAAGCACCTGACCGGATTCCCACGGGATGCTCGCCTGCTGAAC
>JALFIV010000066.1 GCA_022775385.1 Clostridiales bacterium
GTCTGCACCAAGCTGATCGAGCGCAACACCACCATCCCGACCAAGAAGAGCCAGATCTTCTCCACCGCAGCAGACAATCAGCCGGCGGTTGAGATTCACGTCCTGCAGGGCGAGCGCGAGATGGCCGCTGACAACAAGACCCTCGGCCGCTTCAATCTGGACGGTATCGCTCCAGCACGCCGCGGCGTTCCGCAGATCGAGGTAACCTTCGACATCGACGCAAACGGCATCGTCAAGGTATCCGCAAAGGATCTCGGCACCGGCAAGGAGCAGAACATCACCATCACCGCTTCCACCAATCTGTCCGATGACGAGATCAACAAGGCAGTTGAGGAAGCTGCAAAGTTCGCAGAGGAAGACAAGAAGCGTAAGGAAGCGGTTGAGATCCGCAACAACGCCGAGCAGATGGTCTTCCAGTGCGAGAATACGCTGACCGAGCTGGGCGACAAGATTGACGCCGCAGACAAGGCAGCAATCGAGACTGAGATCAACAAGGTCAAGGAAGCGCTCAAGGGCACCGACACCGACATGATCAAGGCCGCGGCTGACGGTCTGACCGCAAAGTTCGGCGAGGTTTCCCAGAAGCTGTACGCACAGGCTGCTCCGCAGGGCGATCCGAACGCAGCAGGCGGTGCTCAGGGCGGCGCACAGGCAGGCGGCGACCAGTTCTACGACGCTGACTTCAAGGACGTTTCCGACGACCAGTAATCCGTCTGTTTCCCAATCAACAAAGCTAATCCGACGGGCAGGTTTCATACCTGCCTTGTCGGCTGTCTGATGCAGACCGCATCGGCATCCCATACCCGAATTGGAGGCACAGCATATGGCTGACAACAAAAGAGATTATTATGAGGTGCTTGGCGTAAGCAAGGGCGCGACGGATGACGAAATCAAGAAAGCCTATCGAAAGCTCGCCAAAAAGTACCATCCTGATTTGAATAAAGACAATCCGGAGGCGGCCGAAAAGTTCAAGGAGGCCGGCGAGGCATACGGCGTTCTGTCGGACAAGGACAAACGCGCCCGCTACGATCAGTTCGGCTTTGCCGGCGTCGATCCGAATTACGGCGGTGGCGGCGCAGGCGGCTTCGGCGGATTTGACGATGTCGATCTGGGCGATATTTTCGGCAGCTTCTTCGGCGGCGGTTTCGGCGGCTTCGGCGGAGGCGGCGGACGCAGCCGCGCAAACGCACCGCGTCAGGGCGAATCCATCCGCAAGACCGTGATGATTTCCTTTGAGGAGGCCGCATTCGGCTGTGATAAAAAGATCACCATCGACCGCGTCGAGAACTGTCCGGAGTGCAACGGTTCGGGCGCCGCGGCAGGCACCCATCCGGAGACCTGCCCGCACTGCAACGGCACCGGTCAGGTCCGCACCACCCAGCGCACCGCGTTCGGCACCTTTGCATCCACCTCGCCCTGTCCGGACTGCCGCGGCACGGGTCAGATTATCAAGACACCGTGCAAGAAGTGCGGCGGCACCGGCAAGGAGCGCCGCGGACGCACGCTTGAGGCGCATATTCCGGCCGGCATTGACGACGGTCAGAGCATCGCACTGCGCGGACAGGGTTCCGCCGGCACCAACGGCGGTCCGGCCGGCGATGTCATCATCACCATCGGCATCCGCCCGCATCCGCTGTTCACCCGCGACGGCTACGATGTCTGGTGCGAGGTTCCGATCTCCTACTCACAGGCATGTCTGGGCGACAAGCTGATTGTCCCGACCATCGACGGCAAGGTCGAATACACCATGCCGGCAGGCACCCAGCCGGGCACGGTATTCCGTATGCGCGGCAAGGGCATTCAGGTGGTCAATGGACGCGGACGCGGCGACCAGTACGTCAAGGTCACGCTGGAGGTGCCGAAGAATCTGTCTGAGCAGCAGAAGTCCCTGCTCAAACAGCTCGAGGACAGCGACACGCCGCAGAATCATCCCAACCGCAAATCCTTCCGCGAAAAGATGAAAGATCTGTTCGCAAAAAAGGACAAGTAACCCCAAAGAACATAACAAAAGCGCATCGTGAACGCACGATGCGCTTTTTGCCGCGTTGTTATTCTATATTTGCCGGTCCGGTGCTCTGCCGAACCATCAGCTGTGTGCCGACCAGCGTCTTGATGCCAAACGGGGTTTCTTTTTTCCGTCTTTCAATCAGCCGGCGGACCGACAGATAGCCGATCTCATACTTGCCGATTGCCACCGTCGTCAGCGGCGGGGTCAGGGCAGAGGAGATCGAGAGATCATCCACGCCGACCAGCGAGACATCCTCCGGTACACGGAGCTTTTTTTCATTCAGCGCACGCAGTACGCCGATCGCCATCATATCGTTGGAGGCGAATACCGCCGTCGCCTGCAGCGGCTTTTCCAGCGCCTGCATCATCACGCGGTAGCTGTCGTCCGCATCGGGAAGCGCCTCCAGATAGGTGATATCCGCACGGGTCAGCTGCAGCTGCCGCACCGCCATATCAAACGCACGGTCACGCGCCAGACATTCTTCACCCTTGATTGCACTGCTGAGATACAGAATCCGGCGGTGTCCCAGATCGTGCAGATGCCGGATTGCACTGCCGACGCCCATCTGTTCGTCGATGGAGACCGAGTCATACGACTTGTCCTCCAGCCGCGCGTCCACGATCACAATCGGACAACGGAGAATCTCCAGTTTCGCGCTCTCCGAGGCGTAGAACTCCGGTCCCAGAAACAGCACGCCGGAGAGCTCCGGATCTCCGTTGAGCTGTTCAAAAATCTGTTCCAGATTGTCCTGATCGGCATTGACAATGCCGATGGAGTATCCGTGTTCACGTGCGGCATTTTCCGCACCGTCTATGACCTTGCTGATATAATCTCCGTTTCGTTCGACAAAATAGCCGTTTCTCTTGTATTTGATCAGCTGAATCTTCCGTTTGGTGCCCACGGCGGTTGCGCCGGCGGACATTTCGCCATGGAATGGTTTGACGGAATAGCCCTCCTGCGTCAGAATGTGTGACAGTCTTTCCCGCAGGGAGGTACTGACTCCCGCTTTTCCATTCAGCACCAGCGAGACCGAGGCGGTAGATACGCCGGTTTGTTCCGCAATTTCTCTGAGATTTATACCATCCACATCCTTTCTCAAAATAATCATATCGCGTTTGGGTGTAAAATACAAGTGTCCAATACGCCGAAAAAATTCCGGCCGGAGCATTTTCGCTCCGACCGGAACAATCTCATTCCGATGAACTCAGAATCCGGCGTTTGCCAGCGATGTCTTCAGATCATCATACAGCTGCTGTGCATTTTCCTTGGTTGCGATGACAACCTCATCCTCGTTCTCCTTGTCGTAGTCCTTGCCCTCGAGAATCTTGGTTGCAACTTCTACGCTGTTGTAGCCGAGGTTGGTTGCGACAACATCCAGCGTGCCGGTCAGCTCGCCCTTGATGATGGACTCCAGTGCGCCGGTGGAACCGTCGATGCCGAATACGACAATTTCATCTTCCTTGCCCGCCGCCTTGACTGCCTCATACGCGCCGAGTGCCATCTCGTCGTTGGTTGCTACGAATGCGTTGATCTCCGGATTTGCCTGCAGCATGTTCTCCGCAACGTTGACTGCCTTTGCACGGTCAGAGTCCGCCGGCTGTACCGAGACAATCTCGCCGCCTGCTTCCGTGATGCCGTCCTCAATGCCCTGGCAGCGGATATCGTGGATCTCGGTGCCGACGATGCCGCGGATGATGCCGACATGTAGGTCGTCATAGGTCTCGCCGATGTAATCCGCCAGCTGCTTCTCAATCTTGTAGTTGTCTACGCCGACCCATGCGTCGTATGCGTCCTCATCCGGCACGGTGACTTCCATTGCAACGACCGGAATGCCCTGTGCGTGAACCTCCGCAATCGTCGAGCTGACGGTGTCCGGATTGTTCGCCGCGACGACAATCGCATCGACGCCGTTTGCCGCCGCGTCCAGAATCTCATTGCACTGCTCCTGCGCATTGGACTCGTCGTTCGGACCGATGACGTTGACCTCATAGCCGAAATCCTTGCCTGCCTGAATTGCGCCGGCCTGTACGGCATGCCAGTAGTCCGTGTTGAGCGCCATCGTGATGACCTGAATGGTGCCCTTGCTGTCCGAAGACGAAGCCGCCGCTGCCGAACCGGAGGCCGAGCCTGCCGGAGCCGCCGCGTCACTGCTGCTTCCGCCGCATCCTGCCAAACATCCCACGGTCAGCGCACCTGCCAGCGCCATTGCAAAGAATCGTTTTGTCTGTTTCATAGTAGCCTCCTGTCAGTTCCGCACAAGCGAACTCTCACTAAAATCGTTAAGTAATTTTTACTATATTTATTTCGTTTTGTCAAGTTCGTGCATGCATTTTTACACTTTTTCGTGACAATATACAATTTGATTTTTCATTTTTCGGCTACAATGAACAGAGAGTGGCTTCGGTGTTTCGCTTGACTTTCTACATGTTTTTAGCTAAAATTAAGTAAAATTCACTTAATAACCCGGAGGCTAACCATGACAATCCCCTATGGAATCGTCGGCGGGGGCAGAGGCTCTTTTATTGCCGATGTACACATCCGCGCAATTGCGGCATGCGGCAGAGCGGAGATGGCCGCAGGCTGTTTCTCCCGCAGTCCCGAAAAATCGGCAGACGCCGCGGCACACTACGGCGTTTCCCCCGAACGGACCTACGCCACGTACACCGAAATGGCGCAGGCGGAGGGTGCGCGTGCAGATGGAATCCGTTTTGTCGTCATCGCATCCCCCAACAACACGCACTATGCCTGTGCCAAGGCGTTTCTGGAGAACGGCATCGCCGTGTCCTGTGACAAGCCGGTCGCACTCTGCGCCGAGGAGGCCGCGGAACTGCAGGCACTCGCACGCGAAAAGAACCTGCCATTCTGCGTCACCTATACGTTTGCCGGTCCGCCGGCACTGCGCCACATCCGCACGCTCATCGCGGACGGCGCACTCGGCACCATCCGCATGGTCGCCGGAGAAAATGTACAGGACTGGCTGGTCGCCGACGCCGGAGACATCGCCCCGTGGCGCATGAATCCCGACATCGCAGGAAAGTCCAATTGTCTGGCGGACATCGGTTCCCACGTCGAGTTCGCCGCCCGATTCACCACCGGTCTGGAACCCGAGCGCGTCTGCTGTATGCTCGACCGCTACGACTATCCGCTGGATGCCAACGCGTCGATTCTGGTTCAGTACAAGGGCGGCGCGCGCGGCATCTATTGGGCGACGCAGGTGGCATACGGCAACGACAATGGTATGCGCCTGCGCATCTACGGCGACAACGGCTCGGTCGAGTGGGCAAACGAGTCCCCTGAGACCTTCCGTCTGACGCTCGCCGGTCAGCCGACCATGCAGATTGTCAAGGGAAAACACTATGACAACCCGATGTTCTCCCGCAAATCCCGTCTGCCGTCCGGCCATGCCGAGGGCTGGTACTATGCCTTCGCCGATATCTACGCGGGATTCCTCGCCGCACTGGACGGCGATTCCACCGCATACTATCCTTCCATCGACGACGGTGCCGCCGGTATGCGGTTTATCGATGCCTGCTATGAAAGCGACCAGAGCGGAAACTGCTGGGTCACAGTCTGATAGTTCTCTTTTTGTCACCCTCCTTATGCAAAAGAACGCGTCTCTGAGACAGAGTGCGCGTTCTTTTCTTTATCCTATTTTGCCGAATCCTGACGGTATCCGCACATCCAATCCACCTGATTTCTCAGCGGCTCACCGGCCAGCCAGCGGCGGAGATTGTCACAGCAGATGGAGAAAATCTTGTCCTCGGTCTGCGGCGCATGGTTCAGACTCGGTCCGGCGATGTGCGGCGTCAGAATCACATTGTCAAACGCCCACAGCGGATGATCCTCCGGCAGCGGCTCCGGTTCGGTCACATCCAGCACCGCACCCAGCAGATGGTCGTCCTGCAGGACCCGCACCAGCTCGTCTGTCCGGATCAGACTGCCGCGTCCCACATTGACCAGAACCGCATCCGGCTTCATCCGGCGCAGCTCGCGCTCACCGAGCAGATGGCGGGTCTGCGGCGTGTTCGGCAGACAGCCGACCACAATGTCTGCCGACGCGAGCCGTTCTTCCAGCTCCGCGAGCGTTCCCATCTCGTCAAAGCAGGCCGGACACCGCGATGCCGTCCGGCGGATGCCGGTGACATGCGCACCGAATGCCTGAAACCGTCCGGCAAGACGCTCTCCGATGTCGCCTGCACCCAAAATCAGCACGCGGCTTCCCTCAATGGTGCGCTCACTGCCGCAGTCGCGCCAGATATGCCGTTTCTGCTGTTCGCGATAGGACGGAAGCCGGCGGTACAGTGACAGAATGCCGCCGAACACATATTCCGCAATCACCGCGCCGAACGCACCCGATGCGGTCGTCAGCGCAATCTCCTGCGGGAATCCGGACGTGCAGGTGTACTTATCCGTTCCCGCCCAAGTCATCTGAATCCACGCGAGCTTTTCTGCGGTTTGGATCTCCGCGATCTCCGGCTCTCCGACAATCGCATCCGCATGGACAATCGCCTGTGCACGCTGTTCGGGCGAAAGATCCTCCCCGAACATGATGCAGCATGCTCCCGCCTGCCGGAGCATCTGACGATGCCGATCCCGGCACGGAACCAGAACCAAAACTTCCTTCATTTGTTCACCCTCTCTCCAAATCGTACTCATATTGTAACACAGATCGTCTGGTTTGCCAAAAGCGGCATGGAATGCGCCACGGATTTCAGTTTTCCTTGCCCTTGAAGATTGTCTCATTCCGTACTATCATAAAAGGAGCAAATCCCCCGGAAAGGACTCCGATTATGACTACCGTTCTGTTCAAGGCTCTCGCTTTTTTGATTATGATCGCGCTGGGATTTTTCTTCAAAGCCCGCGGCATTCTCAAACCGGATGACAGCCAGACGCTGATGAAAATCATCATCAACATCACCCTGCCGATGGCAATGATCGCCGGATTCCAGTCGTTCTCCCTCGATCTGTCGCTTGCCTTTGCGATTGCGCTCGGCTTCGGCTTCAACGTCCTGCTGATCGCCGCCGGCTGGATCTGTTCCCTGCGCAAAGAGGGGCGCATCCGCGCGCTGTATCTGCTCAACGTGCCGACCTACAACATCGGCAACTTTGTCCTTCCGTTTATTCAGGGATTCTTCCCGGGTTCGGCAGTTCTGTGTCTGAGCATGTTCGACGCAGGCAATAATCCCATTGGCGCCGGCATTGCGTATTCCATCGCCAGCTCCGCCTGCGGCGGATCCAACCGGCTGTCTCTGCGCGATATTCTGCGCAAGCTGTTCCACTCGCCCCCGTTTCTGGCGTATTTCTGCATGATGGTGCTGTACATTCCGGGCATCCGTCTGCCGGATGCGTTCTTTGATCTGTGCGGGATGATCGGACAGGCCAACTGCTTTCTCGCCATGTTCACCCTTGGTCTGATCTTTGAGCTGCATCTGCCGCAGGGCGACGCCGGTACGGTGCTCCGCATCCTGCTTCTGCGCTACGGACTGTGTGCACTGTGCGCCGCGGCGGTGTTCTTCCTGACGCCGTTTGATCTCATCATCCGTCAGACACTCGTGCTCTGTCTGCTCGGTCCGATGACCACGCTGTCGGTCGCCTACGGTCTGTCCCTCGGCTGCCGTCACACGCTGATCGCAGCGCTCAGCTCACTCAGCATGCTGTTCAGCTTTGTCCTGTCCATGGGACTGCTGATTTTCTGGGCATAAATTCGGATTTCTCAAAGGAGGAACTGTTGTTTTGAAGAAATATCTCGAATTATTTCTCACATTTGCCAAGGTCGGCGTCATGACGTTCGGCGGCGGCTATGCGATGCTCCCCATCCTTCAGCGCGAGGTGGTCGAGGACAAGCACTGGGCGACTGACGAAGAGCTGACCGACTATTTTGCCATTGGACAGTGTACCCCCGGCATCATTGCGGTCAACACCGCAACCTTCATCGGGCAGAAGCTGTACGGCGTGCTCGGCGGCATTGCCGCAACGATCGGCGTCGTATTCCCGTCGGTCATCATCATCACCGTGCTTGCCGGTCTGATTACCAGTTTTTCGCATCTTGCCGCGGTTCAGCACGCGATGGGCGCTGTCCGCGTCTGCGTCTGCGTGCTCATCCTCAATGCGGTCATAAAAATAGGCAAAACCTCGCTGGTCGATGCCGTCGCCGTCTTCATCTTTCTCGCCGTGCTGTGTGTCTCGTTCTTTACACCGGTCTCTCCGGTTATCTGCGTCATTGCCGCAGCAGTCATCGGCATCCTTGTGAGGAATCTTGGAGGTGCGTCATGATTCTGTTTCAGCTGTACTATGAATTTTTTAAGACCGGTCTGTTTGCCGTCGGCGGCGGATTGGCGACGCTCCCATTCCTTCGGGATATCTCGACACGCACCGGATGGTTCACCGCGGCACAGCTGTCGGACATGGTCGCCGTCTCGGAATCCACCCCCGGACCGATGGGCGTCAACATGGCAACCTACGTCGGCTACACCACCGCCGGTATCCCCGGCTCAATCTGCGCGACACTCGGACTGATCACCCCGTCGATCCTTATCATCCTGCTTGTCGCCCTGTCGCTCAAGGCATTCCGCAACAACAAATATGTTGAATCCGCATTCTACGGCCTGCGTCCGGCATCCACCGGCTTGATTGCCGCATCCGGCCTTTCGGTTCTGGTCATGGCGCTGTGGAATGACGCAGGCGGCAGCATCCTCCGGTGTATCAACTGGAAGGGAATCGTTTTATTCGCCGTTCTGCTCGTGCTCACACGATGGGTGAAGCCGACGAAAAAACTGCATCCGATTTGCTTTATCCTTGCCTCCGCCGTGATCGGCATTGTCTTTGGATTTTAAATTTCATATAACAAGAGTCTGCCTCGCGGCGGACTTTTTGTTGTTTGACGGCATTGACACCTTTTTCCCGAACAAAAGTCTCTGACAGCAACCCATCCGGTTCAATAAATATTCATTTTTCTGATGAGTTTTTGACATTTGTCCTCACACGAGGTTGGGATACATAAAATTTCTTTGTCGTGGCGGATTATCATAACAGGATAGAGATCACAAAAAACAGCCGATCCCGCAAAAGAGACCGGCTGCTGATAGGATTCATTGATGAAATCGGATTCGACTTAGTGGCACCCATGGCTGCCGCATCCGTGATCACCGCAGGTATGACCCTCGCCGTGACCGTGGTGACTGCACATGACATTCGGATTGTAATTCAGCTGACCCGAGAGGAAGGTAGCAACCGCCTCATCAGCACTGCCGGATACACCGCCGTACAGCTGAATGCCCGCCTGATCGAGCGCCATCTGTGCACCGCCGCCGATGCCGCCGCAGATCAGTGTGTCAACCTGATTGGCCGCGAGGAATCCGGCGAGAGCACCGTGACCGCTGCCGTTCGTGTCGACAATCCGGGACGCCGTAATCGTGCCGTCCTGTACATCATAAAATTTAAACTGTGCCGTGTGTCCGAAATGCTGGAACACCTGTCCGTTTTCATAGGTTACTGCGATTCTCATACAAGCATCTCCTTTTTCTTGTGTGGATGGGATGGATTCCTGTGCGGAAAACCGGCAGACCGGTCCGCAGCAGGACTGCGCCGCACCGCCGCACAGATGGTATCGTCCGCCGCGGATCTCGAGATCTTTGCCGTATACCAGGCTCTCCGCCAGCTTTTTTCTGGCGCTCTCATAGATCTCCGTCACAGTGGAGCGCGAGATATTCATCTGTCTGGCGCACTGCTCATGGGTCTTTCCGTGCAGATCGACCAGACGGATGACCTCAAATTCATCGACGGTCAAGATCACCGGCTCGAGCCGGGTCGGTGTGTCCGGCGTGAAGCGCGAGAACACGGGCTCTTTGCAGACGCGCCGGCATCTCTGCGGCCTTGGCATACGATCACCTCGTTTGTTTCCGGTATATACCGATTATAACACTGTGCCAAGCGGATGTCAACGAAGCCGTTCCGGTGCAAATTGTGCAGGATTGACGTTGACACTGCGCGGGAGCGTGTTATACTGGTCTAGTAAGTGAATTTATCATAGGAAACTGACCAAACAGGAGCGTTGACAAATGTATCGTATTGTTTCAAAGCTATTGATGTACGGCGATATGCCGAAGGATTCCATCCTGATGCAGCTGAGCGGCATTTTTAAGGATCTGGACAACGGCACGGTGCCGAAGGATGAGCTGACCATCCGCGTGTACACCCAGATCAAGCATCTGCTTCAGGTGGCGACGGATTACGCCTTTGATAAGAATCTGTGGCAGAATTATCTGACCTTCCTGCTGATCACGGATGAGAACCCGTTCAGCCTGACCTGTGAGAAGGTCGGTGCCAACGACGGCAGTGTCAACGCATTTGCAAAAGCTGATTTTGCCGTCTTTATGGAGCTGTTCCACTTTGATTTCAGCCGTATCGAGCGCGAGCTGGGTATTGATGTGTTCAGCCGCATCACAAATTACCGCTCCATCGTCAAGAAGGAGCTGATGTACAACAAGAACGTCAGCGAAAAGGTGCGCGCGCTCAGCGAGAAGCTCGCACTGGCGAAGGATGAAGAAGAATTCTTTCAGTATGTCACCGGATTCTATCACGACTACGGTGTCGGCATGTTCGGTCTCAACAAGGCATTCCGTCTGGCGGGCACCGGCGACAGCCTGCGCTTTCAGGCCATCAACAACATGGATACCGTCATGCTGGATGATCTGGTCGGTTACGAGATCCAGAAGAAACAGCTGGTGGAGAACACCGAGGCATTCGTCTCCGGACGCAAGGCGAACAATGTCCTACTGTTCGGTGACAGCGGCACCGGCAAGTCCACGAGCATCAAGGCGATTGTCAACCAGTTCTATGGACGCGGTCTGCGCATGATCGAGATCTACAAGCATCAGTTCCAGGATCTCTCCAATGTCATCGCGCGCATCAAGAACCGCAACTACCGCTTCATCATCTATATGGACGACCTGTCGTTCGAGGAATTCGAGATCGAGTACAAGTTCCTCAAAGCGGTCATCGAGGGCGGCGTTGAGACCCGTCCGGAGAATATCCTGATCTATGCGACCTCCAACCGCCGCGCGCTCATCCGCGAGACGTGGGGCGACCGCAGCGACATGGAGCACAACGACGATATCCATCGTTCGGATACCATCGAGGAGAAGCACTCGCTGGCAAACCGCTTCGGCGTCACGATCAACTTCGCCAAGCCGAGCCTCAAGGAGTATTTCGACATTGTACTCGGACTGGCACACCGTCTCGAACTGCCACAGAGCGACGACGAGATCAAGCGTCTCGCCAACGCATGGGCGATGCGCCACGGCGGATTCTCCGGACGTACCGCACAGCAGTTTATCAACCATCTGTGCGGCAATCTGGACGAGGAAGAGGCATAACAACCGAAAACCAACAGGATGCAGCCATCGCGCCGCATCCTGTTTTTTTGTCCGAGTGTCCGTGCATGAGAGACAGCTGACGAACTGCGCACTAGAAAAAGTGTGAAATTGACAATTTTTATGTATATAGAAGAAAAACACGTTTTCCATACGAAAGCGTGTTTTTTTGTCTGAAAATTAGGTTTGTCATCCGCCGATGATGACGCCGATATTGCCGTGCAGCCAGAGGCGGATCAGTCCGCAGACGACGAGATGGGCGGGATAATAGAGATAGAAGAACCATTTCATGCCCTTCCATGTTCCGCGCTCGCCGTTGTACTGCTTGACAAACGGCACGACCAGCAGAACAAACAGTTGAAGCAGACCATAGACCTTGTCGATAAAAATTGCATAGACAGCGGCATAGAAGGCGACCCACTTCATCATGCCGCCCGTCTGTTTTTTGAGATTTCCACGGTTGGAATAGATTTCGAGGATCGCCAGCACCGCGATACAGCTCCAGTCGGAACAGAAGGAAATCACACAGATGCCCAGAATGAGTCCGACCTTCTGCCACTGCTTCAGCGGAAGAAAAGCGTCCTCGGAGACTGCAATCGCGACTACACCCCAGGCAAGAGACCAGATCACACTGGTTTGGTTGAATATCGTTGTTTGAAACGGGATAAACGGAATACCGAAGGCAAAGTTGTAGGCAAAGTGGGAGATCACAGCGAACACAAACAGTCTGCCGATGTACTTTTTGAGATTATGGGTGTGTGCATATCCCTCCGCGACCATAAACCAGAAGATCGGAGCGGCGAGCCGTCCGACGACATGCAGCAGGAGAACCCACCACGTCTTGGGATATCCCGGCACGACGACGCAGGTCACATGGTCGACAGTCATGGCAAAGAGGGCGATCAGTTTTAACTGGTTGGAATTCAATCCGGTTTTGCGCTGTTCCATAGCATCAGCATCCTTTTCACAATTGCGGTCTGTTTTCCTCATTATAACAGAGTGAAGCGGGGGTTGCTATCTTGTTTGAAAAAACCGGTCAGATTATGTGGGTATCCGCCCGGTTTTGCAGTGTTTGAGTTTATCGAAAATCAAATAAATCAGAAGGTGATACGTCCAGTTTATCGCAGAATCGAAAGATAACATCCAGAGAAACGCCGACATTGCCGAGTTCCACCGCGCTCAGATGGTTTTTCTGGCTTGTTTTGAATTTGCAATATTAAAACGGTTTTAATTATTTCACGACGGGAAAAACGCGGCTTTCCATTCTTTGTAACTGCTTAAAAATACAGAAGTAGAAGTCTTTGGTTTATTACTTCCGGGAATATTACTCCGAACCATAGAACACCATTCTTTTGCATTCTTCATAGTTGCCTCTTCATTTTCTTGTTCCCACTGATATAGAGCATAGTAACGTCCGCAGTTAAAAACCTTTGTATAAGTCAGCAGTTTTAACTTGTATGGACTGCTATTTGGAAGGTTTCTCAGAAGCTTCTTCGCTCTGTTTGTCCAACTCTCAATATTGGACGGCATCGTCTGATGATTCCTGATGGTATTTCGTGTAATTAAAATTCGCAGTAAAAACTCATTGTCAACAAATTTCCGAGTTGAAACAAATGAATGTTTAAGAGTTGAAATACTGACGTCAACTTCTCTGATATCTCTTGCAGTAATCAGCACTCGCATCATGTCAGGATGAATATTCTCTGCTGTCCATGTATCACCGACAATTTTGTCGGAAAAAACTTGAGACTGCTTGATCTGCAAACATTCATCCCTTGTAAAACCGCACCATGCCAGATACCAACACGCGACATCCATGATGTTCTTATCTAAATCTTCTGCTGATCCATATAATTCGTTGATAGTCGCTACCAACGAATCAGGGTCTTTGTACATTGATTTTCGAATCGATTCTTTACCAAGGGATTTGAGAGTCAGAGACTGAGCTGCGTTAATATTACAACATAATCCTGCGTCCATACACCAATTGACATACTTGCGTACCAATCCTCGATGAACATTAAATGTGCTGCGAGAGAACCACTTGTTAGATACAAACATATCTTGCAAATTTTTTAATGTAAATTCACACAAGTCGATCCCGTATAAATTTTCCATAGGCGCAGAATGAGAAAATAAAACTTTGTACGTATTTACGATATTCTCGTTTACCGTCTGTAAAAACGCTTCTTTGCGTTCGTTGTTGTAAAAATCATACGCCATTCATACTCACCTACGATAATGGACAAAATTTCTTGCCCTCTTCTTATAATCCACATACCTTTGATTTATTTTTTTCTGGAAATCTAAATTCCCAATCCACTCCGCCATCCAATCAGCCCAATCTGGACGATTTTGGATTTCTGCAGCGATCTCGATAATGCCATAGACTGTAAACTCGTTTGACATTGTGTACTCAAGATGATTATAATAATGCTGCAAGTAGCCTGGGTGTTTTTCCTCGACCAGATAGTGGTATTGAAGCAGAAAATCAGACAAAAATTGTACCAAACGCCGTTTATCAATCGGGTTCATATTGGATTTTAATTTAAACGATTCAGTGATCGCTTCCGCCATTCTCCATTCGACGAAGAACCCTGCTCCGGCGCGGCACTGTTCGCTCGTAGTGCAAAAGCGGAAAATTTGCATTAAGTCTTCGTCAGCCATCAGTTTGTTGACGATATCGCTGCCAACCGTAGCCTTCATGCTTTGCACATGTTCAGTGTCGATTGGCGTGCGCTCTTCTTCCTGGGTGATGATTTCTTTTGCGATAAGAGATGGACCAAATGAAATAATCAATCCCATCCGATATGCGTTGCCAATTGTTTTGTTCTTCGATACCGCATCAACAATAGCGTTTACTCTGTGGTTGCCGTCGATATTTGCAATCACTCCGCTCTTAATTTTTAATACGTGCTTATTTTGATTGTATTCAAAGCAGTCATCAATATTCTTTCCAGCATCCGGAAGCACATGAAAGCGGATTGTATTCGGGTGCTGTGTTCCGCGCAGCCAATTGGATGAGATCTCCTGCATCTTCTCTATCGAGAATTTTACGCATGGAACTTCTACCATGCCGTACTTCAGCAATTCGCTTTCGCGCTGCATGTCGGATAAGATTCTCAATTCTCTGCTTTGCGATAGCTCATAAATTTGATTCAACGTCACAAAGCAACCGAACTCTTTGTGTGGCGAGATCATAAAACAATCCCGAAAAACACACTCATCTCCTTTTTTGCGGTACTCTGCCAACAAGGCTGATGAGGCTTCCAGCTCCGCGGGTGTGAAAAAGTGACTTGGGGCAGGGAGACTGTCGCGATCTAAATTAAGAATTGTTTGATACACGAGCGCGACTTGCTTGGGAGAACATAGGCTTATATTCGTCTCAGGCGCGAACAAGTGTAAGAGATCTGCTTGCGAAATCTGTCCAGAGTCCACCAATTTTGTTTTTAAAACTTTCAGCAGATCCCAATCTGATGCAAAATTATCTCTCAGAATTTGTAATTCGTCAGTGTTCTGCATGCTTTTGTCTCCTTTCGTTGGGAATGATTTGATTTTATCACGCTTCAGCGGGAAAGTCAAGAAAAATTATACAAAATTTAAAAACATATTGATATATGATATTGAGAAGATTATTCTCCGAGAGGAAAAAACTATATTAGGTCATTAATTAATACTTTTTTTCAGGTCTATTAGCCTTTTTTAATTCTTTCGGTAATTTTTTTATTTCCCGATCAATTATCTGTTTCATTTACAGTTCCTCGAAATTTTTTATCGCAGCATTAGAATCGCTTTGTAAAAACTTCTGTTAATTTTAACAAAAGTAGATTTTTTAATACTTTACAACCTGAAGTGTGGTATTTTGACGCAGGATAGTAAATTATATAATTAAAAACTGATTGAATAGATGCGATTAACGCTTTTGTTAATTTTAACAAAAGCGAATCGATTAATTCTTACGAACAAGCCTAAACTCAATTCGACGCAGTATTTTAATTCGAGTTGTTCGCTGAAACTTTATATTAGCTGTTTGAACAGACAAAACAAAAAGCCCTCTCCGTATGGAAAGGGCATTTTTTGTTTGCAAACAAAAAATTTTCTGAAATTACTTTACTGCGTTGAGCTTCAGGGTCAGTGCGCTCTTCTTGTTCGCAGCGTTGTTCTTGTGCAGCAGATGCTTTGCAGCAGCCTTGTCGACAGCCTTGACAGCAGCCTTGTATGCAGTCTCAGCAACAGCCTTGTCGCCGGAAACAACAGCAGCGTCAAACTTCTTCAGGGTAGTTCTCAGAGCGGAACGAGCAGCCTGATTGCGTGCGTCCTTGATCTTGGTAACCTTGACACGCTTCTTGGCAGACTTAATGTTCGGCATTTCTTGTCCACCTCCTTACAATAATCTTTGGTCAGTGCTTCTTATTCTAGCACGACACAGTATAAAAATCAAGAGTGAATTGCAAAAATACGGGAAAATCCGCGGCAGTTTTTCGGTTTTGCATAGAAAAAAGCCATCTGCACATACTGATTTCCAGAGATGTGATAGAGAAGGAGGGATGCGGTATGTCTGTCCGGACAGATCTCGCCGTGGAACGGCTGGAGAGCGGAGAGGTGACATCAGACAACCTGGAGCACCGGCAGTACACCTGCGAGGGGGTGGCGTGCGTCCGGGTGCGTCAGCCGGACGGCGGGACGTATCTGACGCTCAGTCTGGATGAGCTGATGCGGCGGGAACAGGAGTCCTTTGCGCATGCCTGCCGCGCGGTGGCCGCCCAATTGCGGGAGCTTGTGCCGAGGCTGCGTGCGCAGGCGCCCGTGCTGGTGATCGGGCTGGGTAACCGGTCGGTGACGCCGGATGCCGTCGGTCCGCTGTGCTGTCAGAGTGTGCTCGCCACCCGTCATCTGACGGGAGCGGAACCGATTCTGGACGGATTCCGTCCGGTCTCGGTGCTTGCGCCGGGTGTGCTCGGAACGACAGGTGTGGAGACCGGCGAGATCGTGCGCGGTCTGCTCGAAAACATCCGGCCGGAGCTGATTCTGGCGGTGGATGCGCTCGCCGCTCGCCGTATGCGTCGTCTGATGCGGACGATTCAGCTGACCGACACCGGCATTGTCCCGGGTTCGGGAGTGGGAAATGCGCGCACCGCACTGACCCATGAGGAGCTGGGGGTTCCGGTCATCGCGCTCGGCGTCCCGACCGTGATTGACACGGCGACGATTGCGTCCGAGATCGCGGAGCAGACTGAGGCACGATGCGAGGCGCTGGAGGATCTGAATACGCCGGCGATTGTCACGACGCGCGACGTCGACCGGCAGGTCGCGGATGCCGCCCGCGTGATCGGCTACGGCATCAATCTGTTCCTGCATCCGATGCTCAAGCTGACGGATATCGACGCGTTTTTGTCGTGAATAATTGTCCCGTTCTGTGAATATGCTGTACGGAACAGCTGACAGAGGCGCGGGGGAAGAAAAATGGCACGACGAGTGAGAAAACAGCATAACAGGAGAAGGATCATCCCGCTCTGGACGATACCCAGTCTGGTGCTTGCCGCCGGCATGATCGGGGTGGCAAAGCTGGGATACGGCGAGCAGGTGGAACAGGCGGTGGCGGCGATCGGGACGAATACCGGATTTGTCGAGGCCGCAGTGTCCGCTGAGCTGGGAACGCTGGCGAGTGCGGCGGAGCACGCGCCGGGGAGCGTGGGGGCGGATGTTCTCGCGGCGACCGAACAGCTGCCGGGCGCACTGACCGAGGAGGAGAGCGAGTGCGACACGAACGCCGAGCGCGCGCTCGTATCCGAGAGCCTGTTCCGTCCGCCCAAAGAGGTACAGCGCGCGGTGTCGGATGAGCCGGCGCCGACCGAGACCGCCGACGGCGCACCGATCAAGGAGCTGACCATCACGGGGGAGAGCGGCGGCTATCCCGGTCAGGACGGCGTATACATCCAAAACGACTCGGGTCTGTCGTATGATCTGGACGATATGCTCAGCAATCCGCTCAAAATATCAAAGAATGAGAGCGCGGCACAGCCGACGGTCTTTATCCTGCATACGCACGCAAGCGAGGCGTATGTCGACCAGCACGGCGGACGGTCGGAGGACACGGAGCACAATGTCGTACACATCGGGGATGTGCTCGCCGAGGCGCTGGAGAAGCGCGGCATCGGCGTGGTGCACTGCCGGGAGATCATCGACGCACCGAGCTACAACCAGTCGTACAACCGCGCGATGGACATCATCGAACAGCAGATGGAGGAGACGCCGTCCATCAAGGTGATTCTGGATGTCCACCGCGATTCCATGATTACGGACTCCGGAACCGAGTACAAGGTGGTGTCCGAGGTGGACGGACGGCGGTGTGCGCAGCTCATGATGGTCATGGGTACCAACGCCGGCGGACTGACCCATCCGGACTGGAAGAGCAATCTGAACTTCGCCTGCAACCTGCAGAAGCGGATTGCGGAACAATACCCGACCCTGATGCGTCCGGTCAATCTGCGCGCCCAGCGGTTTAACGAACAGGCGACGACCGGCAGCATGATTCTGGAGTGCGGGACGAGTGCCAACACGATGGCGGAGGCGGAGATCGCCGTGAAGGCGTTTGCCGGATCGCTCGCCGATGCGCTGGAGGAATAAGCGGGAAAAACAAGGAGTGAGCATATGAATCTGTCCCAATTGCGGTTTTCCAGCAGTTTGGATGAAAATATCGAAACCATGAAGCGGATTTTTCAAGGGGATAACACCTTTATCTGCCGGATTGTGCGCGGGCAGGGCGAGCCGGCCCTGCGCTGCGCGCTGTTTTTCTTTGACGGGATGGTGGAGAGTGAGTCCATCAACACCGCGATTGTCCGTCCAGTCACCCGGTGGAAGGGCGGACCGATGCCGATTGACGCGCTGATCGAGCGTGTCATCCAGATCGACGACTGTCCGGTCGACCCGGGTACTGAGAAGCTGTTCAGCGCGTTTTTATACGGCGACACGGTGATCTTTGTGGACGGGGACAGTCGTCCCGCTGTGGTCAACACCAAGGGCTTTCCCAAACGGTCGACCGAAGAGCCGGACAACGAAAAGGTTCTGCGCGGACCGCGCGAGGGCTTCACCGAGGCGTTTATGGGCAATCTCGCGCTCATCCGCCGCCGCCTGCGCACACCCGATCTGAAATTCACATTTTTACAGCTGGGAACCGTGTCCCACACGACCGCCGTGCTGTGCTATCTGGACGGGATCGCGGATACCAAGGTGTTGGACGAGCTTCGGCGGCGGCTGGACGGCATCGAACTGGACGGCATTCTGGATGCCAATTATCTGGCGGAGCTGATCCGCGACAACCGGTATTCACCGTTCCCGACGGTCGGCATGACCGAGCGGCCGGACATCACCGCCGCCAAGCTGCTGGAAGGACGGGTCGCGCTGATCGTAGACGGGACGCCGGTCGCGCTCACCCTGCCGCAGATCCTGCACGAGACATTTCAGACCAACGACGACTACTATATCTCTTATCTCTATATGAATCTGAGCCGACTGCTGCGTGTGTTCGGATTTTTCCTCACGGTCACCCTTCCCGGTGCGTATCTCGCGCTCGTGACCTATCATCCGGAGATGATTCCGACCCGTCTGCTGTATTCCATCTCGGCGGCGCGGCAGGACATTCCGTTTTCCACGCTGACCGAGGCGATCGGGACAATTTTGGTATTTGAGATCCTCAAGGAGGCGGGGACGCGGACGCCGGATACGGTGGGACAGGCGCTGTCCATCGTCGGCGGTCTGGTGCTCGGACAGGCCGCGGTGGAGGCGCGTCTGGTCTCGGCACCGATGGTCATAATCGTCGCGTTCTCGGGCGTCACCGCACTGATTGTCCCCAAACTGCGCACCGCCGCGCTGCTGCTCCGCTTTTTCCTGCTCGCATGCGCCGCAGTGTTTGGGATCTACGGCCTCCTGTTCGGATGGCTGTTCATCCTGATTCATCTGTGCGCCGTGCAGTCCATGGGCATTCCGTATCTGACCAACCTGCTCGCCCGGGAAAAGCACAGCGGACGGGATGTGCTCCTGCGGTTCCCGTGGTTTGCGATGAAGCCGGCGCACCGATTCCTCGCCGGAAAGAACCGGCGCGGAGGGACATCATGAGACGGGGGCTGTCCGCTGTCCTGTGTGCGTTTCTGCTGTGCGGATGCGCGGCGCAGGAGGTGAGTGAGCGCGTTCCGGTGAGTGCGGCGGCACTGGATTCGCACGGGGACGGCATCCTGCTCACGGCGCAGACCGTCACCATCTCCGGCGTGGACAATCCGCCAGAGACCGAGTGCCGGAGCATCGAGGCGAATCGTATCGGAGAGGGGATGGACAAGGGCGGCGCACGGCTGTTCTGGACAACGGCGGAGAGCGCGGTGATGGACGAGCTGATTGCCGAGCGCAGTCTGACCGAACAACTCGAGGCGCTGACCGAGGAATCGTCCATCCGTGCATCCATCCGTCCGTGTGTGGCGCGCGGCTGTGCGGCGCGGGATATTCTGGAGACCGAGGACAGTCCGGACGGTCTGGCCGCTCTGCTGGACGATGCGGTGCGGAGCGGACAGGCGGTGGATGTCCCGCTGTATCAGGCGCTGGATGACCGGCTGACCGCAGGCGTGGATGCCGTCCTGCCTGTACTCACGGTCGAACAGCGGACGGTGCGCACCGACGGGACTGCGGTCTTTCACGGCGATACGCTGTGCGGCTATCTGGAGGAGGACGAGACCGCCCTGCTCGCGCTCCTGCGCGGCGATACGCATCAGATTATGCTGTATGACGGGGACGGAACCGGATTTTCACTCACCGGTGTCCACACGGCGCTGTCTGTGACACGCGACCGGGCGGAGATCACCATCCGCGGCGCGCTGACGGATTCCTCCGCGGTGCAGGCACAGCGGGCGGCGGTACTGTGCCGGGAGCGCTGTGACGCGCTGGTGTCCCGTCTGCAGAGCTGGAACAGCGATGCGCTGGGTCTGGGACGGGAGCTGTCGCGCACACAGCCGTCGGTATTTTCCGCGTCCGACTGGGAGAGCCGGTATCCGACGCTTCCGGTCGTCACAACCGTACAGCTGACGCGGACACAGGGCGGCAGTCCGAACGGGGAGGGATCGTCACAATGAATCAGACACTGCATGGACGTCAGTGCTGGGCGCTGGTCCTGCTTCTGCTGACTGGATGGTCGCTCACCCTGCCGGCGGGCAGCCGCGACAGCTGGATTGCGATTGTGCTCGCCGCCGCCCTCAGCCTGCCGCTGTTTGCGCTGTACTGCCTGCCGGCGGAGACGCTCGGCGGGAGCCTGACCGATGTGCTGAATCGGGTGTACGGCCGCATCGGGGGAACGGCTGTGCTGTGGGCGCTGTGTGTGCTGGCGTTCTGGGGACTGTGTATGTCGTCGCTGTCCTTTGTCGTGTTCCTGCGCACCGTGGCGGAGGAACAGTGGCCGGTGTGGCTGATTGCGGGATTTTTCCTGCTGACCGTCCTCACCGCGGCACATGGCGGCGCGCAAAAGATGGGGCTGTGGGCGGAGCCGGTGGTCTGGGTCGTGCTCGCCGCGCTTATTCTCTCGCTCGTGCTCACGCTCAAGGACGCCGACTGGCGTCAGGCACTGCCGATGCTGGCGGACGGCTGGCGCGGCATTCAAAACGAAACGGTCTATGCGCTCGCCGCACCGTTTGCCGAATGCTGGTTTGCCGCCGCCCTTCTGTTCGGACAGAGCCGCAATCTGCGCACGGGATGCCTCGCCGCCGCCGTGACCGGCGGTGTCCTGCTCGCGTGGACCGCCCTGCGCAACATCATGGTGCTGGGGGAGATGGGCGCGCAGGCGGTGTGGTATCCGACCTACTCCGCCGCAGGACTCATTGAAATCGGCAAATCCTTTCAGCGCGGCGAGGTGCTGGTCTCGGGCAGTCTCCTGCTGTGCTCGGCGGCGCGCGCCGCAGTGTTCCTGTGCTTTTTCGGCGACGGCATCAGCGGCAGTCTGCCGTCCGTCCCGCGCCGCACCGCGATTGTGACCGCCGCCGCGGCCTGCTTCGCCGTGTGTGTGCTGTCGGTGGGCGGAACGATGGATTTCCTGCGCGCGGAGGTGTTCTACCGCATGGTGCTGTTTCCGATTCTCCTGCTCGTCGCGGTGTTCACCGCGGCCGGGGCAGTCTGGCGGAGCAGGAGGGAGGAATAAACACGGGGAGGGGAGGAAAATACTCCTCTCCCGAATTTTGGAACAACACATTGACAAATATCTATATGAAGTGTATACTGTCAGACAGAAACAGACGGACGGAGGTGCGCGGATGCAGGTGAATGAACGGGAGACGGCGCTGATTTTCAAGGCGTTCTGCGATGAAAACCGCATCCGCATTGTCAAGCTCCTGCGGAGCGGAGAGAAATGCGGCTGTCGTCTGCTTGAGGAGCTGAGTGTGAGCCAGCCCACGCTGTCCCATCATATGAAGATTCTTTGCGATTCCGGCGTCGTGGTCGGAAGAAAAGAGGGCAAATGGATGCACTATTCGATCTCTCCGGAGGGCGCGGCGCGTGCGCTCCGGTGTCTGCAAGTGCTGACAGCACTCGACGAAAACCAGACAGAGACGCCGTGCGGCGATTGACCAAGATTCACGCACGGTGTTTTCATCACCCGATAAATTGATATATTTCAATATAACAATGTGAAAGGAGCGCATATGGACGCATTACAACAGGGATGGGAGTTCTTTCAAAATGAGGTGCTCGGCATGCAGTGGCTGAATCGGCTGATCGGCACGATTCTCGGTATGTTCGGAGTCGACCTTTCGGGACGGCTGGGGGGAAGCATCCGATTTTTCCTCTACGACACCGTAAAAATTCTGGTTCTCCTGTGCGTGCTGATCTGGATCATCTCGTACATCCAGAGCTATTTTCCGCCGGAGCGGAGCAGAAAAATACTGGGACAATTTCACGGAATCGGGGCGAATCTGATCGCCGCCCTGCTCGGCACGGTGACGCCGTTCTGTTCCTGCTCGTCGATTCCGCTTTTTATCGGCTTTACGAGTGCGGGTCTGCCGCTCGGCGTGACGTTTTCGTTTCTGATCTCCTCGCCGATGGTCGATCTCGGCAGTCTGGTTCTGCTGATGAGCATTTTCGGATGGAAGGTCGCGGTGGTTTATGTCGTGCTCGGACTGGTGATCGCGGTTGCGGGCGGCACGCTGATTGACCGGATGCATCTGGAGGAACAGGTGGAGGAATTCATTCGGAACGGCCGCGCGGTGGATGTGCCGCAGGAACAGCTGCATATCCGGGACCGGATGGCATATGCGTGGGAGCAGGTCACCGCGACGGTGAAAAAGGTGCTTCCGTATATCCTGCTCGGCGTCGGTATCGGCGCGGTCATTCACAATTGGATCCCCGAAACATGGATTGTCAGCGCCCTCGGAGACAGCAATCCGTTCGGCGTGATTCTGGCGGCGGCCGCCGGTGTGCCGATGTACGCGGATATCTTCGGGACGATCCCGATTGCGGAGGCACTCCTCGCCAAGGGCGCACTGCTCGGCGTCGTGCTGTCCTTTATGATGGCGGTCACAACGCTGTCTCTGCCGTCGATGATCATGCTGCGCAAAGCGGTGAAACCCAAACTGCTGGGTATTTTTGTGTTGATCTGTACAGCCGGCATTGTGGCTGTGGGATATTTTTTCAACGCGGTTCAGACATTTTTGTTATAACGGAGGAGGAACACAACAATGGCACTGTTTCATTTCGGAAAGAAAAAGGAAGAGAAAAAGACGCCGGTCTGCGCGTGCAGCAGTTCGGATAATACGAGAGTAGAATCCGACGCTCCCTGCTGTCCCGAGGCGGAGAACGGAATCTGCTGCATCAAGGTACTGGGTGCGGGATGCAAATCCTGTCACGAGCAGTATGAGCAGGCACAGCAGGCAGCGGACGCAATGGGATTGTCGGTGAAGGTCGAATACATCACCGATATGCAGAAGGTGATGGAATACGGCGTGATGAGCATGCCGGCCATCGTCGTGAATGACCGCGTCGTCTCGATGGGAAAGGTTCTCAAGGCGGCGGAGGTGGAGCATCTCCTGCGTCAGATCCAATCCTGAAGAAGGGAAGAACAACACGGTATGAAGAAGAAAACGGCGGCATTTTTCTGTGTCCACAACTCCTGCCGCAGTCAGATAGCGGAGGCGCTCGGAAAGCATCTGCGCGGAGACGAGTTTGACTTTTATTCGGCGGGGACGGAGACAAAACCGCAGATCAATCCGGATGCGGTCCGGCTGATGAAGCAGTGCTACGGCATTGATATGGAACAGACACAGTACAGCAAAACGGCCGATCGGATTCCGGTTCCCGATCTTGCGATCTCCATGGGATGCGAGGTTGGATGCCCATACATCGGCAGAGCGTTTGATGACAACTGGAATCTGCCCGATCCGACAGGGAAAAGCGATGAAGATTTTCTTGCGGTCATCGCGGAGATCGAACGGCGGATCCGGATGCTGTGACAAGAAAAACAGCGGGAGGCATTTTTGTGGTGTCTCCCGATTGTGCTGTCCGCAGAAACAATTGACGTCCGGATGCCATTGCATTATGATAAAGAAAACCGGACAGGGAGGGCATGCGATGAAGGTTGTATTGATCCACGGACAGAATCATATCGGCAGTTCCTGCCAGATCGGACGGATGGCCGCAGAGCGGCTGAGAGAGGGAGAGCCGGTCACGGAGTTTTTCCTCCCGCGGGATTTGAATCATTTCTGCACCGGATGCTATCAATGCATCCCGGATGAGACACGCTGTCCGTTTTATGAACAGAAGCACCGCATCATGGAAGCGGTGGAGGCGGCAGACGTTCTGATTTTCACCACGCCGACGTACTGTCTGCGCGCGTCCGCGCCGATGAAGAGCTTTCTCGATCTGACCTTTACCTATTGGATGTCGCACAAGCCGCGTCGGGCAATGTTCCGCAAAAAGGCGATTGTCATTTCGACGGCGGCGGGAAGCGGAGCAAAATCGGCGGTGAAGGATATCTCCACCGCATTGACCTACTGGGGCGTGCCGGACATCAGGTGCTACGGCATTGCTGTGCAGGCGATGGGCTGGGAACAGGTCTCCGAGAAGAAAAAGCAAACCATTCAGCGGGATATCGAGAAGCTGACGGACACCGTTCTGCGAAAGAAAGTCAGAGTCGGATGCAAGACAAAGGGATTGTTTTTCATGATGTGCATGATGCAGAAGGCGGACTTCGGCGCGTCTCCGGAGGAAAAGGCATACTGGCAGGAGCGGGGCTGGCTGGACGACAAGCGTCCGTGGAAAAAAGACTCGTGAGAATAGAAAAAGACGGGCATCTGCCCGTCTTTTTTGGGTTAATCCGAATGGCTCACGTACGAAGCGAACGTGGAGAGTGTCGTATTCCGTGAGATATAGTACCGGTTGACCAGAAGCGGATTGTCCGATGTCCGGTACAGACCGCCGGTCATCTTGAGTCCGAACCGGTAGAAGTCCGGCGCGAGGGCGAGCGTGTCACGGTTGTAGCTGCCTTCCGGATAGCACAGCACAAACGGAAGCTTGCCGGTACAGCGCAGCAGCTGAAGGCGGGAGCGCCGCAGCTCCGCCTCTTGCTCGTCCGCCGACAGCTCCCCGAGGCGGCGGTGCGTCCGGGTGTGGCTCTGGATGGACACCAGACCGGAGTCCGACAGCTCCTTCATCTGTTTTTTGGTCATCTTGTGTGTCGCGGACGGATCGCCGCCCTTCTCATAGCTTCGGGTGATGATAAAAATCGTCGCCTTGCAGTTGTATTTTTTCAGAAGCGGGAACAAAATCTCATAATTGTCGTCATAGCCGTCGTCAAAGGTGAGCAGAACCGGCTTTTCGATTTCGTCGATGCGGTACAGATCCTCAAACGTGATCGTGGTGTAGCCGTGCTCGGTGAGATACTGCAGCTGTTTTTCCATCTCGGACGGGCGGACAAACAGCTCCGCTGTACCCCAGGTATCGTCGCTCACCGCGTGGTACATCAGCGTCGGAACCGCATAGCCCGACGGAACCTCCCACTCGCCGGCATACGGCGTGAGAAACAGCGTGTCACGGTCGACGGTCGCATCTGCGGCGAATGCCTCCGCAATGACAGCCGCAGGAATCATCACCGTGTCGTCAATGACATACGGTGCCTCGACGGAAACCGTCTCTCCGTTCAGCACTGCCGTGTCCGCTCCAACCGTCAGCTCTGCTGTCCGGTCGTTCCATGTCAGTGTGAGTGTTCCGCTGTCCGGCGAATACGCATAGTCCGCCTGCATCCGGTCGGTGAATTCCTCGGCGGATACCATCACCGTGTCCCCACGCAGCGCGCTTACTGTCTGCATCGGCTGTCCGTCGATCACGACCTGCGGACCGGCAGGCTCGGACGGTGTTTCCTCGCTGTGCGCCGGAGCGGAGCCGGATGATGTGCGTATTTCCTGCTGCGCCGCAGGCTCGGATGGCTGTTCGTTCTGCCGGATCAGCACCGTGACACCCGCTGACACCGCAACCAGAATACACAGCAGCAGGACTGCGGCAGAAATCCATTTTTTCATATGCGCTCCCCCTTCGCTTTGATTGGATTCGACACCATCAGTATACCGTGGAATGTTATAACTTGTAAATATGAAAAAACACCTCCGTTCCCAAAGCGGAAACGAAGGTGTCGGTGTGTTGTCAGATTAGAATTCGCACTTCTTCTCGATGTAAGCGGCAACCTCTGCGATCGGCAGACGGATCTGCTCCATCGTGTCGCGGTCGCGGATGGTGACACAGCCGTCGTTCTCAGTCTCGAAGTCGAC
>JALFIV010000096.1 GCA_022775385.1 Clostridiales bacterium
AAGTGCTGGAAGGACGGCGGACACGGCTCACAGAATTTGAGCGATACGCTGCCGAACTCCTGCAACGTCGCGATGATGGAGATCGGTGCGTCGATGGGTGCGGATCTGTTCCGCAAGTATTTCCGTGCCTACGGTCTGACCGAGACCACCGGCATTGATCTGCCGGGTGAGGCGACGGGCATCTTCTTCGACGGGGAGATGAACGTGACCGACCTTGCCACTGCGTCCTTCGGTCAGAACTTCCAGGTCACCCCGGTACAGGAGCTGTGTATGGTGACCGCGGCGGTCAACGGCGGCAAGCTGATTACCCCGCATGTGGTCAAGGAGATCGTGGACACCTCCGGCAATGTCAAGCAGATGATTGGCACCGAGGTCAAGCGTCAGGTGATCTCGGAGGAGACCAGCGCGACGATCAGCAGTTATCTCGAAAAGGTCGTCAGCGAGGGAACCGCTCAGAATGCCTACGTCGCCGGTTACCGCATCGGCGGCAAGACCGCGACGTCTGAGAAACAGCCGCGCGGAACGGATAAGCGCATCGCGTCGTTTATCGGCATTGCGCCGATGGATGATCCACAGTATGCGGTTCTGATCATGATCGACGAGCCGCAGGGGACCCTGCGCGGCGGCGGTGCGATTGCGGCGCCGGTTGTGGCGCGTGTCTTTGAGGATATCCTGCCGTATCTCGGCGTTGAGGCGGTCTACACCGAGGAGGAGAGCGACCGCGAGGAGGTATCCGTTCCGTCCATGATCGGGCTGACCCGCGAGGAGGCGGAGGGCAAGCTCGAGGAGCTCGGCCTGAATTACACGGTGGTCGGAGACGAGGAAACCGTCAACGATCAGTCGCCGGAGGCCGGCATCGCCCTGCAGACCGACAACCGCGTCGTGCTGTACTGCGGAAAGAACCGCGCGACCGACGAGATCGAGGTGCCGTCGGTTGCCGGCATGAGTGTGGACGAGGCGCGCAGTCAGCTCGCCGATTACAATCTGTTTATGAAGCAGAACGGTGTGGCGGACAACCGCATCAACATCGGCACGATTGCGATGTATCAGAATCCGAAGGCGGGAAGCAAGGTGGCGCCGGGAACGGTGGTCACGGTCGCGTTCGGAAACAATATCACAAGTGAGGAATAACACATTCTTATTGGATAGAGAAACGGAGGTTGACAGATATGACGTTACAGGAAATCCTGAACGGAGTAGACGTAGTATCGTCCACGGCGGCGATGACAACAGAGATCGGGGAGCTGAAGTACGACTCCCGCGCTGTTCAGCCGGGGGATGTATTCGTTGCGATCACCGGTTATGCGACCGATGGACACAAATACATCGGCAAGGCGATGGAGCAGGGTGCGGCCGCAGTGGTATGCGAGCGCATTCCGGAGGGGGACATTCCCTGTATTCAGGTCGCGTCGTCCCGCCGCGCGCTGGCACAGATGGCGGCCAATTACTTCGGTCATCCGGCAAAGGAAATGAAGATGATCGGCATCACCGGCACCAACGGCAAGACCACGACCACCTATCTGATCAAGACGATTCTGGAGGCACAGGGCTGCAAGGTCGGCCTGATCGGCACCAACCAGAACATGATCGGCGAGGAGATCATCCCGACCGAGCGCACGACGCCCGAGTCGTTTGAACTCCAGCAGCTGTTCCGTCAGATGGCGGATGCGGGATGCACCCACGTGCTGATGGAGGTATCCTCCCACTCGCTCGTGCTCGACCGCGTCTACGGCATCGAGTTTGCGGTCGGTGCGTTTACCAACCTGACACAGGATCATCTGGATTTCCACGGAACGATGGAGAACTACTGCGATGCGAAGGCGATGCTGTTCCGGCAGTCCGCCCTCGGCGTCATGAATGTGGACGACGACTGGGGACGCAAGATCCTCGCGGAGAAGTCCTGTGAATTCCTGACCTACGGTGTGGAGAACGATGCGGATATGCATGCCGAGGACATCGAGCTGCATGCCGACGGCATCTCGTTCACCTGTGTCTCCGGCGGGGAAAAGACGCCGGTTTCGCTGGGAATCCCGGGTCAGTTTACGGTTTACAACGCGCTGTGTGCGCTGTCCTGCGCCAAGGAGCTGGGCATTCCAGTCGCGGCGGCGGCTGAGGCGATGCGCGCGGCGCACGGCGTCAAGGGCCGCGTTGAGGTCGTTCCGACCGACACGGATTACACCGTACTCATCGACTATGCGCACACGCCGGACGGCGTGGAGAACGTGCTGCGCGCGGCGCGCGGCTTTACCAAGGGCCGTGTCATCGGTCTGTTCGGCTGCGGCGGCGACCGCGACCGCACCAAGCGTCCGCTGATGGGCGCGATTGCGGCAAAGCTGTCCGATCTGTGCATCGTCACCTCGGATAATCCGCGTACGGAGCAGCCGGAGGCGATCATTGACGACATTCTCGAGGGCATGCAGGACACCAAGACGCCGTATGAGGTCATCGTCAACCGTCCGGAGGCGATTCATCACGCGATGGACATCGCGCAGGCGGGCGACACCATCGTACTGATGGGCAAGGGACACGAGACCTATCAGGAGATCAACCACGTCAAGCATCATCTGGATGAGCGCGAGGTTGTCGCGGCGTATTTTGAAAAGTAAGACATACCATCACGAGGGGAACGAAAAAGATATGAAACCACTTACCGTAGCACAGGCGGCATCGTTCTGCGGCGGAACTGTTGTGGGGGACGGTGCGGCGGTGTTCACCGGCGTGTCGACCGACTCGCGCAGCATTCCGGAGGGAGCGCTGTTTCTGGCGCTGTGCGGAGAGCGATTTGACGGACATCAATTCATCGGCAAGGCGATTGAAAACGGTGCGGTCGCTGTGGTATCCGCACGGGATATCGACGTGGCCGTTCCGGTCATCCGTGTGGCGGACACCGGACGCGCCCTGCTCGCGCTGGCGGGCGGCTACCGGTCGCTGTTTTCCATGCCGGTGGTCGGCATCACCGGCTCGGTCGGCAAGACGACGACCAAGGAGATGACCGCCGCGGTGCTGAATGCAAAATTCCGCACGATGTACACACAGGGAAATCTGAACAATGAGATCGGCATGCCGCTGACGGTATTCCGCATGGAGGACGACACCGAGGCTGCCGTGCTCGAGATGGGCATGTCGGATTTCGGCGAGATCTCCCGCATGACCGTGCAGGCACAGCCGGATGTTGCAGTCATCACCAACATCGGTGTGTCGCACATCGAGTTTCTCGGCTCGCGCGAGGGAATCTGCAGGGCGAAGCTGGAGATTCTCGAGGGACTGCGTCCGGGCGGCACGGCGGTGCTGTGCGGCGATGAGCCGCTGCTCTGGGACAAACGCGAATCGCTCGGTGTCAAAACCGTGTACTTCGGCATCGAAAATCCGGAATGCGAGGTGCGCGCCGAGCATATCATGCTCTCGGATGACTGCGTGCGATTCACCATTACGGCGTTCGGCCGGAGCTTCCCGGCAGAAATCCACACGGCGGGACGGCACAATGTGTACAATGCGCTTGCGGCGGCGGCAGTCGGCGCGGTGCTCGGTCTGAGCGATCGGGAGATTGCGGACGGCCTTGCGTCGTTTACTGACCTGCATCAGAGCATCTACCGCAAGGACGGCTATATGATTATCGACGCGTGCTACAACGCAAGTCCGGACTCGGTCGAGGCGTCGCTGGACGTCCTGCACGAGCTGGATGTCACCGGACGCCGCTTTGCGGTGCTCGGCGGCATGCGCGAGCTGGGTGCGTATCAGGACGAGGGACACCTGCGCTGTGGCAGACGGGCGGCGGCCTGTGCCGATGTGCTGTATGCGCTCGGCGACGGCGCGGAGCAGTACCGCGAGGGTGCGCGTGAGGCGGGAATGCCCGACGACGCAATCCGGATTTTCTCCTCCCACGAGGAGATGGCGCAGGCGCTGCGCGAAAACGCTCAGCCGGGCGATGCGCTCCTGTTCAAGGGAAGCCGCTACTGGGCGATGGAGAAGGTCCTCGCGGGATTTTTCTCTGCGCAGGAGAATTCAGACAGAAAGTAAGGAAACAGAAAAATGAACACACAGGTATTACTTATCATCGTACTGGGATCGCTGTTTGCGTCCTTCCTGATTGCGGCGCTCATCGGCAAGCCGCTGATCGGCTATCTGCACAGGATGAACTTCGGACAGCAGATTCTCTCGTACGTACCGGAACACGCAGGAAAGGCGAATACGCCGACGATGGGCGGATTCATGTTCATCATCAGCATCACGGTCACGGTGATTGCGGTCAACCTGATCTGGGTGCGTCCGCTGGATATTCAGGCATTCACCGTGCTCGCGCTGTCTCTGTGCTACGGTCTGATCGGATTTATCGACGACAGCACGAAGATCCGCAAGAAGGAAAACGCCGGATTGACCTCCGGACAGAAATTCGCGCTTCAGCTCGTGCTGGCGCTGATCTTCCTCACGGTTCTGCATCGGGGCGGCTATCTGCTCCCGAGCTTCTACATCCCGTTTTTCAATGTCTCGCTTGATCTGCCGTGGCTGGTCTATGTGGTCGTTGCGGCGTTCATTCTGGTCGGTTGCAACAACGCGGTCAACCTGACCGACGGCATTGACGGTCTGGCTGCCGGCGTGACCCTGCCGGTTTCGATTTTCTTCCTCGCCGTCGGCGTGGTTTCGAACAATCTGCCGGTCGTCGTATTCTCCGCCGCACTGGCAGGCGGTCTGGCAGGATTCCTGATCTTCAACTTCAATCCGGCGAAGGTGTTCATGGGAGACACCGGTTCGCTGTTCCTCGGCGGCGCGGTCGCCGGTCTGGCATTCGCCTGTGATATGCCGATTGTTCTGGTTCTGGTCGGTCTGATCTATGTGGTCGAGACGCTGTCGGACATCATTCAGGTTGCATACTACAAAAAGACAAAAAAGCCGGTACTGGACGAAAACGGCAATCCGGTCCGCGATAAGAACGGAAACATCCGCATGGAGGGCAAGCGCATTTTCAAAAAGGCGCCGATCCATCATCATTTCCAGGTGAGCGGATGGAGCGAAAAGAAGATTGTATTTGTATTCGGCGGAATCACGATTCTGATGTGTATTCTCGCCTATATCGGCGTTATGCCGCGTTATTGATGAAGCATCGGACTGTTTTACGAGGAGGTGAACCCGGTTGCCAACACAGCAGCCTGTGAGAAACCCGCGCAGGAGACGGACGCGCAGTCCGCAGAGACGAACAACACAGAGCGCGGGACGGCGGGTGCAGCAGCCGCAGCGTTCCGCCGCGGTACAGAGACGGAAACCGCAGCAGACCAGACGTCCGGCGCGCCGCAGAAAACAGAACGTGTGGTCGTACGGCCTGCTGAGCGATTACAAGCGCAAGTGGGATGTCCCACTGTTCATGGTCACGATCATCCTGCTGGGATGCGGTCTGATCGCCCTCATGTCCGCAAGCTATCCGACGGGCTATTACAGCACGAGCGAAAAGATCGGTCCGCTGTATTACTTTATCCGTCAGGCGGAATTTGCCGTGCTCGGCATTGCCCTCATGCTGTTTTTGTCCGCACTGGACTATCACCGGTATCATGTGCTCGGCAAAGCCATCTATCTGTTCGCACTGATCACACTGATTCTGGTTCTGACGCCGCTTGGCACCTCGCTCAACGGTGCAAAGCGATGGCTGTTCGGATTCCAGCCGTCGGAGTTTGCCAAGCTTGCGGTCATCCTGACCTTTTCGAGCTTTGTCAGCCTGAATCCCAAAAAGATCCAGCGGATTCAGGGTCTGGTTCCGTACGGCGTCGCGCTGGCGGTGCTGATCCTGTTTCTCGCGATGGAGCCGCACATGTCCGCCTCGCTGATCTTGCTGGTCATCGGCGTGTCCATTCTGTTTGTCGGCGGCATGCACCTCTGGTACTTTCTTCCGGTCGGAGTGATCGGAATGATCGTCGCGGTCGCGGCGTACATGACCATGCCGCACATTCAAAACCGTCTGCAGGTGTTCCTCGACCCGTTTTCCGCATCGCAGGGAGCCGGATGGCAGGCGAGCCAGTCACTGATTGCGATCGGCTCGGGCGGTCTGTTCGGACTGGGTCTGGGCGACAGCCGGCAGAAGTTCATGTACCTGCCGGAGCCGATGAACGACTTTATCTTCTCGGTTGTCTGCGAGGAGCTGGGATTCATCGGCGCCCTGCTGATTTTGATTATGTTTGCCTACTTCATCTACCGGGGCTACTCCATCGCGTTCCGCGCGGAGGACCGCTTCGGCTGTCTGATGGCGGTGGGCATTACCACGCACTTTGCCTTCCAGATTCTGATGAATCTGATGGTTGTGAGCGGACTGTTTCCGGTCACCGGCGTCTCACTGCCGCTGTTCAGCTACGGCGGCACGGCGTTGGTCATCCAGCTGATTGAAATCGGCATTCTGCTCAATATTTCACGGCATATTCCGCCGTCAAGAAAGGAATAAAAGGAGGAGTTTCTCATGAAGCTATTGATTACGGGAGGCGGAACGGGAGGACACGTCAATCCGGGTCTTGCGATTGCGAAATATGTCCAGTCGCGCCGTCCGGATGCGGAGATCCGCTTTGCCGGCACAGCCGCCGGCATCGAGTCCAGACTGGTTCCGCGTGAGGGATATCAGCTATACACAATTGATGTGCGCGGACTCAAGCGCTCCCTGTCGCCGTCGGCGATCGTATACAACATTGCGACGCTGCAGAAGTCGGTCACCGCGACGAATGCGGCAAAAAAAATCCTCAGGGAGTTTCAGCCGGATGCGGTCATCGGCTGCGGCGGCTACGCCAGCTTTCCGATGGTGCGCGCCGCGCAGAGTCTGCATATTCCGACCGTCCTGCTGGAGGTCAACGCACTGCCGGG
>JALFIV010000141.1 GCA_022775385.1 Clostridiales bacterium
CAGAAACCGAATCTATCAGTTTCTCTATCATTCGACCGGACCGGTCACCAAGCAGATGATCTCCGAGGGACTCTCCCTGAGTCTCCCGACCATCACGCAGAATTTCCGTGACCTGATGGAATCCGGTCTGATCCGCTGGGGACATTCTCTGGATTCCACCGGAGGACGCAAGCCCAAAACCATCGAGGTCATCGACGATGCGCGCATCGCCCTCGGCGTGGAAATCACGATGGACGCCATCCGTCTGGTCGCTGTCGACCTGCGCGGCAGCTGTCTGGCGGACACGCTGGTTCCCCTTCGTTTTTTCGACAGCGATGAATATCTCTGCCGGCTCGAGGAGGAAATCGAACGGCTGATTCAGACCAATCACTTTGATCGAAAAAAGCTGCTCGGCGTCGGCATCGCGCTGCCGGGTGTTCTGGAAAAAGAGACCGGTGTCATTGCTCTCGCCCCCTCCCTTAACATCCGCAAGATGACCGTGCAGAGCATCACACGCCACATCCATTTTCCGGTGCGCGTGGAAAACGATGCAACATCGGGCGCCCGCGCGGAGACCTGGGGCAGTCAGGACGAGGCCGTCCGCGCCTACATCTCCATCAGCGAGGGCGTCGGCGGATGTATCATGTACGGCACCCATCCCTATCCCGGCAACAACGGACGCGCCGGTGAGTTCGGCCACATGCGCATCGTCCCGAATGGACGCGCCTGTCAGTGCGGCAAACTCGGATGCTTCGAGGCGTACTGTTCCACCACCCGCCTGTCACACGATTTTGACTGCTCGCTGGACGGCTTCTTCATCCATCTGAAGGAGGGTACCACCCGCTATGTCAATGCGTGGGAGACCTACCTCGATCACCTCGCGCTCGGACTCAACAACATCCGCATGATGCTCGACTGCGACATCGTCCTCGGCGGTCTGATGTCCCAGTACCTCGGCGGCTATCTCAGCGCACTCAACGCCCGCCTGCGCGAGCTGGATTCCTTCGATTCCCCGCACCGCTACCTGACGCTCAGCCGTCTGGGTGTCCAGTCCAATGCGACCGGTGCGGCGCTCGCCCTTGTCCACGACTTTATTCAGCAGATTTAAAACCAAACCCGACTTTCCCCCGGGTTTTCCTCTCTGTCGGGAGCGGCATCCGCCGCTCCCTTTTCTTATGTCTTCTGTTTCCTCTTATTGTGTTTTGTTACAAATCGAACCATCCATTTTTACCATAAATCACAAAATTTTTTTATTTCTTTTTCGCCCTATTGACTTTTAAAATAAATCAGGTATTATAGAGACAGAAGTTTTAAAAAGATTGTTTTCAAAAGTCAATCACACGGAAGGAGGACTCCCTTTGAAGTACGTATTGGGTGTTGATATCGGTACATCCGGAACCAAGACTGTGCTGTTCGACCTGAGCGGCAATGTATTGGGCAGCTGTACCGTGGAGTATCCGCTGTATCAGCCGAAGAACGGCTGGGCAGAGCAGGATCCGGAAGAATGGTGGGCGGCGGTCTGCGACAGCATCCGCGGCGCCATCTCAAAGGCAGGCGCGGATCCGTCCGAGATCGGCGGCATCGGTCTGTCCGGACAGATGCACGGTCTGGTCATGCTGGATGGCGAGGGCAAGGTTCTGCGCCGCAGCATCATCTGGTGCGACCAGCGCACCGGCAAGGAGTGCGACGAGATCCACGAGAAGGTCGGCAAGGACCGTCTGATTGAGCTGACCGCCAATCCGGCGCTCACCGGCTGGACCTCCACCAAGATTCTTTGGGTGCGCAACAACGAGCCGGAGATCTATGAAAAGTGCCGTCACATCCTTCTCCCGAAGGATTTCATCCGCTACCGTCTGACCGGCGAGTTCGCAACCGAGGTTTCGGACGCGTCCGGCATGGGTCTGCTGGATGTCCCCAACCGCTGCTGGAGCGACGAGGTGCTCGAGAAGCTCGGCATCGACAAGTCCCTGCTCGCAACGGTCTATGAAAGCCCGGAGATCACCGGTACGATCACGACGCAGGCTGCGGAGGCGACCGGACTTGCTGTCGGCACACCGGTTGTCGGCGGCGCAGGAGACAACGCGGCGGCGGCAGTCGGCACGGGTGTCGTCACCGACGGCAGCGCATTCACGACCATCGGCACCTCCGGCGTTGTATTTGCACACACCAGTGAGATTTCCATCGACCCCAAGGGACGCGTCCACACGTTCTGCTGTGCGGTTCCGGGTGCGTGGCATGTCATGGGTGTCACCCAGGCTGCCGGTCTCTCGCTCAAGTGGTACCGTGACACGTTCTGCCAGCAGGAGATCGATCTTGCGGCACAGCAGGGCGTTGATCCGTACTATATCATGGACAAGCAGGCGGAAGCGGTTCCGATCGGCTCGAACAAGCTGATTTACCTCCCCTATCTGATGGGCGAGCGCACACCGCATCTGGACCCGAACTGCCGCGGCGCGTTCATCGGTCTGTCCGCCATTCACACCCGTCAGGATCTGCTCCGTGCGGTCATGGAAGGCGTCACATTCAGCCTGCGCGACTGCGCTGAGGTGCTGTCCGAGATGGGCGTTCATCCGAACCGGATGCTCGCGTGCGGCGGCGGCGGAACCAGCAAGCTGTGGAGACAGATGCTTGCTGACGTCCTCGGCTGTCCGGTATCCACCTGCGCGAGCAAGGAAGGTCCGGCGCTCGGCGTCGCCATCCTCGCCGGTGTCGGCTGCGGCGCGTATTCGTCTGTGGAGCAGGGCTGTGAGGCGGTCATCCGCGTGAACGATCCGCAGCCGCCGATCGCACAGAATCAGGCGGAGTACGCCCGTGTCTACGACATCTACCGCGCGCTGTATCCGAGCCTCAAGGCACAGTATGCGGCACTCGCGGAGCTGTAAAAGGAGGAGACTACGATGAAGATTCAATCTGTTTTTGATCCCGCATTCGCACGCTACGGCAAGGTCATCACCGGTCTGGACACCGATGCGCTGATTGCGGCGCTCGAGAAAACCGAAAAGCCGGCCGACGCGGTGATATATCTCCCTTCGGTCGCCTCACTGGAGGAAACCGACCTGTATCCGATTCTGCGCGACAACGTCTACGGCGGCATGCCGATTCAGATCGGATTCTGCAACGGCACCAACACCAAGCTCAACTGCGTGGAGTATCACCGCGACAGCGAAATCAACATTCCGGCGCAGGACATGGTCTTCCTGGTCGCGTGTGAGAGCGATCTGGTCGACGGTCATCTGGACACCGCGAAGGTTGAGGCATTCCGTGCACCGGCCGGCGCCGCTGTCGAGCTGTATGCGACCACCCTGCACTACGCTCCGTGCGATGCCGTCTCCGGCGCAGGATTCCGCGTTGCCGTCGTCCTCCCGAAGGACACCAACACCGACAAGCCGGAAATCCAGAACCGCACACCGGAGGATGCCCTGCTCTGGGCACGCAACAAGTGGCTGATCGCCCATCCGGATTCCACCGAGGCAGCCGCCGGCGCATTCGTCGGTTTGGACGGCGAAAATCCGGATATCGCAGCGCTGATCTAAGAAAAAAGCGCAAAAAACAAATTTTGAGTTAGATAATCGTGTGAGAGTGATTATATACTTTTTTGCGGTATGATGTGAGATACCGCAACGACAAACAACAAACAAGGAGGAACTATTCATGGTAAACATTCCTGAAGTAAAGCTGGGTATCGTCGCAGTCAGCCGTGACTGCTTCCCGATGAGCCTATCCGAAGGCCGCCGCAAGGCAATCGTCAAGGACTACACCGAGACCTACGGTGACATCTATGAATGTCCGGTCTGCATCGAAAACGAGCTGGATATGCTCAAGGCAATTGAGGACATCAACGGCGCCGGTGTCAACGCACTGGTTGTCTTCCTCGGAAACTTCGGTCCGGAGACCCCGGAGACCCTGCTTGCCAAGCATTTTGACGGACCGGTCATGTACGTCTCCGCGGCAGAGGGTGACGGCGACATGATCAACGGCCGCGGCGATGCCTACTGCGGCATGCTCAACTGCTCGTACAACCTCGGCATGCGCCATCTCAAGGGCTACATTCCGGAGTATCCGGTCGGCACCTCCTCCGAGATCGCCGGCATGATCCACGAGTTCGTTCCGATTGCCCGCGCCATCATCGGCGTTTCCAACCTGAAGATTATCACCTTCGGACCGCGTCCGCAGGACTTCTTTGCCTGCAACGCCCCGATCAAGGGTCTGTATGAGCTGGGCGTCGAAGTTCAGGAGAACTCCGAGCTCGACCTGCTGGTTGCCTATAAGGAGCACGAGAACGACCCACGCATCCCGGAAGTCTGCGCAGACATGGCGAAGGAGATGGGCGAGGGTGCGTACTATCCGGATCTGAGCGCACGCATGGCACAGTTCGAGCTGACCCTGCTCGACTGGGCAGAGACCCACAAGGGCTCCAAGAAGTACGTCGCATTCGCCGACAAGTGCTGGCCGGCATTCCCGTCCCAGTTCGGCTTTGAGCCGTGCTATGTCAACAGCCGTCTGGTTTCCCGCGGCATTCCGGTCTCCTGTGAGGTAGACATCTACGGTGCGCTGTCCGAGTACATCGGCATGTGCATCTCGGGCGACACGGTCACCCTTCTGGACATCAACAACTCGGTTCCGAAGTACATCTACGACGAGGACATCAAGGGCAAGTACGACTACGACATCAAGGACACCTTCATGGGCTTCCACTGCGGCAACACGCCGGAGTGCAAGATGTGCGCAAGCCGTGCCGTCAAGTATCAGCTCATTCAGCACCGCCTGCTTGAGCCGGAAGGAAGCGATCCGGACTTCACCCGCGGCACGCT
>JALFIV010000047.1 GCA_022775385.1 Clostridiales bacterium
CATTTCCAGATGTCTGGCTTTGTTCAGCTTTCTTTATACTGGAGTTGCTGTTCCAGTTCTGAGTATAAACTCGAAAGAATTTCAGGTTTGTAATTCGTTCAAACTCACGTTGTTTAATTTACAAGGTACAATGTTCGCTCGCCGCTCACCGCGACAGCTTTTTTATTATACTCGATTCAACTCAGTTTGTCAAGAACTTTTTCGAAGTTTTTCAAACTTTTTTGAAGTTTTGCTTGACTCTCGTCTATTCTCGTCGAGTGCTTGACTATAATACCACAGCATTTCCCCCATGTCAACAGCTTTTTTAAGTTTTTTTAATTTTCTTTGACCGCTATTCTATCCTATGCTATAATGGATAATACAGAGTCAAATTATACATTTGACGTAAGAACGCATGGAAAGGTGGATATCATTACTATGTCTGAATACTCGTATCAATATCTCACCGCTTTGGAAAACGAATTGGTGTTCCCGTCGTTTTCCCGCGCGGATGCCGCGGCGCTGGGTGCCATGCTCGACGAAGAAGGCCGAATGTGCGGCTGTCCGATTGCCATTGAAATTACCATCAACGGATTGGTTGTATTCCGTTATTTTCAGGATGGCTGTCCGCCGGACAGCACAAACTGGCTCGCGCGCAAGCGCCGTGTTATCGATGAGCAGGGCATGGGTTCGCTCCGCTTCGGCATGATGCTCGAGGAAAACGGTGAAACATTAGAGGATCACAAAATCGACAGCATGACCTATGCACCGGGCGGCGGCGGAATGCCGATCATTCTCGGAGGAACCGGCATCATCGGTTCTGTCTGCGTCTCCGGCTGTCCGAATCATCTGATGGATCAGACGATTGTCTCAAAGGGAATGCGCCGTCTGCTCGCAGTTAAGACGCAGCAATAATATAAATATAAAGGAATTCAGGATATTATGCCAATCAAAATCGAAAACAGTCTCCCCGCCTGTGCCATTCTGGAGAGCGAAAACATATTCGTGATGACACAGTACCGTGCCATGACACAGGACATCCGTCCGTTGAAAATCGGTCTGCTCAATCTGATGCCGACCAAAATCGCGACGGAAACGCAGCTGCTCCGCTGTCTGTCCAACACGCCGCTTCAGATCGAGATCGATCTGATTCAGACCGCATCGCATGTCTCCAAGAATACACCGGGAGACCATCTTTTTAAATTTTATCAGACCTTCGATCAGGTCCGTGACAATTATTACGACGGTTTTATCATCACCGGCGCTCCCATTGAGCGCATGCCATTTGAAGAAGTCGACTACTGGCCGGAAATGATGGAGATCATGGAGTGGACCAAAACTCATGTCCACTCTACCCTGCATATCTGCTGGGGCGCTCAGGCCGGACTCTATTATCATTACGGCGTTCCGAAATACGAAATCTCCCCCAAACTCTCCGGTGTCTACAAGCACCGCGTGCTCTGTCCGAAGGAGAGCCTGTTCCGTGGATTTGACGATGTCTTTTATGCGCCGCACTCGCGCTTTACCACCATTCACTCTGAAGACATCCGCAAAGTTCCCGATCTGACACTGATGGCGGAATCGGACAAGGCAGGACCGTATATCATTCTCGCGCGCAACGGACGGCAGATCTTTGTCACCGGACACAGTGAATACGATCCAGATACGCTTGCCAATGAGTACTACCGCGATTTGAACAAGGGAATGAATCCGAATATTCCGGAAAACTACTTCCAGGATGACGATCCGTCCAAGCCACCGGTTGTCTCGTGGCGCTCCCACGCGATGCTGCTGTACACCAACTGGCTGAACTATTACGTTTATCAGTCGACACCATACGACATTCATCAGCTTGCATGAAAACAGGGCTGTCTCACCCAGTGAGACAGCCCCTTTTCTATGCTCGATGTTATTGCTTTTCCGCTGTATACGGTGCTGCAATCTGTGCAACGCCGTCCGGATTTGACCGGTTCCATGCGGCAAAGTCCACGCCGCTCTCCGCGACAGTCCTGCCGAGCTCGACGACAAACGCCGGAATCTCAGTCTCCAGAATGGTGCCGAGTTCTTTGCCCATGGCCTCTTCTCCCTGACGGTCACAGCCGCCCAGGAACAGCATAAACGCCGACTGCGGTTTGCCGTCCACACGCTTCATCGCGCCGCGGAAGCCCATCTCGCCGATCTGATGCGTACCGCACGAGGATGGACAGCCGGAAATATGAATCTGCGGCAGTGCGCCATCCGGAATCTCCGCCGCACGAACAGCATCTATGCAGGCACGCAGCAGCGCCTGCGAATCACGAACACCGACCTGACAGATGCTCGCACCGATACAGCTGACCGAGGTCTCAAAGACAGACAGCGCGCTGTCCGGCGTGATATCCATGACCTTCCGTGCCTCCGCACCGGTCAGGTTGATGATATATGCCGTTTCATCCGGTGCCAGACGCAATTCCGCCTCCGGAATCTCCTGCAGGAGATCGCTCAGGGCGCATAGGCTCTCCACACTCGGCTGACCGCCGATCGGATGCCATACGACTGCATACAGACCGTTCTGCTTCTGTTCGATGACACGTGCGCCTTCCGCCGTCGTTCCGTCTCCCGTCTTGCTCACCGGCACGACTTCGGCCGAAAGATCCAGATCTTCGCCGGATGCCAAAACCTCATCCAGCTTCTCCAGATATGCCTTGCGATAGTTTTCTGCACCGCCAAGGCTCTCCTGCATATATCGGGTGCGCGCCTTGCCGCGGTTCTCATAGTTTCCATACGCGCGGAACGTCAACCACATCGCCTTGATATAGTACAGAATCTTGGTCGGCTCGACCGCCTCTGCAACCTTGACGCCGAAGCGCGGATTGTTTCCGAGTCCGCCGGCGCTGTACACATCAAACAGACCGTCCGGACGAGCAGAAAAGCCCAGATCGCGGAAGGTTGCATGCGAGGCATTTTTCGGCGAGTTTGAGAAACCAACCTTGAGCTTTCTCGGCATCTTTTCCTTGTTGATGAAGGTCATCAGATATTCCGCCGCCGCTTCCGCATACGGCATGACATCAAAATACTCTCCCTGTTCCACGCCGGAGAGCGGAGAACACATGACGTTGCGCGGAAAATCTCCGCCGCCGCCCATCGTGACAATACCGACATCCAACGCTTCCTCCATAATCGTGTATACCTGTTCCGGCACCAGATTATGAAGCTGGATGGTCTGGCAGGTGGTGAAATGCGCCAGCTTGACATCCTGCTCGCGGATTGCTTTGACAACAAATGCCAGCTTTTCTTTGGTAACCCGTCCGGCGGACATGCGCAGGCGGATCATGCTCGCCTTTCCGCCCTTCTGCGCGTAGCTGCCGTATCGTCCGGAAAAGCCCTTATACTGTGCCATTGGCACGTCGCCTGCATAAAATTTTTCTGTCATCTCGCGGAATGCCGGCAGATCCTGCTTCCACTCCTGCGGATTGATTGTATTCATACAAATCCTCTCCTTTGCGAAGAATTCTGATCTCTATTTTTTAGTATATCATATTTTCGAGAGATTTTCCAGTCTATGCAAAGATAAATTATTATATTTTTCAATCTTTTAATATTTTTTTACCTATATATCTAACTCATTTTTCCTACCATATAAAAACAACCTCTCCTGATTCCACAAACAGGAGAGGTTGTTTCTTTCTATGTCATATCGATCAGATGACGAATCCGCCGTTTACCCCGAGCACCTGACCCGTAATAAACCGCGCCTGTTCCGAAGCCAGCAGATAAATGGCATCCGCTGCCTCTTCCGCCGTTCCGATTCGGTTCAGCGGAGTCTCCTCTGCGAGCTCCCGCATTACCTCAGCGCCGTGCATCGCGTTCATCTCGGTATCAATCACGCCGGGCGAGACACAGTTGACGCGGATTCCCGACAGTCCCAGCTCTTTTGCCAGCGCTTTGGTCATTCCGATTACCGCCGCTTTGGACGCCGAATAATGCACCTCACACGAGGCGCCGACCTGCCCCCACATGGAGGACACCGTCACGATGGAGCCGGAACCGCGCGCAATCATATCGGGCAGCGCTTCCTGAATCACGCGGTACATGCCGCCGACATTGACCGAGAACATGATCTCCCAGTCTTCCTCCGAAATATCCTGAAACAGCTTCTGCTGTGCAATGCCTGCATTGCAGACCAGCACATCCGGTGTACCGAAGTGCGCCTGCGCGAGCTGTACCATATGATGCACTGCCTGCCGGTCTCTCATATCCGCCGCCACTGTCAGGCATTCTCCGCCCATTTTCTGGATTTCCCGCTCCAGCGACTCCGCCTGTTCCGAGGCACGGACATATCCCACCGTGACCGCATAGCCTTCCCGGGCAAATTTCAATGCACATGCCCGTCCGATTCCACGGGCGGCTCCCGTAATCAGCACCGATTTCTTCATACCTGTTCCTCCGCAAAAGCAAAGGGCAGTATTCCTTCGAATGCTGCCCTTTTGTCTGATCCAATTCTGTCGGTTAGATCGCAACCGTCTGCGATACCTCGTACAGCTCCTGGCTCAGATCTTTGGTCATCGCCAGACCTTCCTCGATATCGTAGTCCATGATCTCGTTGTTGTGCGAGCAGACAACGCGATTGGATGCACCCTCCATCAGGATGCGGACGGCATGATAACCCATGCGGGTCGCCATGACACGGTCGCGTACCGTCGGAGAACCGCCGCGCTGAATGTGACCCAGAACCGTCACGCGGGTATCGATGCCGGTTGCGGCATGGATGCGGTCTGCAACGTCCTGTGCATGTCCGACACCCTCTGCAACGATGATGATATGGTGCTTTCTGCCGCGGATGCGGTTTGCTTTCATCTTGTCGACAATCATGCTGTCAAAGTCAATCTCGCGCTCCGGAAGCAGGATCGCGGTCGCACCGCATCCAACACCGACCTCCAATGCCAGATGACCGGCACGACGGCCCATGACCTCAACGACCGAGCAGCGCTCGTGCGACTGCATGGTGTCACGCAGATGGTCGATGGCATCAATCGCCGTATTGCACGCAGTATCAAAGCCGATGGTGTAGTCCGAGCACACAATGTCGTTGTCAATGGTGCCCGGAATGCCGATTGCCGGCACGCCCAGACGGGAGAGTGCCTGTGCGCCGCGGAAGCTGCCGTCGCCGCCGCATACAACGAGACCGTCCAGTCCCATATAATGCGCATTGTCCGCCGCCTGATGCAGACCCTCCTCGGTCAGCATCTCAAGGCAGCGCGCGGTATACAGCATTGTGCCGCCCCTGGCAATGATGCCGTCGACGCTTCTTGCGCCGAGGTCGACAACGTCCCCTTTGATGAGTCCGCTGTATCCGCGGCGGATGCCAACGCACGTGATGCCATATGCAGAAGCCGTTCTGACAACACTGCGGACAACCGCGTTCATTCCCGGCGCATCGCCGCCGCTTGTCAAAATACCAATACGTCTAATCTGTTTTTCCATTGTTAGAATCCCTCCGCACGATTTGCGTTTTGTCCAAAGTATATTCTACACACGATCGTGTATCATTTCACTTTTTTCATTATAACATTTTCCGGGCCGAGAATAAACCGTATTTCGTCAAATAAACGTAAATTATTGTAGGTCCAGAGCGAGCGCGGTGCCATATACTGCTTTCGGGTACCTGAGTCAAACAAAATGACCGGAAGATCTCCGTTGTGCGTTGCCAGCAGCGGCTTGACCTGCTCCATCCGCGGATCGTCCACGCCGTTCACCCGCAGATACAGCCGTTTGCGGCACGGTTCTCCCGCCGCCGTCGGTGCGCGCGGCGCCTCATTCTGTCTCTGCGGACGGGCATTGTCCTCATTTCGTCTCCGGTTCTGCCGCCGTCCCGCACTGCCGCAGGCCTCTTTGGCCTGACCGATGGACGCTTCCTCCAGCGGGAATACCGCGGAGACAATCAGTTTGGGGGCTTCATCCTCGCGCGCGTCGATGCGTCCTGCGATAAAGACCGCTCGATCCTCCTGCAGGACATCTCTCGCCTGCTGAAGCGTCGAGGAAAATACCACCAGCTCCATCGAACCGGTCAGGTCCTCCACCGTCACATATGCCATCATCGAATTGTTCTTGGTGGTCTTGAGCCGGATGGACGAGATGACACCCGCCAGCACGACATTCATACCGTCGTGATAGACCGGCTGTTCGTTCTCACCGCCGAGATCCTCCTCAATCCGGCGAATCTGCGCACAGTCCGCCTGTTCCACAAGTTCGGTATACGAATCCATCGGATGTCCCGACAGATACAGACCGGTTGTCTCCTTCTCCATCGCGAGGATCTCCCGCTTGCTCAGATCATCCAGTCTGGGCAGCGCAATCGTCTCCCGTCTGCTGCTCTCCTCGGACATGCCGAACAGATCCATCTGACCCTCGAGATTGCGCCGGCGGCTGCTTGCCACCGAGCTGAGCACGGTTTCATACACGGCAAGCAGCTGATTGCGCTTGTATCCCATCGAGTCAAATGTGCCCGCCTTGATCAGTCCGTCCAGCGCACGTTTGTTGAGATCATAGCCGTACATGCGCTCGCAGAAATCCTCAAACGACGTGAACAATCCCTGCTCCTTCCGCTCCTTTTCCAGCGATTTGAGGAACGTACGTCCGACATTGCGGATCGCCGCCAGACCAAACCGGATTGCACCGGTATCCGGCAGGCTCACAAATCCCTCCATCGACTCGTTGACATCCGGCGGGAGAACCGCGATGCCCATGCTCCGGCACTCCATGATGTACTCCGACACCTTCCCGGAGGAATCCAGCACACTGGTCAGCAGAGCCGCCATGTACTGGCTTGGATAGTGGCACTTCATATAGGCAGTCTGGAATGAAACCACCGCATAGGATACCGCATGCGCCTTGTTGAACGCGTAATTTGCAAAATCCATGATCTCATCAAAGATGGATTCCGCCGTCTGCTGATCCACACCGCGCTTCACCGCGCCGTCAATGCCCAGCTCCTCATTGCCGAAAATGAAGTTGGTGCGCTCTTTTTCCAGCTCCTTCATCTTCTTTTTGGACATCGCACGGCGCACCATGTCCGCCTTGCCGAGCGAATAGCCCGCCATCACGCGGAATACCTCCATGACCTGTTCCTGATAGACCATACAGCCGTAGGTGACGTCCAGAATATCCTTGAGCAGCGGATGCTTGTATTTGACTTGCGACGGGTCGTGCTTGCACGCGATATAGCGCGGAATCGACTGCATCGGTCCCGGACGGTACAAGGCGACGACCGCCGTGATATCTTCAATCGAGTGCGGCTTGAGTCCGGTCACGACATTTGTAATGCCCGCACTTTCAAGCTGGAATACACCGCAGGTCTTTCCCTGCGCGAGCATCTGATAGGTCGCGTCGTCCTCCAGCGGGATTTCATCCAGGCGGAACGACGGATCCATCTTCTGCACCATCTTTTCGGAATCCGCCAAAACAGTCAGATTTCGCAGACCGAGGAAGTCCATCTTGAGCAGTCCCAGCTCCTCCAGCGTCGTCATGACAAACTGCGTGACCATGTTGCCGTCGTTTGCCGCGAGCGGGACATAGTGGTCGACCGGCTCCTTGGTGATAACCACGCCTGCCGCATGGGTCGATGCATGCCGCGGCATGCCCTCGAGCGCGCGGGCAACGTCGATCAGCCGATGAATGGTCTCATCCGATTCATACAGACCGCGCAGCTGTTCGGAGGCGGCGAGTGCCTTATCCAGCGTGATATGCAGTTCGTTTGGAATCAGCTTGGCGACCATGTCGCAGTCGCTGTACGGAATGTTGAGTGCGCGTCCAACATCGCGGACTGCACCGCGCGCCGCCATTGTGCCAAACGTGACGATCTGCGCCACATGATCCGCGCCGTATTTCCGCGTGACGTAGTCGATGACCTCCTGACGGCGGACATAACAGAAGTCCACGTCGATATCCGGCATACTGACGCGCTCCGGATTGAGAAATCGTTCGAAGTACAGCGAATACTTGAGCGGATCGATGGTTGTGATGCCGAGGCAGTACGAAACCATACTGCCCGCGGCAGAGCCGCGTCCCGGTCCCACCGGAATCCCGTTTGTCTTGGCGTAGTGAATGAAATCCCACACAATCAGGAAGTAATCGACGAATCCCATCTTCTCGATCATGTCCAGCTCGTATTCCAGACGCTCCTGCTTGTCCGGCGCGTCGCCGTAATGGCGGTGAAGACCCTCCATACACAGCTTGTGCAGGTACTCCTTCGCCGTATATCCCTCGGGCACCGCGTATACCGGCAGGTGGTATTTTCCGAATTCAAATTCTACATTGCACTGATCCGCAATGATCTGTGTGTTTTCCAGCACCTCCGGATGATCCGGGAACAGCTCCCGCATCTCCTCCTCGCTCTTGAGGTAAAACTCCTCAGTCTCAAACCGCATGCGGTCGGGATCGTCAATGCTATGACCGGTCTGAATGCACATCAGGACGTCCTGCAGGTAGGCATCCTGTCTGCTCGTATAGTGCGCATCGTTGGTGAGGGCAATCGGAATGTTCAACTCCTCCGACAGACGGAACAGCTTGGGATTGATATCCTTCTGCTCACGCAGTCCGTGATCCTGTATCTCGAGATAGAAATTTCCCTCGCCGAAGATCTCACGGTATTCCTCCGCACTGCGCTTGGCGCCGGCGTAGTTGTTCGCCATCAGCTCGCGCGAGACCTCGCCCGCAATACAGCCGGACAGCGCAATCAGTCCGCCCGAATACTCGCGCAGGAGGTTTTTGTCCACACGCGGCCGGTTGTAGAATCCCTCGGAGAAGGACAGGCTGACCATGTGGATCAGATTGCGGTATCCCTCCTGATTTTTGCACAGCAGAATCAGATGATATGGATTGTTGTCCTGTCCGTGCACTTTGTCGAAACGGGAGCGCGGCGCGACATAGACCTCACAGCCGATGATTGGCTTGATGCCCGCCCCCTTGGCCGCTCGATAGAAATCCACCACGCCATACATCACGCCGTGATCGGTGATCGCAATCGCGTTCTGTCCGATTTTTTTCAGATGGTCCATCATACTGGAAATCCGGTTCGCACCGTCCAGCAGACTGAACTCCGTGTGTACATGCAAATGGGTAAAACTCACGTTTCTTCCTCCTTTTTCCCGCCGGATATCTGCTCGGCAATCGCGACAATGCGCCGCAGCCGGTAGCTCAGTCCGGGCTTGGAGATCGGCGGATCAAACAGTGCCGCCAGCTCATTCAGGCTCGCGGCCGGATTCTCCAGCCGCAGACGCACGGTCTCCCGCATGGACTCCGGGAACACCTCTTCTCCGCCGCGTTCGATCGCCCTGCGGATCGCCATCACCTGTTTGGCCGCCGCACTCGACGCCTTGATGACATTTGCCGTCTCGCAGTTCACCGTCCGGTTGATGCTGTTTCGCAGCTGTTTTTCAACCTTCCCCTCCATGATCGCCATCGCCGAAAGCGGCGCGCCGATCAGCGTCAAAAAGTCCTCGACACGCTCCGTATCCTTGAAATACAGCAGCGCCAGTGATTTTCTCGTTCCGATTTTCGGATTCATATTCATATCCAGCATCAGGCTCATCACCTCGCGGGACAGCGCCTGATGGGTTGTTGCCAGTTCCAAATGGGTTTTTTTGTCCGGACCCGCGACCGTTCCCGAGGTCAGGAACACACCGCGGAGAAACGACGCGCGGCAGCAGTCCGACTCGATCACATTGAGATGCAGGTGATGTCCCGTCATCCGCGACCGGTCATATCCGAGCTTGGTAAAAATCCGCTCGAGCTGCGCGTGATCCGTGATGCGGAACACCCGTCTCTGTCCCTGTCCACTCTCTGTCCGGCGGATGTCAATGTCAAACGCCCGCGCAAACAACGACGGCAGGCGTTTCGCAATCTCATCAGAGGAGGTTACCAGTCGGATTTCTGAACCGGAAAACAGATTGGCAAACAGCAGAAAGCCATATGCCTCCGCCACCGCACAGCAGGGCGACGCAATCGCACTCCGGCACAGCTCCTCCTTGGTTTTTGCGGAAAATGAACGCATCCTCTCTCACCCCTTCTGCCAGTCCCGGTGCACCGCCGCAATCGGAATGCCGCAGTGCTGTACATGCTCTGCCAGCGCCTGCGCCACCGCAACCGAGCGGTGTCGTCCGCCGGTACAGCCGACCGCAATCGTCAGCACCGCCTTGCCCTCGCGCTGATACTGCGGAATCAGGAAATCCAGCATATCGCAGAGTTTTTCCATATAGTCATCCGCCGTTCCATCGCGGAATACATACGCTCTCACCTGCGGATCCGTTCCGTTTTTCGGGCGGAGCGCCGGAACATAGTACGGATTGGGAAGAAACCGCACATCCAGCACGAGATCCGCATCGGCCGGAATTCCGTACTTGAAGCCAAAAGACACCACATTGACCGACAGAATTTGATCCTGCGTGCCGGTTGCAATGCGCAGCACGGTCTCCCGCAGCTGGCGCGCGCTCAGCCGCGAGGTGTCCAACTTGTAATCCGCCGCGGCGCGCAGCGGCATCAGAATGTCGCGCTCCGCAAGAATCGCCTGCTCGGTCGTCACACCGGTGACAGACAGCGGATGCGGCCGTCGGGTGAACTTATACCGGTTGATCAGCACCTGATGATCCGCCTCCAGATACAGGATCGAAGCCGAAACGCCGTCCTCCCGCAGCTGTTCCATGGCATCCAGCACCGCCGCGGCATCCTTCTCTCCCGGCACCGGACAGCATACCGCACCGTCACAGCCCTGCCGCATACAGCATGCGGCAAACGAGCCGAGCAGTTCGGCCGGAAAGCCGCTGGCCGCGCGGTATCCCAAGTCCTCAAGCGCACCGAGCGCCGTGGTCAGTCCTGCGCCGGACTGACCGGCAATCAGCATCAGTTTCATCGAATTCTCCCCAGTAATCGTTACAGAATCCGGACCTCCGGTTCCATCTCTACGCCGAACCGGCGCAGTACTTCTTCTCTGACATGGTCGATCAGCGCAAGCACATCCGCGCAGGTCGCGCCGCCGCGGTTGATGACAAATCCGGCGTGCTTCTCCGACACCTGCGCACCGCCGACCGTATATCCCATCAATCCGGCGTCCTGAATGAGCTTGCCCGCAAAATATCCCTCCGGACGTTTGAACGTGCTTCCCGCGCTCGGGAAATTCAGCGGCTGTTTGTCGCGGCGCCGCTGTGCAAAATCGTCCATCTTCGCACGGATCTCCGCCGCATCGCCCGGCTGCAGTACCATCGTGCTGGTCAGTGCGATCCACTGCGGGTGCGCCTTGAACACGCTCGTACGGTAGCCGAACGCATGCTCCTCGCCGTGCAGTTCTGCAATCTCCATTTTTTCGTTCAGATAACGCGTCGTCCGCACGACATCCGCCATCTGTCCGCCGTACGCACCGGCGTCCATAAACAGCGCGCCGCCCAGACTGCCCGGGATGCCGCCGGCAAATTCCAGCCCGCTCAGTGCAGCCTTCTGTGCCTCCACCGCCAGTACCGACAGCAGTGCGCCGGTCTGCGCCGTGATCTCGTTTCCCGAGACCGCAATCTCACCGAACTCGGTTCCGATCGCGAGCACCGCACCACGGATACCCTCGTCGCGCACCAGTACGTTCGATCCGTTTCCCAACACGGTGAGAGGAATATCGTTCTCGCGCATTGCGCGGACGGTTTCGCAGATCGCCCGTTCTGTCTTCGGCTGGATGAATACATCCGCCGGTCCGCCGATCCGGAAGGAGGTGTGGCGGCTCATGGGTTCGTCATATGCAATCGTCAATTCATCTGCCGGGCAGGCAATCGCGCCGGCAATGGATGTGATAGTCATTCCAGTTCCTCATTTCTGCAGGCGGTCCCCCGCCGCATGTAGTCTGTTTTGCTTATTATAGCATATTCTCTGTCCGAATGCCTAGGTTTCCTGCGTTTCTGTTCCAATCACAGGAAACTTTTCGGGAGGATCGCATAAAATCCGCCGTTCCATCCACTTCTCTCTTGTATTTACAAGACAAACCGCATACAATATAAACAAGAACCTTACATCGGAGGAGTTCATTATGATTTATGTTGCCAGTGATCTGCACGGCTGTCTGGAGGATTGGCTGCTGCTGCTTGACCGGATACATTTTGGAGAACAGGACACGATGTTTGTCCTCGGCGACTGCGTGGACTACGGACCGGAGCCGATCGATCTGCTTCACGACCTGATGGAGCGGCCGAACGTCTTTCCAGTGCTCGGCAATCACGAGCTGCGCTTTGCGCGCTGTGCCCGCAAGATCCCACCGCAGGCTACGCTGGAGACCCTGCCGGAGCTGCTCGATGCAGACGGCAAAGCACTGCTCGCGCAGTGGCTGTCCGACGGCGGCCAGAATACCCTGCGCCAGTATCTCGCACTGAACGAAGAGGAGCGCGAGGCGATTCTCGACTACATCGGCGAGATGACGCTGTACGTGGAAGCCGAGGCGGACGGCGTCTCGTTCGTCCTGACTCACGCCGGACTGGATCACTTTGACCCGTCGCGTCCGCTGGATGACTACGCACCGGAGGATTTTCTGTCCGCCAATCCGACCCCTGGCACGGAATACTTTGAGGACCGCACGGTCATCGTCGGCCACACCCCGACATTCCGGCTTGAGGGCGGCACGCCCGGAAAGATTCTGGATGACGGCGCGGTCATCTATATCGACTGCGGCGCGGCTCATCCGCAGGACGGCGGCTGTATCGGCTGTCTCCGTCTGGATGATTTTGCCGAATTCTATCCGTAATCCTTTCATCCGGAACCACCAAAAGCGAACCCCTTGTTTCCATCGAAACAAGGGGTTTTTCTTATTTGACCTTACAGGAAACCGCCGCAGTCCAGGCGCTGGAATAGGTTTTTCCTCCCGCGGTCCGGCGCGACCGAATCTGAAAGTAGTACGTCTTTCCGGTTTTCAGACCGGTGACCGTTTTTTTGCCTGCCGTTCCGACCGAGACCGTCTTGGCATTCGTCATCTTTTTCGAAGTCGAATAGCGGATCTGATATCCCGCCGCGCGGCTGCTCTCCTTCCATTTCAGCACCGCAGATTTTTCTCCCGCAGATACTTTGAACTCGGCAGGTTTCGCCGGTGTGTTGGACAGCGTCTGGACCTTCTGCACCGAACTCCACGCGCTGTAACAGGTCTTTCCGTCCTTTGCCTTTTTCGCGCGGACCTGAATGTAGTAGGTCTTACCTGCCTTGAGATTCGAGAGCTTTGCCTTTCCGGTCTTTTCGACCGCGACGGATTTGGCTCCCGTCATCTTACTCGATGCGGAATACCGAACCTGATATCCGGATGCCTTGCTGTTTGTCTTCCAGCTCACAGAAATCGACGACAATGCCGGCGATGCTTTGACGCCGGAAGGGACGCGCAGCCAGGTATTCGCCGTCGAAGAAGATCGGGTATTGTCCAAATTGCTGTCAAAATGCGCAAGAATTCGATACTCACGGCTTCCTCCATTGCTCGCACCCGTGTCGGTATACGATGTCTTGGTGATCTGCGGTCCGATCAGACTCCACGAGCCGTTTCCTTTTTTCCGGTAAACACGGTAATACGCCGCTCCTGAGCACGATTTCCAGCTGATTTTCGCGCCGGAAGAGGTGTTGGCAATACCCGTGATCTTTGGAGTCGGTTCGTTCGGAGCCGATTTGTACGTCGATTTGGTCACTGCAAACGGCTTGCTCACGGCGTTCTTAACCGCCTGAACAAGCATCGGTTTATGCAGACGAGACACCACCGAACTGCCGCTCGGGAAATAGGTCACTTTGCTGATGTTGATGCCGATCGAGGAGGCAACCGTCAGTCCCGCGGCATAGCGCCCCAGACTGTAGGTCAGGTGCTTGCCGTCACGGTTCAGATTATCCCCGACATAACTGCTCCGGACATTCTGAATCGTCGTTCCGACCGGAATAATGCTGTCCAGCTGACCGGAATTCCAGACGGTATTCTTGGTCGTGCTGGCAATCTTCCGGTACATCACATCCTGACTTCCCTGATACATCTGGATGAACGATGTTCCTTCAAAATCCCTCGCATACGCCCAGCCCATGAGCCAGGAAAACGACAGTCTGCTGTTGTTCACCTGATTGCGGATGAGTGTGATCATCTGGGTGATGTAGGAATTTCCGTCTGCGTCCAGCAGAGAATCCGGATCCCCGTTGAGATAGCTGACCTGCTGTAAAAAGACCAGATCCCACTTCTCATCGAAAAATGCCGTATTCGGCGCAACGCCGCTGCGCTCCACGCCATTGTAATTAGAGCTGCTGGAAAACTTCTCATATTTGTACACCGGAGAGTTCCGCCCGATATAATTGACATGTTCCTCCATCGAGGCTCCGCTCTCCCACAGTACACCCACCGTGACATTGTAGCCCGCGCTGTGCGCAATCTGCGCGACATACTCCATCGTATCGTTGGTAAAGCTGTTGCCGACTGCCAGAATGCGCAGGGTCTTGTCCGACAGCACCTGCGTGCTCTGTGTCGTGATCGGTTTGCTGGTCTGAGCCGGCTGTGCCGATACATCCTGTATCCGGATTGTCTGGGTATCTCCGGATTCGTTTTGTGCTGATTCTTCTGCCGGCAGTTCCGCATCCACGGTCTCCGCCTCAGACTCCCCTGTACCGACGACAATCTCCTCCGTGCCGTCTGCCGTCGGAAGCTCTGCCGCCAGCGCCGCGCCGCACATCGACAGTACCATGCAGAGCACGATACCGAGAGTCAGTATTCTCTTGCAGACTTTCATTGTTTTCCCCTCACTTGCTTCTCGTTTCCCGGCACCGAACCCCTGTCCGGACCGCCCCGTTTTTATAACTGTTCTGAACCATTTCAGACGTCCTGCCTGTAATTGTCAAACTCGTCCCGATTCCCCCGTTCAGTCCTTCCGGCGGTAATACCACGCCGCGGCCGCCCCGATCAGAACGACAAACGCAATTCCGCCGACCAGCAGAAGCAGACCCATCTTCGCTGTTTCTGTCATCGTCCGTCCCCCTTACGAATCCAGCATTGCCGCGCCGATGATGCCTGCATCATTACCGGCTGTCGCAGCGAGAATCTCTGTCCGCTTTCCTTCCGCCTGCATCAGCTCGGCATAGACCTGCTCCCGCAGTGGGGCAAGCAGTTTCTCTCCCTGACCGATGATGCCGCCGCCGATAATCACACGCTCCGGCTGCAGAATGGCAATGAGATTGCCCACACCGATCGAAAGGTATTTCACATAACGGTCAAACAACTCGCATGCTGCCGCATCGCCGCGGTCACGCGCCAGAAACAGATTGATTGCGCCGATTTTTCCCTGCTCCCGTGCGACCGCATGCAGCAGGCTCTCCGGATGCTCTTCCATCGCCTGCCTGACCATACGGATAATTGCAGAGGCAGAGGCATACGTCTCCCAGCATCCGCGCTTGCCGCAGTTACATGGTTCGCCGTCCACCTGAATAATCATATGTCCGATTTCTCCCGCTACATCGCCGCAGCCGGAAAAAATATGTCCGTCAAATACCAGGCCGCCGCCGATACCGGTTCCGAGCGTGACCATGACCATGCTTTTACAGCCGATTCCGGCGCCGCCGTAGCATTCACCCAGTGCAGCACAGTTTGCATCGTTGTCAATATACACCGGACAGGTGAATGTCGGACGGAATACCTCTTCAAACCGCACCTGATTCATGCCGAGGTTGGTGCCGAAAACCATTTTGCACTCCGCCTTGTTGACCGATCCCGGGACGCCGATGCCAATGGATGCGACATCCTTCGGCGAGATGCCGTACTGCTCACAGACCTCCTCTGCCGTGCGGCAGATGTCTGAGAGAATCTCCTCCCGTGCGCGTCCGACGCCGGTCGGGTTCGAATGACGGCACAGCAGCTTGCCTGTCTCATCGGTCAAACCGGCCGCAATATTGGTTCCGCCCAAATCAATTCCGAGTCTTATCATGCTATTCCTCCTGAATGATAAAACTGCTGTCTGAAATTTTTCTCTCAGACAGCAGCAATTTCCCTTATGTTCGGTTAGTTTCCGCCTGCCGAACGCATCATACGTTCATTCAATTCTTTTGCCGCATTGTATCCCATCATCTTGTGACGCTGATTCATCGCCGCAACCTCGACAACAACCGCAAGGTTACGTCCCGGACGAACCGGAATGGTCAGGGACGGAATACTTAGACCGAGAATTTCCGTATACTTGGTGTCAATGCCGAGGCGCTCATACATCTTGCCCTCTTCCCACTTTTCCAGGTTGATGACCAGATCAATGCGCTCGGTATCCTTAATCGCACCCATACCAAATAGGCGGCGCACATCGACAATGCCGATGCCGCGCAGTTCGATGAAGTGGCGGATGATCTCCGGTGCCGAACCGACCAGCGTCAGATCAGACACGCGCTTGATTTCCACCGCGTCATCCGCAATCAGACGATGACCACGCTTAATCAGCTCGATTGCGGTCTCGCTCTTGCCGATGCCGCTGTCACCGAGAATCAGGACGCCCTCGCCGTACAACTCCACCAAAACGCCGTGCAGCGTGATGCGGGGCGCCAGAGCAACCTTGAGCGATGCAACCAGACCGCTGGTAATGCTGGATGTAAACGCATTGGTTCGCAGAACCGGAACGCCGTGTTTCTTTGCCGCCTCAATGCACTCCGGGAACACCTCAATATTCCGCGTAATGATGATCGCCGGAATGCCGGTTTCAAACAGCCGGTCAAAGATTTCAAACCGCTTTTCCGGTTCAAACTGTTCCACATATGTATTCTCGACCTTGCCCATAACCTGAAGACGGTTCGGCTCGAAATAATCAAAGAAACCAGCGAGCTGCAGACCCGGACGATTGACATCGTCGGTAGAAATCTCGATATTCTCAAAGTTTTCCGGTCCGTGAATGACTTCAAACTGAAAATCATGTATCAGCTTTCCCAACGTAACGCTGAACTCCTTCAGTTGCATACTGACAGCCCCCTATCAAAAATCATAATTAAAATATGGTTATTCTTATTATACCGTATGACAAACTCCTTTGCAATGTTTTCCAAACCGCGATTGAAGTTTTTTCGACAGAGCGGAGTTTTTTTCTTCTCAGGTACTTGCATTTATGGGGAGGTTGTGATAATATAATATGCGTTACTCAACTATAACAGATAAGGAGGTGCAGGAAAATGGCAAAGTGTGAAGTTTGCGGCAAGGGTGTAACCTTTGGCATCAAGGTTTCCCATTCTCACAGACGTTCCAACCGTACCTGGAAGCCCAACGTTCGTCGAGTAAAGGCTATTGTTGGTGGTACTCCGTGCCATATCAACGTTTGCTCTCGGTGCCTCCGTTCCGGCAAGGTTACCCGCGCAATCTAAGATATAAGCAACACGGCAAGCTCTCTGTTTTCACAGGGAGCTTTTTTCGTATCTGCCGGAACTCTGGCACCGGTTTTCTATTTCCGGTAAAACGAATCCAACCGGGTCAGTCTGGGCGGGGCCTTGCTTTCGCCCCGCGAACACGCCCCCGGCGTGACGCAACCTCCGTTCCGGCAAGGTTACCCGCGCAATCTAAGATATAAGCAACACGGCAAGCTCTCTGTTTTCACAGGGAGCTTTTTTCGTGTCTGCAAACCGATCCGATCAAAAAAAGACGTTCCCGTTCTCGGGAACGTCTTTTTCCTGTTATTCTTTCGTTTTTCCGCCGTAGGCAATCAGGTAATACGGCAGTGCGACAAATCCCACGCCGCCGATGATATTGCCCAATGAGACAAACAGCAGATTGCTCAGATAGCCCGCAAGTGGAACCGCGGCAATGCCCGGATTGAGCAGTCCCACGCCGATAATGCTCATATTGGCGATGCTGTGCTCAAATCCGCAGATCATGAAGATCAGGATACACCAGACAATCATGATCAGCTTGCCGGACTCGCTTTTCATTTTGGTTGCACACCAGACCGCAAGGCAGACACAGATATTGCACAGAATGCCTTTGAACAGCATATTGAGCGGAGACAATGCCACCTTCGCCGCCGCAGTCGAGGCAAAAAATGCCGCAATCGCCTCATTGTTCAGCACGCCGGAGAATTGAAACAGGATGACCATGATCCACGAACCGATCAGATTGCCGATCCAGCAGACCGCCCACATACCGATGACCGTACTCCACTTCATCTGCCGGCGCAGCGCCGCCGCACCGAGCACGAGATTGTTTCCGGTAAACAGCTCGCTTCCCGCCATCACGACCAGACTGAGCGCCGCGGCAAAGGTCAGCGAGACCAAAAACTTGGTGATCGTACAGCCGGAATCCGTACAGATCCCGCCGATGGACATCGCAATAAATCCGCCAAAGGAAATAAACATTCCTGCCACCATGGACGCCATGATATATCCGACCGGATTGCCGCGCAGCAGAGCGGATTTGGCCGCCGCCGCACTGCAAAGCGCCTCATATTCGTTCCGAAACATGATCTTCCCCCGTTTTCTCTATTATTTCTTCCAGAGATCAAAGCTGTTTTCCAGCTCGTTTTTCTTCGGACGGCTCATCAGCATACGGACGCACTCGTTGACATCTCTGCCGTTGTACAGCAGTTCGTACATCGCCGTCGTGATCGGCATCTCAATGCCCGCCTTCTGCGCCAGCATATAGCCCGCTTCCGTCGCATAGTAGCCTTCGACGACCGCGCCGACTTCCTTCATTGCCTGATCCGCCGACATGCCCTGGCCGATTTTGATGCCTGCACGGCGGTTTCTCGAATGCATCGAGGTACAGGTAACGATCAGGTCACCCACGCCGGACAGACCGGCAAATGTATCGCTCTGACCGCCGAGCGCCACGCCCAGACGGGCAATCTCGCTCAGTCCGCGGGTCATCAGCGCCGCCTTGCTGTTGTCGCCCAGACCGATACCGTCACAGATGCCGGCGGCCAGTGCGATGATGTTTTTGAAGCATCCGCCCAGCTCCGCACCGATGATATCCGGCGAGGTATAGACGCGGAAGCGCTCGTTCATAAATGCTTCCTGCACGATCTCCGCCGCCTCACGCGACTCGGACGCCGCCAGAATCGCAGTCAGAATGCCGCGGGAGACCTCCTCCGCATGGGTCGGGCCGGTCAGGGCAACGATCGGATTCTTTCCGTTTGTCGCGCGCTTAATGGTCTCGGAAAACCGGCAGTAGCCGTTGTCGCGGTCGAGGCCCTTTCCGACGTTGACGATCACTCTGCCCTCCGGCACAATCTTGGACAGATTCTCCGCCGTGGAGTGCACCGCAAAGGACGGTACCGCCATCAGGACGATATCCGCATCCTTGGCGCCGGTCAGATCGTTGGTAATTTCAATGCTCTCGGGCAGCTTGACGCCCGGAAGCAGCTTTTCGTTTCCACGGTTTTCGCGCAGCATCCGGCATTCTTCCTCGAAGAACGACCACGAAGTGACATCATGACCGTTGGAATCCAGCAGCATGGACAGTGCCATGCCCCAGCCTCCGCAGCCTACTACAAAAACTTTCATCACAAAGTCCTCCTCTCCTGTTGGTCAGGTTTACGTTTTATGAAAGGAAAGTTTGTTTTCCGTTCCGTTCAGCAGCCGTTTGATGTTGCCGCGGTGCATATAGACCACACCGCCGCCGATGATCAGCGTCAGGATGAAAACCGGAATCCGGCTCGGGGAATTCCAATAGTATCCGAGCGACATAAACGGAAATGCCGTTGCGATCACAACCGATCCCAGAGAGACGTAGCGGGTTGCCGCAACCAAAACGACAAAGACTACAAGAAGTATCAGAAGGATCTTCCAGTTAAACATCGCGCACAGCGTCGCACCGGCCAGGACGCCTTTTCCGCCCTTGAATCCGAAATACAGCGGAAACATGTGTCCGGCGACCACAAACAGGCCGCATACCAGCTTTGCCACCGGAATCAGTCCGGAAACCGGCTGGAACACAACAACGGCGAGCCAGACGGCAAACACCGTTTTGAGAACATCGCCCAGCAGAACCAGCAGGGTATAGTTTTTTCCCATACAGCGGAGCGAATTGGTCAGACCGGCATTGCCGCTTCCCATTGTCCGGATATCCTTGTGCAGAAAGCACTTGGATACCACGATAGCCGTATTAAAACTGCCAAACAGATAGCCGACAATCGCAATCGCAACAAAGCGAAGGGCAAGATTCATCATTTGTCCGCATCCTTTCCCCCGCGCTCGCGGATGATCATCCGCACCGGTGTTCCGGTCAGATCATAGACCTCGCGGATCTGATTCTCCAGATAGCGCTGATACGAGAAGTGGAACAGCCGCGCGTCGTTGCAGAAGCAGACAAACGTGGGCGGACGGATTCCCGACTGCGTCATATAGTAAATCTTCAGGCGGCGTCCCTTGTCCGTCGGCGGCTGTACGCGCGCCGTCGCATCCGCCAGCACCGAGTTGAGCTGTCCGGTCGGAATGCGCCGTCCGTTCTGCTCATAGACGCTGTTGATCGTGTCAAACAGACCGCCGACACGCGCGCCGGTCAGTGCAGAGAGGAAAATAATCGGCGCATACGGCATATAGGAGAGCGCATTGCGCACCTGCTGCCGCATGACCTCCATCGTGTTGGTCTCTTTCTCCACCAGATCCCACTTGTTGACGACGATGACGCAGGCCTTTCCTGCGTTGTGCGCCTCGCCGGCGATCTTGGTATCCTGTTCGGTCACGCCCTCCGTCGCGTCGATCATGATGACGCAGACATCGGCGCGCTCAATGCTCATCAGCGAACGCATGACGCTGAATTTTTCGATTTTCTCATCCACACGGGATTTTTTGCGGATGCCCGCCGTATCGATCAGCAGGTATTTTCCCTTCTCATTCTCGAAGAAGCTGTCGACGCTGTCTCGCGTCGTTCCCGCGATATTGCTGACAATGACGCGGTTTTCTCCCAGAATCTGATTGATCAGCGAGGACTTTCCGACATTCGGCTTGCCGATGACCGCAACCTTGATACGGTCGTGCTTGGCATCCTCCTCGGACTCCTCCGGGAAATACTGATAGCACTCGTCGAGCAGATCGCCGGTTCCGTAGCCGTGCAGCGCGGAAATGCCGATCGGATCGCCCAGACCGAGGTTATAAAACTCATAAAACTCCGGCGGCGGATTGCCCGGTGTGTCACATTTGTTGACCGCCAGAACAACCGGCTTTTTCGAGCGGCGGAGCATCGCCGCAACGTCCTCATCTGCCGCCGTCACGCCGGTCCGCAGATCGGTAATCAGAATAATCACATCCGCAGCCATGATGGCAGTCTCTGCCTGCATCCGCATGAACTGCAGAATTTCACTGTCGGTAGACGGCTCAATGCCGCCGGTATCAATCACCTGAAACTCCCTGCCGCGCCACTCCGCGTCTGCATACAGACGGTCGCGGGTCACGCCGGGGGTATCCTCTACAATCGAAAGACGGCGTCCCGCAAACCGATTGAACAGCTGGGACTTACCGACATTCGGCCGGCCGACGATTGCAACAATTGGTTTCGACATACTAAATGCCTCCTTGCGCGTGGTCTGTCGTATTTAAAAAACGCTCTCCGGCGCCTCCTCCGGATATTCCTCTTCAAAGATCTTGTCCAAAAGATCTCCGCCGTCGATGCGGACCGGAACCAGAGGCACGCCAATCTCGCGCGACACCTGCTCGGGTGTCAAATCGTCCAAAAACACATCTCCGCCGTCGCGCAGCATATTCTCCGAAATCAGAACGCGCTCTCCGAGATCCTTTCCCTTGAGCTGTGCGATCAGGTCGGTGCCCGTGATCAGTCCTGCGACACTGACACCGCCGCCGAAGAAGTTATTTTGAACAGCATAAACTCTTCCATTAAAATTATCGCATTTCTCCCGCGCTTCGTCAAGCAAAACCGACAGGAACGGCGCCGCCGCCGTGCCTGTTGCGATGCTGAACGGACGCGGATGCATCCCCGCATAGACCGGGAGCGTCAGACGGAATTCCTCCATGAACAGCGACATCATGCCGATGCCGTTTTCAAACTGAGTGAACTCCTCGTAGTATTCCACATCCGGCAGCGGCAGCTCCGCCTTGATATACAGCTCGTCGCCGCAGAACGCCAGATGGGTTCCGTACTTCTCCTTGCACCGCGCGGCAAACGATTCCGTAATCGAAAGAATCTCCCGCGCGATCTCCTTTGTGACCGGCTGCAGCGGATACAACCCCTCGCGGTAGTCGGTCAATCCCGCCGGAACAACCGAAATGCTGTTGACCGCCGGATACAGCGCCTCCAGATCCTCCAGAGATTTTTTCAGATACGCCCCGTCATTCAGCCCCGGACAGATGACGAGCTGGCAGTTCATCTCAATGTGACCGTCCGCCAGCCGCTTCATAATCGGCATCAGACGATCGGCGCGCGGATTGCGCAGCATGAGCAGACGGCGCTCCGGATCGGTGACCTGCACCGAGATGTTGACCGGCGAGATGCGCATGCGGATCATGCGTTCGATATCGGAGTCCGAGAGATTGGTGAGGGAGATATAATTGCCCATCAAAAAGGACATGCGTGCATCGTCATCCTTGACATACAGGGTCTCGCGCATGTTCGGCGGCAGCTGATCGATGAAGCAGAACACGCAGTGATTGGCGCAGCGCTTCATCTTGTCCATCAGATAGTGCTCAAAATTCAGTCCGAGATCCTGTCCCTCCCGTTTGCGGACGGAGACCTTCCGCGTCTCCCCCTGCTCATTCAGAACGGTCAGCTCGACCTCGGGATCGTAGCCGTAAAACTTATAGTCGAGAACATCGCTGATCGGATGTCCGTCAATCGCCTGCAGGCTCTCGCCGGCGCGGACGCCCGCCCGGTCCGCCGGGCTCTTCCGGTCGACAGATACAATTTTCGATGCCACGGCACGCGCTCCTTTCCCAATGGCGTGAATGAAAAAATGCGGTCAAAAACAAAAAAATAGAGAAAGCAGTGAATTGTTCTCCGCCTTCTCTACCTTTTCGTCTCGTGTCAGATTACTCGGAAACCTTAACGACCTCACGACCGTTGTAGGTACCACAAGCCTTGCACATTCTGTGCGGAAGCTTGAGTTCGCCGCACTTCGGGCATGCAACCAGACCCGGTGCCGAAAGCTTCCATACGTTATTTCTTCTTGTGTCTCTTCTTGCCTTAGAAGTCTTTCTCTTCGGTACTGCCATGTTGGTAACACCTCCTCTGTATATCCTTAATGTTTTTATTTAACAATGGATTGTGACTGTCATACTTCACTGCTGCTTGTCCAGAAGTGTCTGGAGCACAGCCAGCCTGCTGTCGATCTGCTTTCCGCTGCAGCCGCACGGACCTTCGTTGAGATCCTTTCCGCACGTCGGGCACAGGCCCTTACAGTCCGGACGGCAGAGATAGGTCATCTGAACTTCGAGCAGCAGGGTCGGAATGACAACATCGTCGATGTCTACGGAGTCGCCCTCCAGCAGATAGATATCGTCGCTTTCCTCGTCCTGTTTGTCGTCGGTCAGAATGGTCTCGCACGTCACATCGAGCGGAACATTGACGGGAGCAAGACAGCGCGAGCACGCAGTCTCGTACAGTGCATGGATTGATGCGGTGAGCTTCAGAATGTCCAGATGATTCCGAATTTCCCCTTCGATATGAACCGGAGTTTTGAACGGATACTGTCCGTACATCTCCATTTTTGTAAGGTCCGCGTCGTACGAAAACGGGAGAACTCCCTCCGGCGCGGTTCGAATACGCTTCAAATCGAGATTCATGGCAATCCTCGCTGACGGTCAATTATTAGTATAGCCCACGAAAACGCAGTTTGTCAACAGTAATCTTTCGATTCATCACATTTTTTAGGCTAACGTATTATAGCATATTTTGTCCGCAAAGTACAGTCTTTTTCACAAAAAAGATTGCTTTTCTCCGATGCGCAGAGTAAAATAAAAGAATCACCAAAAATTATGGAGGAGAACGCCGTGCGCGAATTCATCATCACCAAAAACGACAGCGGACAGCGTCTGAATAAATTTCTGGAAAAAGCGGTCCCGCGTCTCCCCGGCGGACTGATGCACAAGTACATCCGTCTCAAGCGCATCAAGCGCAACGGCAAGCGGACCGAGTTCTCCTGCCGGCTTGAGGAAGGTGATGTCCTTCAGCTGTACATCAACGATGAGTTCTTCGAGGCAGCGGACGAGGACACCGCCTACCTCCATGTCAAGCCGGACATCGACATTGTCTATGAGGACGAGCAGATCCTTCTGGTAAACAAGGCGCCCGGTGTTGTCGTCCATGCCGACGACAGCGGCACCGCCGATACGCTGATTGCGCGCATTCAGGCGTACTTATTTCAGACCGGAAAATGGAATCCGGCGGACGAGGCATCGTTCACCCCCTCGCTATGCAACCGCATCGACCGCGGCACCGGCGGCATCGTCATCGCCGCCAAGACTGCCGAGGCTCTGCGCGTACTCAACCAGAAAATACGCGACCGCGAACTGCACAAGACCTATCTCTGCGCGGTGTGCGGCAGGATTCGTCCGCGCGAGGGCGAACTGCGCGGCTTTATCCTGCGTCATCCCGACGAGCACCGCGTCTCCGTCCACCGCACGCAGGTCAAAGGCTCCCGCACTGCGGTCACCAAATACCGCGTTCTGTGCGAGACCGACGAGCTGTCTCTGGTCGAGTGCGATCTGATCACCGGCCGCACCCACCAGATCCGCGCGCATTTTGCCTCCATCGGTCATCCGCTGCTCGGAGACAGCAAATACGGCTCCAACGAGATGAACCGCAAATTCCACCGAAAAAACCAGTGTCTGTGCTCCTACCGCCTGTCCTTTGACTTTACGACAGACGCCGGCGCACTGTCCTATCTGAACGGACGG
>JALFIV010000055.1 GCA_022775385.1 Clostridiales bacterium
AAGGTGCTGTTGTTTGTGACCGCGATTGCGATCCACAATCTGCCGGAGGGCATCGCCGCCGGTGTGGGATTCGGCTCGGGCGACACCGCACAGGCGATGGTCATCGCGGGCGGCATCGCCCTGCAGAATATCCCGGAGGGCATGGTCATCATCGGTCCGATGCTTGCGGCGGGCGTCACACCCCGGCGCACATTCCTCTGTGCGATGGCCACCGGACTGATTGAGGTCGCCGGCACCCTGCTCGGCTACGGTGCGGTCCGCATCGCCTCGGTCATTCTGCCGTTTGCGCTCGCGTTTGCCGGAGGCACGATGCTGTATGTCATCAGCGATGAGATGATTCCGGAGACGCATGCGCACGGAAGCGAACGGGGCGCGACCTACGCGCTTCTGGTCGGATTCTGCCTGATGCTGGTGACGGATGTTCTGCTCGGGTAAAAAAACAGCGGCGCTGCGGGTCTGCGGCGCCGTTTTGCATGAGAAGAGCGTTTTGACATTGGCAGGGGGAAAGAAATCTGATACAATACAGACAGAGAGATGTTGGAAACACAATGAGAGTGAGGGAACCGCAATGACGGTAACAGAAATTGCAAAGCGCGCCGGCGTTTCCAAGGCATGTGTATCGCGCTACTTCAATCACGGCTATGTCAGTGAGGAGAAAAAGGAAAAAATCCGCAAGGTGGTCGCCGAGACCGGATATGTCCCGAACCGTTCCTCGCAGGCAATTGTACAGGCGAGGAAAAAGACCATCGGCGTTATCTTGCCCAAAATCAATTCCGAGAGCATCTCGCGGATTGTCGAGGGCATATCGCAGGAGCTCAACCGCGAGGGATATCGGATGCTGCTTGCCAACACGCAGAACAGCGTGGAGAAGGAGATTCTCTATCTGCGCTCCTTCCTGCAGGACAATCTCGAAGGCATTATCTTTATCGCGACCATCCTGACCAAGGCGCATTTTGAGCTGATGACGCAGCTGGATATCCCGATTGTCATACTCGGACAGTGGGTGGAGGGATATTCCTGCGTGTTCCACGACGACTACGGCGCGGCGCAGGCGATGACCGACTGCATGCTGGACGGCGGATGCCGCAGGATCGGCAGCATCCTCGTCACACAGGAGGACAAGGCGGCGGGAGAGGAGCGGCGGCGCGGCTATGCCGATGCGCTCCGGGCGCGCGGACTGGAGCCGGAGGAGAACCGGATGGTGCTCTCGGACTTTACGCTGGAGAGCGGATATGACGCGGCGCAGAAGCTGATGGAACAGGCGCCGGATACCGACGGCATCTTTTGTTCGACGGATACCATCGCCATCGGCGCGATGCAGTATCTCAAGGGAATCGGCAAGCGCATTCCGGAGGATGTCGCCATCACGGGCATCGGACACTCGCGCATGACCGAAATCATCGAGCCGCATCTGACCACGGCGCATTTGTTCTACAAATCCACCGGCATCGAGGGCGCGGATATGCTCATCAAGATGATTCAGACCGGCATTGATATGAAGAAAAAGCTCAAGATGGGCTTTGACGCGGTGGCACAGGAGACCGTGCGCACTGCGGACTGACAACAGCTATGGAATAAAAAAACTGACCGGATTCGGCAAGAAATCCGGTCAGTTTTTCTGCTTTTGGATCAGTCGACGAAATCCAGCTGGTCGGCAAACCGTTCCTTGAAGATTTCGTAAACGCCGTTCAGGATCTCCTCGTCATCCACAGCAACGTAGTTTTCCACATCGCCGTCGGTCTCAACCGCAAGAATGACTGCTTCGCAGTCGACGTCCTCGACCGGAAGGAGAACGACATACTCTGCGTTCTCAAATACAATCGAATCGACAAACTCGTATTCGGTCTCGTTGCCGTTCTCATCCATCAGCGTCATGATGCCGTCCATTTCTTCCATGTTTTCCATTTTTCGGCCTCCTTACTTGTACAGACTGCCCCGCGTGCCCCATTCGCTGAACGCGGAGAACGTGACATAGATTTCATTCTTCTGGATGCCGCAGATATTGTGGAGCATCTCATAGATGGATTCGGTCAGCGCTTTTTTGGACTCAAAATCCGAATCGCCGAAGGTGCGGACATCGACATAAGCACCTGTGGAGAGCGGCTTTCCGCCGAAATACAGGGAATGTCCGTCAGAAATATCGACCATCAGCTGCTTTTCTGATTTTCCCGGGATCAGGGAAATGCTCTTTCCGAGAGAAATGGTTATTGCATCCTTCTGTTCCTGGAGAAGGGAGCCTGCGACCTGAACCGAAATAAATGGCATAGTCATCATCCTCGCTTTGCTTCAAATTTCCAGAGCTTGGTTTCTCTGCTGGTTCTATTATAACGTCTTGTGCCAGTTTGTGCAAGTAGACGAATTGAAAGCGGCTCTTTTTTTAAGTGTTTGTAAACTTTTGTCCGAACAATGCTAATTGCGTCGAGAATGTGCTAAGATATCTTTACAGAAGACAGGAACAAGGAGGTGGAGCGAGTGGATATTCGTTGTACGCAGAGTGTCTATCCGAGTGCGGACGGCAGGTCGTCAATTTCCAGCTATCTGTTCTGCCCGGTAGATGTCCAGCCGCGCGGCATCGTTCAGATCTCACACGGCATGTGCGAATATTTGTCGCGCTACACACAATTTGCAAAATACCTCTGTGAACAGGGATATATCGTCTGCGGCAATGACCATCTCGGTCACGGGACCTCGGTTCCGCCCGGCGGCGCGCTGGGCTTTTTTGGACAGAAGAACGGATGGAGCGTGCTGGTGGATGATCTGGCGACATTGACCGACCGGACCCGCGCGCGCTGGCCGGATCTGCCGTATTTCCTGTTGGGGCATTCGATGGGGGCGATGATTGCCCGTCTGTACTTAACGCGCTATGCGGAAAAGCTGGACGGCTGCATTTTCAGCGGGACGCCGGCCAACCATGCGATGGCAGGTGTCGGCGTTCACTTTGCCAACTCGGTCATCCATTCCCGCGGTCCGATGTACCGCAGTCTGGTGCTCAACAATCTGGCAACCGGACGGTGCAATTCCCGCATCAAAAATCCGCAGTCGCCGTTCGACTGGCTGACACGCGACCGGATGATCGTCTCGCTGTATCAGTCGGATGAAAAGTGCAACTTTATTTTCACCGCGGCGGGCTACCGCGATCTGTTCTGTCTGGCACAGCAGTGCTCTGCGCCGCAGTGCGTGACCGGTGTGTCCAAACGCATCCCGCTGATGTTTGTCTCAGGAGATTCCGATCCGATTGGCGGATACGGAACCGGCGTCAAGCGCATCGCCGGCGCATACAAGGCCGCCGGATTCCGCGATGTCAAGACCATCCTGTATCCGGAGGGACGCCACGAGATGCTCAACGAGCTGAATCACGGCCAGGTCTACGAGGATATTGCCGACTGGCTGGAACAGCATCTGCCGGAAAAGAAGGCGGTCGAGGAATAAAAAAGAACGCCGCACCTTGCCGGGTGCGGCGTTTTGCGATGCTGCAACGATTTTCATACAAAAGCTCGGAAAATATATCATCATAAGGACACAGGCATGTCGGTATTTTTGCATATCCGGGTACAAAAAAACCACGCCTTCAGCGTGGATCGTTGGATTATGAATGGTCACTTGGTCGAGACATAATCATGATCGTCACCGAAGATAAGATCATCAACATCAGGCTTTTCTTCCTGCGGCTTGTAATCGCGAATCTTGAAAATCGATAACATAGTATCACCCCTCTCATAGTTTTTTGTTTGTTTTGTACATTATACTCCCGAAAGACCGGAATGTAAAGTGTGAAAATTGTAAAAAAATTTGAAGTTTTTTGTAAAGACTGCCAAAGACAGAAAAACAATTTTGGAGAATCTGCGGAAATAGGGATGGAATTATATGGAATGCGGAAGCAAAAAAGAACCCCCGCACGGCCGATGTCACCAGATTAGTAACCTGCACAGCTCCTGCAGGTGGGTTTCCTGTCACTGTGGTCTGCGCTTCCAACTTCCGCCGGGGCGGGAGGCCTGCACTCGCACAGGGAACAATCGGAGTCCCGTAAACTAATTGTGGGTTAAAAAAGGGTGACTGTCGTACCGGGCAGGGAGCTCGAGACAAAGGGGAGAGGAACTCTGGGTTCCTGCTATACTGTATGCAGAACGGAAGAAATTATTCCTCGCCGTCCTCAAATTCGTATAAATCTTCTGCGCGTTCCATAAGGATATTAAAGATACGCTCGGACTCTTCGAAATCGTCCACCGAGGCGAGACACTGCAGACCGTCCTCCTCGACGACCTTCAGGATGACGACTTCGGCGCGCTCCTCGAGGTCAAGCTCGGTCGGGATAAATGCCATATAGATCTCGTTATTGTCCTCGATCGTATCGATGTGTTCAAATTCCTTTTCGACACCGTTTTCGTCCGTAAGAATGACGAACTCGGTTTTTTCAAATTCAGCACTCATTTTGGTGTAACCTCCATGGGGTGGTGTTTTGTTGTCTCTATCATAACGTATTTTGCATGGATTTTCAACCCGGCATGCGCAAAAAACTAAAAATTTAAAATTCAAGAAAAAAGTTAGAAAAATCGGTTGACAAATCCACAGAGGACGGGTATACTAAACCAGTAAAAGAAAGAAGGGCTGCCGTCCCTCACCTCGCGTGATGATACTGAGAGGTTAAGAAATCCTGCTTTCTGCGGGTTTGTTCGGACGGTCATAGCTATGCCCGTCCATTTTTATTTGTGTTTTTTGTTTGGAGGTGCTTAACAATTAGCAGTTTGGAACATCAGATCAATGAGGATATCCGAGACAAGGAAGTCAGACTGATTGACGCTGACGGCAATCAGGTCGGCATTGTGCCGATTGCAAAGGCCCTGGATGCAGCGGCTGCAAAAAATCTTGATTTGGTAAAAATCGCTCCGCAGGCTCAGCCGCCGGTCTGCCGTGTCATGGACTACGGCAAGTTCCGTTTTGAACAGTCGAAGCGTGAGAAGGAAGCAAGAAAAAAGCAGCATATCGTTGAGATTAAGGAAATCCGTCTCAGCCCCGGCATCGACAGCAACGATTTTCAGGTCAAGGCAAACCACGCCAAGCGGTTCCTCAAGGGCGGCGACAAGGTCAAGGTTTCCGTTCGCTTCCGCGGACGTGAGGTCACCCACTCTTCCATTGGTCTGGATCTGCTGCACCGCTTCGCTGACGAGTGTGCTGAATTCGGCAGCGTAGAAAAGAACCCCAAGCTGGAAGGACGCCAGATGCTCATGTTCCTGGCTCCGAAAAAGGACACCCCGCAGAAGGGATCCAAAAACAAGGGACGCAAGGGCAAATCCAATCAGGAGCCCAACGCCCAGTAATTTGCCCGTTTAGTCTGCACCGCGATTCCGGTGCGGCGATACAAGAGAGGAGAACATTCAAATGCCTAAGATTAAGACCCACAGCGGCGCATCCAAGCGCTTCAAGATGACCAAGAACGGCAAGATCAAGCGTGCCCATGTTGGCCGCCGCCATATCCTGAACAAGAAGTCCACCAAGCGTCTCAGACATCTGAGAAAGGAAGGCTTCGCTGATTCTTCCAACGTAGCACAGGTTAAGCGCCTGATTCCGTACGCATAAGAATCAATCACACAGGATTACAAACACATTATTTTCGATTAATTTGGAGGCTACTATAACATGGCAAGAGTTAAGGGCGCAATGATGACGCGCAAGAGAAGAAAGAAGATTCTGAAGCTGGCTAAGGGCTACTTCGGTGCAAAGTCCAAGCTGTACCGCACTGCGAACGAAGCAGTTATGAAGTCCCTGCGCTACGCTTATATCGGCCGTAAGCAGAAGAAGAGAGACTTCCGCAGACTGTGGATCACCCGTATCTCTGCTGCATGCAAGCAGAACGGCGTAAACTACAGCCGCTTCATGAACGGACTGAAGAAGTCCGGCATCGAGATCAACCGCAAGATGCTGGCTGATCTGGCTGTCAACGACAGCGCTGCATTCTCTGCTCTGGTAGAGACCGCAAAGGCTGCTCTCTAAGAGAACAAAACAAATTCCCGTCCGATTCCCGCGGTGGAGTCCGGACGGGATTTTTTTGTCCGAGAATACGGCACTTTGTGCACAGAAATCGGATGTTTTGTGAAAACGAGGATGGTTTATCTACGAAAATTTGTGGAAAGATGACAATAAATCTCGTTTTTTCTCTGCGGTTGTGTTATACTGGAAATGCCAAAGAAACCATGCGGGTGGGCCGCAAATCATGGATGAGACAAGGAGGATTTTCATGCTTCCGAAGAAATTGCTGGTCAATCGGGAATTGAGCTGGCTGGAATTCAACAAGCGTGTGCTGAGCGAGGCGATGCGGGAGGATCTCCCGCTGTTTGAGCGGCTGAAGTTTGCGGCGATCTATTTTTCCAATCTGGATGAATTCTTCATGGTCCGGGTCGGCACACTGACCGACCAGTGCATCATGTCGCCGGACAGCGTGGACGACAAAACCGGCTGGGTGGCCAATCAGCAGCTGCACCATGTGCTCAAGACACTGCATTCCTATCGTCCGATGACCGAGGAGATGTTCGCGTCGCTCAAATCCGCACTGCGTGCGCAGGGCATTGACTTTGTGGACCTCCGGAAGATGAAAAAACAGGAGGAGCGGTTTGCGGAAAAATACTTTTCCGGTGCGATTGAACCGTTTCTGTCGCCGCAGTTTGTCGACCGGCGGCATTCGTTCCCGTTTCTGAACAATAAGGAGAAGTATGTCATTACGGCGATGACGAGCAAGAGCGGCACCGACCGCATCGGCATTGTTCCCATCGGTCATCTGCCGGATTACTTTGTCGTCCATGTCGACGGACGCAGCAAGGTGTTCTTCACGAGCGATATTGTCGAGCACTATGTCGGCAAGCTGTTTGCCAAACAGCGGATTGTTCAGGTGCTGACCATCCGTGTCACGCGCAATGCCGATCTGTCGACCGAGGACGTTCTGGTCGGCGAGGCGGAGGATTTCCGCGAGATCATGAAGGATATGCTCAAAAAGCGCCGCCGTCTGTTTGCGGTGCGGCTTCAGGTCTCCAAAGAGCCGATCGGACGGCTCAAGCAGCACCTGTGCGAGCATCTGCAGCTTAAGGAACACAGCCTGTTTGTGCAGAGCATCCCGCTGGATTTCGGCTTTGGATTTACGCTCTCTGGTACGATCCGCAGCAAGGACGCCGATCTGTTCTATCCCGAGCGCCGTCCGGTGATGCCGGCGTGCTTTGACGGCCGCCGTCCGATCTGCGAACTGGCGGAGCAGGAGCTGCTGCTGGCCTATCCGTTCCACAGCTACCGGGCGTTCCTCGAGATGCTGTACGAGGCGGCGGATGATCCGTCGGTCGTCTCCATCAAGATCTCGCTCTATCGTCTTGCGGGACACAGCAAGGTGGTCTCCGCGCTGTGCCGTGCGGCGGAAAAGGGAAAAGAGGTCGTGGCGGTCATGGAGCTGCGCGCCCGCTTTGATGAGCAGAACAACATCGACTATTCCGGCATTCTGGAGGAGGCGGGATGCCGCGTTCTCTACGGACTGAGCGATTACAAGGTGCATGCCAAGCTGTGCCTGATCACACGGAAAAATGCGGACGGTACGGTTCATTTTACCACGCAGATCGGCACAGGAAATTACAACGAAAAGACGGCGGAGCAGTACACCGACCTGTGCTTTATCACCAATGATGCTGACATCGGACGGGATGCGGCGGCGGTGTTCAACTGTCTGAGCATGGGGGAGACCGTCGAGCAGACACGTGCGCTCTGGGTCGCACCGCACTGTTTCCTCCGTCATGTCATTGAGCTGATCGACCGTGAGATTGCGGTACAGAAGCGGGGCGGACACGGATTCATTTCCATCAAGATCAACTCGCTCAACGACATGGATGTGATGGAAAAGCTGGTGGAGGCGTCGCAGGCGGGCGTGGAGATCCATCTGTATGTCCGCGGCATCTGCTGTCTGCGCCCGGGTGTCAAGGGATATACGGAGAACATCACGATCCGGGCGATGCTCGCGCGGTATCTGGAGCACTCCCGCATCTATGTATTCGGAGAGGGAGTGCGGCAGGAGATCTATCTCGGCTCGGGCGATCTGCTCGAACGGAATACCAGACGCCGCGTTGAGGTTTTTGTTCAGCCCCAATCGCAGGAGATCCGGGATAAGCTGCTGCATATCATGGACTGTGTGGAGCACGACAGTGAACAGTCGTGGTTCATGCACAGCGACGGCAGTTACCGGCGCGTTCCGCAGGACGGCGAGCGGATGGACAGCCAGATGGCTCTGTTTGACTATTTCACGGGGTGAGGGGGGGAAATTGCAAAGTTTTTCCCCACTTGTCTATACTTTTTTCCTACCATATGGTATAATAAATTATCGACAATTGTCGCATCAGTAAGCACAAGGCAGGACAGAAGAATGAGTCAGTATATTTTGCGGTTTTCCGTCACGGCGTTTGTGGCATGGATGCTGCAGCTGATGCCGCCGCTCATCCGGATTATCAATCCGCCGGCGCGCGATGTGTGGAGACGGAATTACTCCAAAAACAAATGGATCAATATTGCGCGGCGCATCTTTCAGGTTCTGACCGCGGTACTGCTGCTGTTTGCCGTCAATCGGGAAAAGGGAGACGGGGTGTCACTCAACAGCTGGCTGATTGTCGCGGTACTCCTGCTCGTGGTGTACTATGCGGCGTGGATTCAATACCTGCGCGGAAAGGCAAGTCCGTTCTCGCTGATTTTCGGCATCGCCCTCGTCGAGCCGCTCTATCTGATTGCGGCGGCACAGTGTCTGAACAACTTGCTGGTGATTATTCCGTGTCTGGTGTTCGGCGTACTTCAGGTCGGCATCACCGTGGCTCGATTCGGTCCGCGCGGCTGAAATATTTTAGACAAAACGGAATACGATTCAATTTTTGGAAAAGCAGTCTGGTAGCAGGCTGCTTTTTTGATGGAAAAGAGTCAAAAATTTTTAGAATGAGTAAAAAAACTTGCGAAATGGTGTCGAATATGGTATGATTTTTTTACATGTGTATCTCACAAGTACAGGTGGCGGAGGTTACGATTCTTGGATCGCAAATTTTGGGAAACCATACGGCGAAATGGTTGTATTTGGGTATTGTCAGCAAGTGTGCTCT
>JALFIV010000062.1 GCA_022775385.1 Clostridiales bacterium
AAAATCATTTTTGTGCAGATTTTGCATTTTCAAACCGTAGATTTTATGATAAAATGCATAGCGAAGATGTGAAAAAAACCATTGTATATGGAGGAATTAAACCATGGCAATTACCAACAGCTATCTGAAGGGTGTCTACGACACCGTTGTAAAGCGCAACCCGAATGAGCCGGAATTCCAGCAGGCAGTATTCGAAGTACTCGAGTCCCTGCAGCCGGTCGCTGAGCGCCGTCCGGATCTCGTTGAGGCCGGCGTATTCGAGCGCATCGTTGAGCCGGAGCGCGGCGTACAGTTCCGCGTTGCATGGGTTGACGACAACGGCAAGGTTCAGGTCAACCGCGGCTTCCGCTTCCAGTTCAATTCCGCAATCGGACCGTACAAGGGCGGCATCCGTCTGCATCCGTCCGTCTGCGCTTCCATCATCAAGTTCCTGGGCTTCGAGCAGATCTTCAAGAACAGCCTGACCGGACTGCCGATCGGCGGCGGCAAGGGCGGTTCCGACTTCGATCCGAAGGGCAAGTCCGACGGAGAGGTTATGCGTTTCTGCCAGGCATTCATGACCGAGCTGTGCAAGCACATCGGCGCTGACACCGACGTACCGGCAGGCGACATCGGCACCGGCGCACGTGAGGTCGGCTATATGTTCGGTCAGTTCAAGAGAATTCGCAACGAGTATGTCGGCGTTCTGACCGGCAAGGGTCTGGAGTGGGGCGGCTCCCTCGCTCGTACCGAGGCTACCGGCTACGGTCTGTGCTACCTCGTGGATGAGATGCTGAAGGATCACGGTATTTCCTTCGAGGGCAAGACGGTTTCCATCAGCGGTTCCGGCAACGTTGCAATCTACGCTTGCCAGAAGGCTACCCAGCTGGGCGCAAAGGTAATCACCATGTCCGACTCCAACGGCTACGTTGTCGACGAGAACGGCATCAACCTGGATGTTGTTCAGGAGATCAAGGAAGTCCGCCGCGGCCGTATCAAGGAGTATGTCGATGCGGTTCCGACTGCAAAGTACTACGAGGGACGCGGCGTATGGAATGTCAAGGCTGACATCGCGCTGCCGTGCGCTACCCAGAACGACATTCAGGAGGCTGATGCAAAGGCTCTGGTTGCCAACGGTGTCATCGCTGTCGGCGAGGGCGCAAACATGCCGTCCACTCCGGAAGCGATCGCAGTATTCCAGGAGGCTGGCATCCTGTTCGCTCCGGCTAAGGCTGCAAACGCAGGCGGCGTAGCGACCTCCGCACTCGAGATGAGCCAGAACTCCATGCGTCTGTCCTGGACCTTCGAGGAGGTTGACTCTCGTCTGAAGGACATCATGGTCAACATCTACCACAACATTGCAAACGCTGCCAAGGAGTATGGCATGGAAGGCAACTACGTTGCCGGTGCAAACATTGCAGGCTTCCTGAAGGTTGCCGAGGCAATGAAGGCGCAGGGCGTTATGTAATTGGTTTTTGCCGATACAATATCCTGATAACAAAAGTCCCCGTTTCCGGTTGGAAGCGGGGATTTTTTGGCTGAATGCAGGTGCTTGACGGAAAGAAAACAGGAATCTATGATAGAGACAGAGAGATCGGCCGGGAAACGGAGGGCGACGGGATGAAAGTAAAATACATCGGAGCGGTGTCCGATCCGCTGGAGCTGATCCGCGGCAGGATCTACGAATGCCTCGGACGCGAGAAGGATCGGTATCGGGTGATCGATGAGACAGGAGAGGACTATCTGTATCCTGTGGAGGAATTCGAGGAAATCGAAACAACACAATAGCATGAAAAAAACCGCCGATGGTCGAACAAAGGCGGTTTTTTTGTTTGAAAACATTAGTCCGGATCAATCACACTTGAAAAAAGAATAGTCGAATCTCTCCGGTTCTGCCGGGGAGATTTTTTACTGTCTGACATAGGTATCGAGGTAGGAATCCACCGAGCTGTCGAATTCGTCGTAGCGGAACGCGGCGATCTCGGTGCCGGATTTGGGCGGGGTCTCGCTCTCGTACAGATCGCGCGGGATGAAAATCAGCAGATCAAAGGTTGGAAAATCCAGATAACCGCCGTCCTCATCTTTGGGGAACATGGAGAACTCGCAGTAATAATAGTCCTCCGGCGGATAGTCCGCGGCGCGGTCGCGGTTGTCCTTGCTCAGCGCGCGGGGGGAATCCGTCACGCAGCAGAACACATCGTCCTCGGCGCAGTCGGCGGAGACCGAACCGGAGGAGACGGTCAGGGAGCCGTCCACGTGGAACGTGATACGGTCGCCGGTCGTTTGGCTCTCCCACGTGCCGACCATGCACGCGATGGGAGAATCATACCAGCTGGATAGTTGGTCATCGGACGAATCGTCCAGCGAATCGATCAGGTCGGAGACGGAGAAGCCGCTCTGCGTGAGACCGGTGAAGCTCGCGTTGGCGATCATGGTGATGACGGCAAACAGGACGAGCAGGATGAGAAACGGGAACAGA
>JALFIV010000063.1 GCA_022775385.1 Clostridiales bacterium
CCCGCCGCCGAGGCGACATTCAGAATCCGTCCCTCGTCCTTCTCGACAAAGTCCTGTACAAACCGCTTGGTGAGAATATGCACCGCGCGGATGTTGACATCGATCATGCGCAGTTCGCGGTCGAGCGACGTCTTGACAAAATCGCCGTACAGACCGAATCCCGCCGCGTTGACCAGCAGACTGACATTCTGCTCCTTTGCGCGCTCATACAGCCAGTTGCAGTCGCCTTCCCTGGACAAGTCGCAGACATAGACGCGCGCCGGATTGGGCAGCTCCTCCGCAAGTGCCTGCAGACGGTCGCGCCGGCGTGCCGCGAGCAGGACGCGCCATCCCTGCCGGCTCAGTTCCCGCGCGATATCCCGTCCGATACCGGAGGACGCTCCGGTGACCAATGCGGTTTTCATCTTTCATTCCTCCCCGTCGTGATCCGGCAGCGCAAGTTCGGACTCCCCCAAAACCGCGATGCCGTGTTGTCTCAGCAGCTCCGCCGTCACACCTTCCCCGTCTGTCAGTGTGCCGGAGAAACTCCCGTCATAAATCCATCCGCTTCCGCAGGACGGACTGCGCTCCTTGAGTACGGCGCAGTCACAGCCGTACATCTGCGCGAGCCGGAGCGTCTGCTGTGCGCCGCGCCGGTACTGTTCGGTGACATCCGCACCGGTGCGGGTGATCACCCGCTCTCCGCGCCGTTCGGACGGCGGGCGCGGCGTGGGCAGTCCGCCGAACTGTTCCGGACAGACCGGAACCAGCGTGAGATCCTCCCGTTCGAGCAGGGAACACACGGCAGGATGCGCCTTTTCCTTCCCGTCGTACCGGCAGGGCAGACCGAGCAGGCACGCACTCACCAGCATACACCGCCGCTTCATTTGTGATACTTCCCGCCTGCGGCGATGTTCAGCGCGCGGTACACCTGCTCAAGCACCATGACGCGCGCCAGATGATGCGGGAAGGTCATGGGCGACATGGATAAGCGCAGTGACGCACTGCGCTTGAGCGTCTCATCCAGTCCGCATGAGCCGCCGATCAGGATACACAACTGGGAGACGCCGCGGTTCATCCAATCGGTCAGCGTCGCGGCGAGCTGTTCGCTCGACTGCGGCTTTCCCTCGATGCACATCGCGATGACCGCCGCGCCGTTCGGGATTTTGGCGCGGACCGTCTCCGCCTCCCGCCGCAGTGCCGCATCAATCTCCGCCTGCGCAGGGCGGTCGGGCAGGCGCTGTTCGGTCAGCTCCACAATCTCCAGCTTGCAGTAGCCCTTGAGCCGTTTCTCGTACTCCGCACACGCCTCGCGGTAGAACTTCTCCTTGAGTTTTCCGACACAGATCAGTCGAACAGACAGCATTGCTCCCCCTCCTCCGGCAGCGGCGAAATCTCCACCGGTTCCTCCATCGCGCCGCGCGGCGCCACATACAGGTCGCAGTACAGACTGCTCTTTTCCAGCGCGTACTGCGTCGCCCGATAGGCGGTCAGCGGCCGGTTGTTTTTCTCACTCAGGTGCGACAGAATCAGCCGCTTGGTTCCGTTTTTGACCAGCTCCGCCGCCGTCCGCGCACAGTCTTCGTTGCACAGATGTCCGTATTTTCCCCGGATGCGCTGTTTGAGATACATCGGATACGGACCGGTGCGCAGCATCTCGACATCGTGATTGGATTCCAGCACGACCGTGTCGCATCCGGTCATCGCGTCCTGAATCTCATCCGGCAGATAGCCCACATCCGTGACATAGGCAAGCTTGTGTCCGCCGCCGTCGATGCGGTAGCAGACCGACTCCGCCGCGTCGTGCGGCGTAGTGAACGAGTGAACCTCCAGATCACCGACCGGAAAGCTCTCGCCGCCGGCGAACGGCTGAAGCAGACGCCGCGCCTGCGGCAGTTTCATCTGAATCGCCGCCGATGTGCCGAAACTCGCATAGATCGGTACGTCGTATTTCTTGCAGAACGTCGCGAGTCCCTTGATGTGATCCGCATGCTCATGCGTCAGCAGTACCGCAGACAGATCCTCAATCTTCATTTCCAGACGGCGCAGCGCCGTTGTCAATGCGCGCACCGAGACCCCGAGATCCAGCAGGATCGACGTCGCGCCGACGCGCCACACCGCACAGTTTCCGGACGAGCCGGAGGCGATGGAATAGTAAAATCCGTCCATACGTTTGCAATACTCCATTTCTCAAATAAACAAAGCGGAGAGAAGGAATGCACCCTCTCTCCGGTAATGGTTTCCTCAGTCTACAAATTCCTCCAGCCGAATGTCTCCGCCGATTGCGGTGACCTTCTGGATGAGGTTTTCATATCCGCGCTCGATCAGACCGATCTGGGAGATCGTGGTTCTGCCATAGGCGGCGAGTCCCGCAATGACCAGCGCCGCACCTGCGCGCAGATCGGGTGCAACCACATCCGCACCGCGCAGTTCCGGCACACCGTCGATGATCGCGGTCTCCTTGAACACCTTGATGTGTGCGCCCATGCTCTCCAGCTCATCCGCATAGCGGAAGCGGCTCGCCCAGACACCCTCCGTGATATGGCTCGTTCCGTCCGCCAGACACATGACCGCCGCCATCTGCGGCTGCATGTCGGTCGGGAATCCCGGATACGGACGGGTCTTGAGCGTGGTATGGCGCAGAACGCCGCAGCGCTTGACGCGCACCGAGTCGTCATACTCCTCAATCAGCACGCCCATGTCCTCGAGCTTGGTGCTGATGCACTCCAGATGCTTCGGAATGACATTCTTGATGAGCAGATCGCCGCCGCAGGCCGCCGCGGCCGCCATGTAGGTGCCCGCCTCAATCTGGTCCGGGATGATGGAATACGTGCCGCCGTGCAGACGCTCTACACCGGTAATCGTGATCTTATCCGTGCCCGCACCGCGGATATCCGCGCCCATCTGGTTGAGGAAGTTCGCCAGGTCGACGATATGCGGCTCCTTTGCGACATTCTCCATGACGGTCTGACCCTTGGCAAATACCGCCGCGAGCATGACGTTCATGGTCGCACCGACCGTGACAACGTCAAAGTAGATATGACGTCCCTTGAGGCCCTCCGGCGCGATGACGGTGATATACCCGTCGTTGTCCACACGGACAAACGCGCCGAGCTTTTCAAATCCCATGATGTGCTGATCAATCGGACGGATTCCGCCGAAATTGCATCCGCCCGGCATGGCGACCTTCGCTCTGCCGTAGCGTCCCAGCTCCGCACCGATGAAGTAGTACGATGCGCGCAGACGGCGCATGCGGCGGAACATCGCTTCACTCTCGAGCTCGACGCCGTTATTTTCCGTCTGGAATGTAGTGGCGTCCAGCTGTGTGACCTTGACGCCCATCTCTTTTAAAATTTCAAACTGCAGCTTGACATCGACAATGTCCGGAACATTCTCGATAATACACGGCCCGTCGACCATGAGCGCTGCCGGTACAATCGCAACAGCCGCATTCTTCGCGCCGCTGATGGTGACCTCTCCGTGAAGAGGCTTTCCACCGTGGATGACATATTTCTCCACCTATGATCTTCTCCTTATAGAATCAGTCCGTCTGTCCGACGTTTCATATTCACTGAACCACTCTCGTGATGTACATGGGAACACCCCGGATTTCCTCGAAATTCAGGGTGTTCCTTCTGTATCTATCTTATGTTATCACACCGCGTATGAAAACGCAATTCTTTTTGTTTCACTCCGTGAAATTTTCCACGATTTGTTTGCCATATCCGGATATCCTCTGTCATTTTCCGGTCGGGATGACGAAAAAATACCGATTCTCCGGCGATCAACCGTAGACACCGTGTTTATCCGGAAGTTCCGGATCGGTCTCCGAGGTCTCGCCCTCGTCCGCATCCGGATTGAGCTCGGTGGACGCCGTGTCGTCCGCCGCATCCCCGCCGTCGGACTCGGCCGTGATCCAGTCGGAATCGCCCTCCCCGTCCGAGGGAGTCGTTCCGGTGTCCGGACGCAGTTCGTCCTGCGTGCTGCTGTCCTCCGGCTGATTCTCAAACGGCGTGGTGTCGTCCTCCTCCGTGCTCTCCGCCGGCAGTCCGGTCAGCGGGTCGATGACATACGCGCCCTGATCGGTGGTGATGCGCCAGCACGGAAGGATGGTAAACCGGTTTCCGCTCTTGTCCGACAGCACGTATACCCGCTGTGCGCGGATGATTTCGGTGATGCCGCTGTCCTGATTGATCAGCGAGAGCAGGATATCCTCCGGACTGCTGTCGTCCAGCTCGTCCATCACGATCTTCTCCGGCTCGCCGAAGCACCATCTGCCGCTGATCGTCAGCACACCCTCGCGGCTCAGTTCGAACTTCATCTCGCATCCCTCGAGGTTTTTGCCATCCACACCCTCCTGCACACGGATAATGTAGCCGGTTGGGTCCTGTACGGTGGCAAACGCCGTCTGTCCGATGTCGATGCCCGCCTGTTTCATATAAGAGGAAATCTGCCGTTCCGCATCCTCCATATCCGTAGGAATTGTCTGCTCCGGCCAGTCCGCCGTGCCGCTGACCGAGCCGCCGCGCGTCCACTCGATGGAGCCGCGCTCCCCCGACCAGACAATGCTGCCGCCCGAGCGCGCCTCGGCGGTCACCTCCGCACCGAGGAAGCTCGTGCAGAATGCCTCCTGTGCCGCGGTGTCCGTGTGAACCGTGTAGGCGGTCTTTTCCTCCAGCAGTGCCTCGTACACACTGCTGCCGCACCGCACGCCGCGCCGCTCGAGCAGAGCGGTCAGCTGCTGATTCTGCTCCCGGACGCGGAGCTTTCCGCTCACGCCGAATGCCGCGATGACAGCGAGCAGGATTAGATTGCACACCACGAGGAAACGAAGCAGGAGCTGTTTCATGCGTGATCCGTTCATTCCCGCTCACCTCCTTCTCCGATCGGTGTCAGGAAGTCCGGCATGTGCCCGGTGATTTCGGACGGGAGGAGCGCGGCCGCACGATCCTCCTCCACAGGCTTGGTCGGATTGTACCAGAGGAACTTCCATTCCGCCTCCGCCGTCACACGCACGCCGGTTTCGGCCAGTCCGGCCGATGTTTCCTCCGCTGCGCTGTTCCATGCCACGCCGGCGCCGGACGAATCCGACCGGGTGACCCACGAGTCGTCCTCCGTCGAGGTTCCGGTATTCAGATAACCGCTCGCCGTTCCGCCTCCCGCGGTCAGCGGCTCGCTCGGCGTATCGGTCTGTCCGCTGTTCGTATCCAGCAGCAGCTGCGCCGTGTCGGTGTACCGCAGGCTGAGCGCTGCAGTCGCATCCCGCCGCGAGGACGCCGCAATCTTCTCCGGCATGACGGTGACCGCATCGCCGGCCGCCTCACAGGTGCGCAGTACAACATCGGCGCGCACCATCGCACCGTCCTCAAATTCGTAGCGGGCAAAATATCCCAGATCGTTGTCCGCCGGCACACCGTTGATGCGCAGGGAGAACACGGTCACATACCGTCCATCCTCCGCGGTGTACGCCTTGGTCAGGTGTGCCTCGCCGCCGCTGTTCATCGCATCGAGCAGCTGGGCGGACAGACTGCGTCCGAGCTGGGCGCATTTGCGGTGCGCCTCCCGCGTGAGCAGGGTGCCCTTCTCATAGGCGCGCACGCCGCTCTCCGCGCGGTAGGTCAGCACGCCGCCGCGCGTCACCTCCGCCACGGCATCGCCGCTGACATAGACGCGGGTGCCGTCCGTCGTCGAATAGACGTTTTCCTGCGCCGCCTGTCCGTCCATGCGCAGGGCAGACAGCAGGGCAGTCATCGAGCCGGTATACGGTCCGAACGTAATGGTGGCAAACGTCTGCTCTCCGGTAAACTGCAGGGTGTCCGGCGCGATCACCGTGTCGGTCTCCGCCGCCATCGTGCAGTCGTTCGGCACAAACGATTCCGCCGCCTGGTAAAACTGTTCATCCGTCAGTCCGGTCTCCGCCGCATAGGTCGTGCCGGTCTCCGCATCGCGCACAAACAGCCGGTACGCATCCGTACCGGTTTTGCTGAGCAGCAGACCGCCGCAGGTGCGCCGCTCGCCGTTCTGCGGCATCGGTACACCCATCCATCCGGCAATCAGCTCAAGCGGAACACTGCCGTCGAACTCCAGATATGCCATCTCGCGCTTGAGCGCGGCCGTATATTCGTTCTGCTGGACGGATTCCAGCGATCCGGCGTTGCCGAGCGCCGAGCCCCACATATCCTCGGTCAGGCGGTAGGCCGTCGAAACACCGTCGGCACTGTACTGGATGCCGAACATCCCGCCGTCACTGCGGATTGCCAGCTTGGTCGGATAGGCCGCCGGCGCCGCGGAATCCGCCAGATCGGCGGACTGCCGCTCGTCCAGCCACCGCACCGCCGTGTGGGCAATCGTCCCCTTCGGCGTGCTGTTCCGGTCGAGCACCCGGGTCCAGAGCCATCCGCTCTGTCCGATGAGCGATGCCGTCAGCAGAACAATCGCCGTCGTGCGCATGCCCTCCCGATGGGTATGGGCGAACGACCGCACGGTGCGCAGAGCTCCCGCCGGCCTGCGTCCCCGGAGCTTTTTCAGCACGTCCCGCGGTCGTTTTTTCCGTTTGGGCGGCTCCTCCTCGTAAATCACGCGATCTATCGTGAAATTGCGGCGCACGCCGTGAACTCTGCGCCGCATTTTCTTCTCATTCCTCATGCCGTCTCCTCTGCCGGAGCAATCACCGCATTGAACCCGTGATTCTCATCCGCAACAAATACTGCGCGCACATCCCGATCTCCCGCGCGGAAGATCAGCTGAACCGCACCGCCGGCGGCATCCGGAAACGGCAGAGACGGAAAGACATCCGCAAACCGCAGTCCCTGCGCAAACGCGACCCCGAGCAGGGTCTCCGCCGCCGCGTTCATCTTGGTAATCTCCCCCTCTGCGGAGATCGTCAGCAGTCCCTCGCTGAGATACCCGCCGATCAGATCCATGCGGGCGTGCTCCAGCCGCGCGACCGTCCGGGTGCGGCGGAGCGACTGTGCCATCTCGTTGAACGACTCGGTCAGCCCTCCCAGCTCGTCCGGGTCATACACCGGAAGCGGTTCGATCTCCTCCCCCGCCGCAATGCGCGCCGCGCTGCGGCTGAGCGAGGCAATCGGGTCGGTGACCGTGCGGATGAGCACCAGACTGAGCGCCGCAGACGCCGCCAGACCGATGATCAGTGACGCAAGAATGACCATAAACATCAGCCAGCACACGTGGCGCGTCTCACTGCGGTCATCGCGCACCGCGACAACATAGGCGGTCCCGCCGTCACCGTTCGTGACCGGCACCGCCAGATCCATCTGTCTGCCAAACAGCGCGATATCCTCGCCGACCTGTCCGTTCATCGCGGCGACCATGTTGGAGGACAGCTTGAGCGAGCCGTCAAACGCCGTCTCGGAGGTCGACAGGCATACGCCGCTCTCCCCGTCGATCACATAGTACTCCCGTCCCGCGCCGATGCCGAGCGTACCGCGATAGGCATCCAGCGTGTTCGAAATCTGCGCGACCGCCGTCTCCTGCGGGCTGTCCGCCGCGCTGTTCATTTCGCTCAGCAGATTGGTCGTAAACACCGCACCGACCTGAGAGCGGAACTGGTTGCTGTAATAATTGACCGTCGCGCTCAGCATGAACACGCCGACAATCGACAGGACCGCCAGCACAAGCAGCATCATGAACGCGGTCCATTTTTTCTTCAGACTTCTGCGCATCCGGCATCCCCCGCCAATCTGAGCAGCAGTACCTTTCCGACCGCCGCCACCGTCTTGGCATCCTTGATCGCTCCCGTGCGCACCAGCTCGCACAGCTCGGCAAACGGCATGCGCACGCGCTCGACAAATTCATCCTCGTCCGGATGGGTCTCCCCCTGTGTCAGACCCTTTGCGCAGAACAGAAACAGCCGCTCATCCATAAAGCCCGGAGACGGCCAGATCTCGCCGAGCGGAATCATCTGCTCCGCCGAAAGTCCGGTCTCCTCCTCCAGCTCGCGCCGTCCGCATGCCTCCGCATTCTCCGGTCCGTGGTCCATCTTTCCCGCCGGAATCTCCAGAATGGTCTCTCCGTAGGGATAGCGGAACTGACGCACCAGCGTCACCATGCCGTTTTCGTCGATCGGCAGAACGCCGACGCCGCCCGGATGCTCACACACCTCGCGCACACACGGCTTGCCGTTGGGCAGCTCCGCCTGATCGACGCGGACCGTCATAATCCGTCCGCGGAACTTATAATCCTTCTGTATTGTTTTCTCCGTAAAATCCATGGTTTTACAAATCCTTTCATTTAGACTGTATTCTTCGTCTAATATCAGTATAGGTGCTCTCCGCGTATTTGTCAAAAGAAGGTTTTGTGAACATCCGCACAAAAACACAGGCGCAGTGGATGCGCCTGTGTCTTTTCTCCATGTGCCGCAGTCGTTCTCACGCGGAGGCGGCGGCTTTGGTCTTGATCTGCCATACCGCGGACCATTTGGAATATACTCTGGTTTTTCCGACGTTCTTATAGGTGCGCACCCGGACATAGTAGTTCTTTTCGCCCCTCAGATCCAAAACCTTGGCGGCGCGTCTGGAGGCGTCCACGCGGACGGTCCCCGCCTTGGCAAAGCTGGCTTTCCGCGCGTACTGAATCTCATATCCGCTGATCTGCGCGGGAACTTTCTTCCACCGGACGTAGAATCCCTGCGGGCGTGCCGTCAGCTTCTGAATACCGCTCCGTCTCGGACGGATTGTAAAGGTCTTGCTGACACTGCCCGTGTAGTTCCCCTTTCCGGTCACCCGCACGGTCGCGATGCCGGCGTTGACCGTGTCGCTGTAGCTCACGGTAAAGTCCGTGCCCTCGCGCAGTCCCGAAATCGTGACGGTCGGATGATGTACCTTGCCGTTGTACGTATAGTGGCGGCGGGAGAGATGAATTTTCCTCCCCGATATGCTCTTGGCGCCGATGGTATACGATGCGGTCATCCTGCCGCTGTATTTTTTCCCCTTGAACGTCACCGTGATCGTGTGCTTTCCGGCGCTCCTGGTGTTGCTCGGATAGCTCACGCGGTAGTGCTTGGACGAGATGGTACTTCCGGACGCATTTTTCACCTTGACCGACGGCTTGTGCGAGCTGCCGTCCCACGCATACGAGCTTCTGGACAGGACAATCCGGCTCGGACGGGATATCGTCTTGCTGCTCTTGACCCTGCCGCAGTTCTTGCAGGTCGTCCGGATCCTGCCGTTCTTACCCGGCTTCGCCTTGGTTGTGACGGTCTTGTAGCTGTGGCCGATTGCCTTGATCTTCTGTTTGGATGCGGTGGTCTCCTGTGTTCCCTTGGCATCGCGGAATACCTTTTTACAGCGGGAGCAGGTCCAGTATTCCTTGTTTCCCGCCTTGGTGCAGGTCGCCTTTTTCGCCGCCGTCTTGGTCATCTTGTGTCCGAGCGCCGGCTTTTCGCCGTCCGAATAGCTGTCTCCGCACCGCGCGCACACATGCTTGGTATACCCCTTCGCCGTGCAGGTCGGCGCGATGACGGTTTTTTTGTAATCGTGCCCCAGCGCCGGCTTTTCACTGTCCGAATAGCTGTCGCCGCACCGCGCGCATGTATGCTTGGTATATCCCTTCGCCGTGCAGGTCGGCGCGATGACGGTATTTTTGTACTCATGCCCCAGCGCCACCGTCTCGCTGTCCGTCTCGCTGTTTCCGCAGACCGTGCATACATGCTTGGTGTATCCTTTCTGCGTACAGGTCGGCGCAACGACCGTGCTCCGCTCGGTGTGCTTGGGAATCACGGCAAGTCCCGCGCTGGCGGCGGATGCCTGATGGGTCTCGGTCGCGGCAATCCGCTGATATACCGTATAGGTGGTGTTCGCCTGAATGTCCGTAAACACCGGACTCTGCTGCCAGATGATCGGTCCGGTTACGTCTCCGCCGATCGGTATCAACGCATATTCACAGCCCTCGACTGGGTTGAGTACGATCTGTCTGCAGGTCACGCTCTGAACCGTCGGCGCCGCGGGCGGTGTCTCCGGAATCGGCAGTTCTGTGCTTCCCCCGTCAGAAACGACCGCCGGCACCTGTTCCGTGCCGATTTCCTCTGCCAGTGCGCCCGTCATACTGCCCGCAATCAGACTCAGGCACAGACAGCTCAGCAAGATCCGTTTTCTCATATTCTACCCCTCCTCGTGCAAACGGCAGATGGTTGGTTTTTACATTACCACTGTACAGGATCATCTGTGCAGAATCAAGTCATTTCCTGTAACAATGTGATGACAGCTCGATGACAGCCCCGCACAAAAAAACACAGATGCGGAACAATGCCGCATCTGTGTCGATAATACCAGACAAAACTCAGTATTTGATCGCCTGTTCGTAGACGTCGATGTAGTTCTTTGCCGACGCGCTCCAGCTGTAATCGCCCGTCATGCCTGCGATCTGCATCTTCTTCCATGCCGCCTTGTCGTTGGCGAACAGATGGCATGCGTTCTCGATGACATGCAGCATGTCGTGTGCGTTGTAGGCGGCGAACGAGAATCCGTTGCCCTCGCCGGTGAACTCGTTGTACGGATGAACCGTGTCCTTCAGACCGCCGGTCTCGCGGACGAGCGGGAGAGTGCCGTACCGCATCGCGATCATCTGCGCCAGTCCGCACGGCTCAAACAGCGACGGCATGAGCAGCAGGTCGCTGCCTGCATAGATCTTGTTTGCCAGATCGCCGTTGAACATGATGTTCGCCGAGATCTTGTCCGGTGCCCATCCCTTTGCGCTCAGGAACATCTGCTCGTAGCCGTAGTCGCCGGTGCCGAGTACGATCAGCCGGACGTTCAGACGGAGGATATCGCCCAGAACACACTGAATCAGATCCAGACCCTTCTGGCTGACCAGACGTCCGACCATGCCGATGACCAGCGTGTCGTCGTCTGCCTTGAGACCGCACATCTCGAGCAGACCGTCGCGGTTCTTCTTCTTGTCCTTGAGCGTCTTGACCGAGTAGTTCTTGAAGAGGTGTGTATCGGTCTCCGGATCAAACTGCTTGATGTCCAGACCGTTGATGATGCCGCTGACCTTGCCCTGATACCAACGCAGGACGGTATCCAGCTTGAAACCGTAGTACGGCGTCTGGATCTCCTGTGCATAGGTCGGGGAGACGGTGGTGACACGGTTTGCACAGACAATCGCCGCCTTCATCAGGTTGACGTCGCCGTCCTGCTGGAGGAATCCATTGTCGTAGTGGTAGCGGTCGATGCCGAGTACGTAATCCGTGATCTGGCTGCCGAACTGTCCCTGATACTGGATGTTGTGGATCGTAAATACCGTCTTGATGCCGTCGTACCAGGAACGATAGCTGTAATGAATGCCGTAGTAAACCGGAACAAGCGCGGTCTGCCAGTCATTGCAGTTGATGACGTCCGGCTTGTAGCCGATTGCCGGAAGCATATCCAGTACGGCGCGGCTGAAGAACGCAAAGCGCTCCGCGTCGTCATACTCGCCGTAAACCTGTCTGCGCTTGAAGTAGTATTCGTTGTCAATGAAGTAGTAGGTGACGCCGTCCTTCTCCAGACGGAAAATGCCGCAGTACTGATTGCGCCATGCCAGCTGGACATACAGACAGGTGACAAACGACATCTTGTCGCGCCATTCCTGCGCAATCTGAGAATACAGCGGGCAGACTACGCCCACCTCGCATCCCTGCTCCGCCAGAGCCTGCGGCAGGGAGCCTGCAACGTCACCGAGACCGCCGGTCTTGACAAACGGCGCCACTTCGCTCGCTACATATAATACCTTCATATTCTGTCTCCTCCTTTTCCCAAAGGACCAATCCTCTGTCTCTCTGCTGTTCTAAAAAATCCGCCGGAAAGATGACAAAGCCATCCCTCCGGCGTCTTTGCTTGTTCTCAATTAAACGATGGCGTCCTTGGCAATCGCAACCGGATAGGTCGCATGACCCATCATCTTGCGATCCGCACGGATGTTGACATGCTTGTCCGCAACCACGTAGGACAGCTCGACGTTCTCGCCGACCTCACAGCCGGACATCAGAATCGAATCCTTGACAACCGCGCCCTTGGCAACATGTACGCCGCGGAAAATAATGGAGTTCTCAACCGTTCCCTCAATCTTGCAGCCGTCTGCAATCAGGCTGTCGTTGACAACCGCATCCTCGCCGTAGTAGGTCGGGGACTGATCGCGGATTCTGGTGAGAATCGGACGGGTCGGCAGGAATACCTGATCGCGGATTTCCTTATCCAGCATATCCATCGAGCTTGCGAAATATCCCTTGACGGTCTCAATCTGAACGGCATACTTGTCAAAGACATAGCCGTGGATCTTCTTACCGCTCTTGAACAGATACTGAACCGCATCGCGCTCAAACAGATGCATGTTGTGCGTGACACAGTCGGACAGCAGCTCAATCAGCATCTTGCGCTTCATGACGTAGATGCCGAGCGCCTTGTACTTGCACTGACCGCCCAGGTTGTCGCCGTAACGGATGTCGACAACTTCGTGACGCGGGGACAGATTCAGATAGCTGTCGTGCGCCGTGCCGGCACTGTTCTTGACACAGACGATGGAGAGGTCTGCACCGCACTCCTTGTGCTTCTTGAGCACTTCATCCATCGGGATGTTGGCGACAATGTCGCCGCTCGCAATGGCAACATACTCGCACTTATTCTTGTTCAGCATGTCGCTGATGGAGCCGAGTGCCTCCAGCGAGGTGTGGTAGTTCTCAGTGACCAGCGGGGAGGACTTGAGGGCAAACGCATTCGGCGGGAACATCATCATGCCGCCGCGCTTGCGCGCCAGATCCCAATCTTTACCGCTTCCCAGATGATCCATCAGGGACTGATACTTGTCACGCATCAGGATACCGACCTGCGTGCAGCCGGAGTTTACAAAGTTCGACAGCATAAAGTCGATGATACGATAGCGTCCGCTGAACGGAATGGAGGATACCGGACGATGCTCGGCAAGCTCCCGCATATCGCTGTCATTGTCAAAGCTGATAATAATACCAAATGTATTTTTCATGATTCCACCTCGTTATTCTGCGCTCGGTACATCGCTGTCAACCATCTGCTTGGCAGCAACGACTGCTTTTTTGCCGACCTTGGTTGCAGCTGCGACAACAGCAACACCCCATTCACCGTCGGATACTTCTTCCGGTGAATTGCCGACGACAGCGCCCGCACAGATGCGCGCGTTCTCCGCGATGATGGCATACTTGACAACAGCGCCCGCCTCAATAACAGCACCCGGCATGACGACGGAGTAATCGACATCCGCGCCTTCCTCTACGGTGACATCCGAGAACAGAACCGAATTGTTGACCTTGCCCTCAACTTCACAGCCCTCGGCAACCAGAGAATGATGAATCTCGGAGTTTCTGCCGGAGAAATGCGGCGGAGCAGCGCTGGTGCGGCCGTAAATCTTCCAGTCCGGATCATCCAGCTTCAGGCCGGAATCCGGGGACAGCAGATCCATGTTTGCCTCCCACAGGGACTCGATGGTTCCGACGTCCTTCCAGTAGCCGTCAAAGCGGTAGGTCTGGAGGTTCTCACCGTTGCCCAGCATCGCCGGGATGATGTTCTTGCCGAAGTCGTTGGAGGAGTTCGGGTCGTTCTCATCGTCGATCAGATACTGACGGAGCTTGGACCAGGTGAAGATGTAAATACCCATGGAAGCCAGCGTGGACTTCGGCTGAGCCGGCTTTTCCTCAAATTCGTAGATCGTGCCGTCCGGATGGCAGTTCAGAATACCGAAACGCTTTGCTTCCTCATAGGTGACGTTGAGCACCGCGATAGTCGCCGCCGCATTCTTTTCCTTATGTACATCCAGCATCTCGTCGTAATCCATCTTGTAGATGTGGTCGCCGGAAAGAACCAGTACATACTCCGGATTGTACTCGTCGATGAAGGCAATATTCTGATAAATTGCGTTTGCGGTACCCTTGTACCACTCGGAACCCTGTCCGCCCTCATACGGAGGAAGCGCATAAACACCGCCGTACAGACGGTCCAGATCCCATGTCTGACCACTCGCCAAATACGCGTTGAGCGCGTGCGGCTCGTACTGGGTCAGGACACCGACCGTGTCAATTCCGGAATTCACACAGTTGGAAAGCGGGAAGTCGATAATACGGTATTTTCCACCGAACGGAACTGCCGGCTTTGCAACCTTTTCGGTCAGGACGTATAGTCTGCTGCCGCGGCCGCCCGCCAGCAGCATTGCTACGCATTCTTTTTTCCTAGACATTCTCTTCTACTCCAATCTTTTCAAATTAGGGGAATGTCCCCCAAAAAACTTTGTGATTCGTGATCCATCTGCATCAGATCGAAGGTCCAAAATTGCATAAAATTTGGCAAATTGTCTTGTTTTCGGCAATTTTCACGGACAGTTTCTTCCCCAACACAAATTTTCTAGAAATATTATACAACCAAATATGAGGCAAGTCCAGATAAAATGTGGATTTTTACCGTTATTTTTCTTTTAATTTTTTTCTGTTTCCGTCATTATCATCAAAATCGCCTGTTGGCAGGCACTTTCTCTTGCCAATGTCCGTCCTCCAGGTTCACAAATCCGCTCCACGCGGACGTCTCCGCGAAAGCATATGCCGACATAGATCGTTCCGACCGGAGTGCCGTCCTCTCCGCCGTCCGGACCGGCGTATCCGGTCACGCTGACCGCGATGTCCGTTCCGAACACCCGCGCACAGCCCGCCGCCATCTCCGCCGCGGTCTGTTCGGACACGGCGGTATAGGTGTCGAGCGTCTCCTGCTGCACACCCAGAATCCGGTGCTTGATCTCATTGCAGTAGGTGCACGCACCGCCCTTGTAGAACTTGGACGCACCCGGCACATCCGTAATTTTGGACGACAACAGTCCGCCAGTGCACGACTCCGCAACCGACAGAGTCAGTCCGCGTTCGGTCAGCCGCTCCGCAACCTGTTTCATCGTATATTCTGTATTCAAAATCATCCCTCCGTTCTTTTCTTTAGTATACCATGAATCCGCCGGCAATTTGACAAAGAGCGTATGAAAGAACAAATTCTTTTCTCCCGTCTGTCATCCCAAAGAAACGGAAACAGTCACCCCACCCTCCCGTCTGTGATCGCGGAGAATGGACGGGCAAACAATCAGGGCGCTCCCGCCGGAGGCGGGAAACCATGTCTGCGGCTTGATCCAGCGGTATGCGGAATCCGCCCGTTTGCCCGCCCCGGCAATCCCAGTACGAGCCGTACAGCGGAACTCTCAGCCATCCATGAAGGAAGGTCGCGGAAACCTTGGTTGCCGCGTGTCCGGGGATTGACAAGGGGCTCGGACACGCGAGTCCCTTGTCCCGCCGGAGGCTCCAACAAGGAAAAGCGGATGAAAATCCAGATGCGAAAAAAGGACGAACCGTCGGGTTCGCCCTTCTTCCTGTATTCGATGCTGTCAATTTGGTTACTGCAAATTCAGCTTGCGGCTGAGCAGATAATTCGAGAGCACAAAGTATACCGCTGCGGTGACCATCTTCCACACAATCATAACCGCGACCGCAATCATGATCCCTGTCTGGACTACGTTAATTTCAACATGAATATTTCCAAGCAGTACAAACACGATTTGTTCCACAATCGAGCAGACCACGTACATCACAAACGACATACCCAGACGGAAGCGGTGGAACAGCTGTCCGAGCGACAGCGCCGCGTAGATATGCATACAAAACGCGATGACACCGACAAGACCGCATACAATCGCCTCGAGACTGACTCCAACAAGGAAACCGCCGCCGAACTCACTCGCAAGCCCGTTCCACAGAATCGGAAGCTCCTGCAGGAGGTTCCCAAACTCCCCGTCCGCAATCAGTCCGCCAAAGGTGACGATCAAAATCGAAATGCCGCACAGAACCACACTCGCCGCCATCCAAACGGTCGAGACAATCGCCTTGGACCAGAGCAGCTGCCACGGACGTACCGGCAGAGTGAACATCAGATAACCCTCATCCCCCAGAAGGTTCTGATAAAACCGGACGATCATGTACGCCAGTGACAGAAACGCAACTGCCATGATCGCAACGACATATACCATCATGAGCAGCCCAGACGGCAGACTGAGATCATCCAGACTCGACGTCAGCGCGAACGAAACCGCGTTGAGTACCGAAAGCGCCAACAGTGCAAGATATGCCGGGAAAAAGATCCGGCGCGTGGCGCGGAATTCATATCCAATCAGTTTGCTCAGCATGCGAACACCTCCCGGAACAGCGCGTCGACAGATTTGCCATGCTCGGCGCGGATGTCATCCACCGACTTGTGGAGCACGAGCTGTCCCTGATTCAGGAACAAAACATCGTCGAGCGTGCGCTCGATATCCGCAATCAGATGGGTGGAAATCACGACCGTGCTGTTTTCACTGTAATTCGTCAAAATCGTATCTAAAATATAATCTCGTGCCGCCGGATCGACGCCGCCGATCGGCTCATCCAG
>JALFIV010000120.1 GCA_022775385.1 Clostridiales bacterium
TGACTGTTCCGATTCCGGAAAATATGAAGGACATGGTCCTCTACGACGCTGAGAACGATGCCGAGGAGTTCGCTTCCAAGGTTGACTTTACGTTCTGTGCCGTTGATATGAAGAAGGATGTCATCCGCGCACTGGAAGAAATATATGCAAAGCTGGAGTGCCCGGTTATCTCCAACAACAGCGCACACCGCTTCACCAAGGACGTTCCGATGATCATTCCGGAGGTCAACGCGGATCACGCCAAGATCATTCCGGCACAGCGCAAGCGTCTGGGCACCAAGCGCGGCTTTATCGCGGTTAAGTCCAACTGCTCCATTCAGTCCTATGTTCCGGCTCTGACCGCACTCAAGGACTTCGGCATCGAGAAGGTTATGGTCTGCACCTATCAGGCAATTTCCGGCGCCGGCAAGACCTTTGAGACCTGGCCGGAAATGGTTGACAACGTCATTCCGTACATCGGCGGCGAGGAAGAAAAGTCCGAGAAGGAGCCGATGAAGGTTTGGGGCACCATCGAGGGCGACGAGATTGTCTCGGCAACCGAGCCGGTGATCTCCGCACAGTGCCTGCGTGTTCCGGTCAGCGACGGTCATACTGCCGCTGCGTTCGTCAAGTTCAAGAACAAGCCGACCAAGGAGCAGATTCTGGAGGCTTGGGCAAACTACTCCGGCCGTGCACAGGAGCTGAACCTCCCGTCCGCACCGAAGCAGTTCCTGCATTACTTTGAGGAAGACAATCGTCCGCAGGCAAAGCTTGACCGCAATCTGGAGGGCGGCATGGCTGTCTCCATCGGCCGTCTGCGCGATGATGTAATTTTTGACTACCGCTTCGTTTCCCTGTCTCATAACACCCTGCGCGGTGCTGCAGGCGGCGCTGTTGAGATGGCGGAACTTCTGTGTGCAGAAGGATACATGGATTAATTTTTCTTGATTGGAGGAGAGCTTCATGAAAAAGCCGATTTTTACTGGCGCGAATGTTGCTATCATCACCCCGATGACAGCGACCGGCGATGTCAATTATCCGGAATTCAAGCGCTTTATTGACGATCAGATCAACCGCGGCATCGATTCCATCACGATCTGCGGCACGACCGGCGAAGGTTCCACACTGACCGACAAAGAGCACAAGGATACGATTCAGTTCTGTGTCGACTATGTCAACGGCCGTGTTCCGGTTATCGCCGGCACCGGCTCCAACGATACCCGCTATGCAGTTGAGCTGTCCCGCTTTGCATCCAAGGCAGGTGCAGACGGTCTGCTGACAGTTACTCCGTACTATAACAAGACCACGCAGAACGGTCTGGTCAAGCATTTCTCTACGATTGCCGACTGCTCGGATACTCCGATCATTCTGTACAACGTGCCGAGCCGCACCGGTGTCTGCATCAGCGCCGACACCTACTATCAGCTCTCCAAGCACCCGAATGTCAACGGTGCAAAGGAAGCGTCCGGCGACTTCTCCCTGCTTGCTGAGGCAATGCGTCTCTGCGGTGATGACCTCAACTTCTGGTCCGGTAACGACGATATGATCGTTCCGCTCATGGCAATGGGAGGCAAGGGCGTTATTTCGGTTCTGGCTAATGTCATGCCGGATAAGGCACATGAGATCGCTCAGCTCTGTCTGGACGGCAACTATGCACAGGCACGCGAGCTGCAGATCAAGTACCTTGACCTGATCAACGCACTGTTCCTCGAGGTCAATCCGATTCCGGTCAAGATGGCCGCAGGATTCCTTGGCTGGGATGTCGGCGATCTTCGTCTGCCGCTCTGTGCGATGACGGATGCACATGTCGCACAGCTCAAGAAGGCGATGATCGAAGCCGGTCTGACGCTCGTCAAGTAAGGAGCGGTTCGGATGTTGAAAATTGGACTTTGCGGCTGTAACGGCCGTATGGGCAAGGTTATCACTGACATTGTTTCCAAAAAAGAGAACATGAAAATCGTCGCCGGCTTTGATGCCTACACCGAAAAGCTGGCGGACTATCCGGTCTATGCCGATCCGAAGGAGTTCACCGGCGAATGCGATGTCATCATCGACTTCTCCAATCCGGCCTCCCTTGACGGTCTGCTCTCCTACTGCAAGGAGCACAAGACACCGGTTGTCATCTGTACTACCGGACACAGCAAGGAACAGCTCGACGCAATGCGCGCGGCTTCTTCTGAGATTCCGGTCTTCCGCTCGGGCAATATGTCCATCGGCATCAATCTGATGATGGATCTGTTGCGCAAATGCGGCTCGGTTCTCGGCGACGGCTACGACGTCGAGATCACGGAAAAGCATCACAACCAGAAGCTGGACGCTCCGTCCGGCACGGCACTGATGCTTGCCGATGCGGTCAACGAGGCTCTTCCGTACGATGCGGAGTATGTCTACAATCGTCACGACCGTCGCGAAAAGCGTCCGAAGCACGAGATCGGCATACACTCGATCCGCGGTGGCACGATTGTCGGTGAGCACGAGGTTCTGTTTGCCGGACGCGACGAGCTGATTGAGATTCGTCACGTTGCGCTGTCCCGCGAGGTATTCGCCGTCGGCGCAGTCGATGCGGCGGCATTCCTTGGCGCACAGACCCAGCCGGGTATGTATGATATGTCGGATGTCATTGCGGCAAAGTAAATTTATTTGGTTACACGAACAGAGCCATGGAGAAAACTCCATGGCTCTCTTTTGTTGTCAGACTCCGATTACCTATTGATTGCATGAACAAAGCACGATATAATAATATGTAAGTAAATTGTATTTCTTGTAACTTTGAGAATTTTTTGCAGTTTATGTTTACAAAACGGAGGTAAAAAGATGAATTGTTCCAAATGTGGTTTCACCCTTGAAACTGGTCAAAAGTTTTGTCCAAATTGCGGATGTCGTGTTGTTCCTCTTTCCGAAGAGAGCATCGGAACTCACAACGAAGCACATGTAGAAGATCATGCCGAAGAGTATAACGAAGAGTGTTCTAAAAGACGTTCTGTGAAATTCTCTTTACTTGAGAAAGCAATCGTAGTCATCTTCGCTATCGCGGCATGCTGCATCGTTGTTTTTCTTTTGTGCCGAGAACCTTCTCTCAAAAGAGCGTACGATAACTATTGTTCTCCACATTACTCTGAACTTTCTCCAGACGGGAATTGTCTTATGATCGACACCAATCCAAATGATTCGAAATCCTCTTCCTTGAATGAACCTGTGCTCCGCTCCGTTGCAAAAGTGAACCGATTTCTCGGTTTTCCTTATGATGTCTACAATGAAATGGAACATACATCCTCCCTTGACGGTGTTCGAAGAGAAACCAACGAAAATTTCACGGTTTCCTGGACCTATCACCCAAACAAAGGACTCGAAGTAACTTACGAGCGATTAATCGATAACAACAGTGGATCATCATCGAATTCTGTTAGCAACTCCTCTACTGAAACAGTTACACCTCAATCCATTAACAAATCTGATTCTCCAATTTATCCAAAGAATACTGAGTCAAATTATCTTGATTATGCAACAGAAATGCCAATCACTGCTTATTCCACTCATTCTAGCGAGAATGATTTAGATGGGAATGCGTATTACGTAACCGGTACTGTCACAGAAGTTGTTGATAATGACTTCGATCCAAGTATTGAACGGGATGATGGAGAAGACCGACATTTTATTATTGAAAACGAAAATGGTTCTGTATATTTTGTTGATTTTATTGAATACATAAATGCAAATTCAAACAAGTATTCTGATAATCAAGAAGTGGTTGATGGACTTGAAAAACAACTTTCTGATAATACTGATTACTCCTTTCCTTCCGTAGGTGATACTGTTACTGTTTACGGATTCTATTTTGGTTATAGCGATAAGGAAGATACTCCTGTATTTATTTATGGTCTGAATGAAGTAATTCACGAAATTATCTTCGAGGAGGATACCACTTCCTCTGATCCAATCACAAGTAATGTTACAGCCGATAATAATTCAATTTCCGCAGAAGCTCTTGCTGACAGCTTGGAATATGGCGATATCCTTTATCATGACTTAGATCACGGTGTGTGTCTTGGTCTAAGCAAAGAAGAACTATCATCTTTTGATCTAATTCCTATCAATAACGATACTATACTCAATGGAGGTTATATGCTGTATGTCAGTTCTGATCCTACAGGCATTGGAGTAGCATTTGATGATTCTGATATGATTTCAATCATTATCATTAATTCTTCTGATCCATCAATGCGAGGTGGAATCTCTGTGGGTTCTTCAGTTGAAGATGTTCATTCTGTTTATGGCGATGATTATATTATGGAATCGTCTGAAGGCGGAGAAATGTATTTGTACAATTCTATTTCCGGTGAGATAATTAATTCCTCGGATTTAAATTCTGCTGACTCAGCTATTGTTTTTGTTTACGAAAATGATGTGGTTCAAACAATCGCAATAACTAAAACTTAACTATATAAATAGGTATTTCTTACAATACATCATAAAAAAACTGCCCGACTATTTAGTCAGGCAGTTTTTTTTACAGTTCAATATCCAATTCCACCGGACAGTGGTCGCTTCCCATGACGTCCGTCAGGATTTTCGCGTCCTTGATCTTGTCTGCGATGCGGTTGGAGACGATGAAGTAGTCGATGCGCCATCCCGCGTTGTTCTGACGGGCGCGGAACCGGTACGACCACCAGCTGTATACCTCCGTCACATCCGGATACAGCAGACGGAAGGAATCAGTGAAGCCGGCTGCGAGAAGCTCCGTCATCTTCGCACGCTCTTCATCCGAGAATCCGGCGTTTTTATGGTTGGTCTTTGGATTTTTCAGGTCGATCTCCTCGTGTGCGACGTTCAGATCCCCGCAGAGGATGACCGGCTTGACCGCATCCAGCTTCAGCAGATACGCGCGGAAATCGTCCTCCCACTGCATCCGGTACGGCAGGCGCGCCAGCTCGCTCTGCGAATTCGGTGTGTAGCAGGTCACAAGATAAAAATCCTCGTACTCCGCTGTGATCACTCTGCCCTCGCGGTCGTGTTCTTCCATGCCGATGCCGTAGGTGACGTTCATCGGCTCCTGTTTGGAAAACAGAGCGGTTCCGCTGTATCCTTTCTTCTCTGCACTGTTCCAGTATCCGACATAACCGTCCCATCCCTCTTCCGGTGCCTGCTCCGGCTGCAGCTTGGTCTCCTGCAGGCAGAACATATCCGCATCTGCCTGACGGAAGAAATCAAAAAAGCCTTTCTTAACACAGGCACGAAGCCCGTTGACATTCCAGGAAATCAGTTTCATTCTCGTTTATCCTTTCAAAATTCCGCTCTCGTCAATGCTTCGGCAGGCATCCGCCATGCGCTCCGGCGGAACAACCAGCGCAAACCGGACATATCCCGCGCCGAGCTCACCAAAGCTGTCACCCGGGACACACAGCACACCGGTGCGATCCAGCAGCTCCAGAACAAATGCACCGGTATCCGTAAAGCGCTCCGGAATCTTCGCCCAGACAAACATGGTCGCCTTGGCATCCGGAACATCCCATCCGATCGCACGCAGACCGCCGCACAGCGCGTCACGCCGCTCCTGATATCCCATGCGGTTGCGCTCGACGATGTCCTGCGGGCCGTTCAGTGCGGCAATCGCACCGAGCTGCGCCGGACGGAACATACCATAGTCAATCTGAGAACGGAAAGCAGAGAATTTCTCAATGATCTTCTCGTTGCCGAGCGCAAATGACGTACGCATACCGGTCAGGTTATAGGTCTTGGACAGGGAGTTCATCTCGATACCGACATCCATTGCCCCCGGGACAGACAGGAACGAGATTCCCTTCTTCCCGTCCATGACGAGATCGGAATAAGCGTTGTCGTGGATGACCAGAATGTCGTGCTTTTTCGCAAAATGAACCAGACGGCTGTAAAACTCCTCGTCTGCCACCGCGGTGGTTGGATTGTTCGGATAGGAGACCACCATCACCTTTGCCGCGTCGGCAACCGACGGCTCGATCTCGTCAAAGTCAATCAAATAATCTTTCTCCTCACGGAGCGGCATGAGTCCGACCTGCGCACCTGCCATGAGCGGACCGAACGAG
>JALFIV010000133.1 GCA_022775385.1 Clostridiales bacterium
TCAAGATTCTTGGAAAAAATTCTTGCAGACTCCGGAAAATAGTGCTATAATCAATATCGCAAGACGGGCTTGTAGCTCAGCTGGGAGAGCGCCGCGTTCGCAACGCGGAGGTCGAGAGTTCGATCCTCTTCAGGTCCACCACGGAAAACCGCTGTTTCTTTGTGAAATGGCGGTTTTTCTGCATTTTCAGACGGGTTTCAAATTCTGAATTTTCCTGATGGCGCCGTCACCAAGGCATGCGGCTATTCCTATCTGATCTCCTGTGGAGAGCAGCCACTGATCGATTTCCAATCTCAGTAAAATAACCCGCTGATTCCAAACAAACGGAATCAGCGGGTTTGTTTTTTCTCAAAGCACACCGTCGGCAATCTGTTGCTGCGCCTCGAGCAGGCTTCCGCATACGCCGGCGCACAGTCCGCGGATTTCCTCATCCGGCGGGGTGAGATCGGGAATCATAACGGTCACGCAGCCCGCCGCCGCGGCGGCACGGATACCGTTGATGCCGTCCTCAAAGACATAGCAGTCGTCCGGCGCACAGTCCAGCCGCTGTGCCGCGAGCTGAAAGATATCCGGGTCCGGCTTGCTGTGTGCGACCTCATCGCCGCCGGCAATTGCATCAAAGTATTCCAGCAGACCCGCGCGCGACAGATTCTTGACGATCTGTGCATGGGTGTTGCTGCTCGCCACCGCGATCTTGACGCCGCGTTCGTGCATCCAGCGCAGGATCTCCTCCGCGCCCGGCTTTTTCGGAGCGCCATGCTCCACCAGTCCGGCGACGCGCGCATAGCAGGCATTCATAAACGCCTCCGCGTCGATCTCCGGATAGTATGACCGGATGATGCGCACCATGTTGTCTCCGTTGGAACCGCAGACGGCGAGCGGGAATGCCGGATTGTGCTCGATGCCGAACTCACCGGCGAGCACCTCCCAGCTCTCCTGATACAGCCGCTCGGTGTCCAGCAGTGTACCGTCCATGTCAAAAATCGCGCCCGGTTTCATCCTCGCTCTCCTTTCTGCATTCCAGCACCCGGCTGCCGTACTTCTCGAGCGCCATCATCGCCGCGCCCGCGGCAAATGCGTTCTCCGTCCGGCTGCACGGATAAATATAGTCAACATCGCGCGCAAAGCGGTCGTACTGTGCCGCCTTGTCGCACAGGATCTCCAAATATGGTCTGATGTACTTCCCGACCTCGCCGCCGACAATCAGGTCGACATTGAGCATCATGCGCAGGTTGGTCAGGAACACCGCGAGATGGGTCAGATAGCTGTCCCACTTCTCGCACGCCTCACGCTCTCCCGCGTGTACCTGACGCAGGAATGCCGCCATCGTCTGTCCCGGCCGCCGCAGTACCTTGGGAGACAGATAGGCATCCGCACAGCCCTGTTTGCCGCAGTAGCAGGCGTCGCCGCCCGGAATCAGCAGCATATGTCCGATCTCCCCTGCCTGACAGGTGTCGCCGAGATGCAGCTGATGATTCAGCACCAGTGCTCCGCCCACCGACTCATTGAGCGAGACATACAGATAGCTCGCGTGTCCTGCAGACAGCTCGGCAAAGCAGGCGCAGTTGGCGTCGTTGGCGGCGACCAGCGGAAACGGAACCGCACGCTGGAATCGATCCAGGCTGACATGCTGCAGACCGAAAATATGCGAGTGGACAATCTCCTGTGCACCGTCGTCGATGATGCCCGGGAACGAAAGTCCCGCCGCCAGAACGCGCGCCGGATCCACACCGCACGCGGTCAGAAACCATTCCAGCTCGTTGCCCAGCGTCCGATACCACTCCGGCTGGTCGCGGAACGGATGAGACAGAACCGTCCGCTCGCGCACCTCTCCCGTGAGGTCGGTCAGCACCAGCTCGACATGGTGCAGCGCCGCATCAATGCCGACCGCCAGACCCGCCTCGCGGCACAGTCCGATGCGCTTTGCCTTGCGTCCGCCGGTGGACTCCAGCTCCCCGCACTCCTGCAGGATGCCGCGCTCGATCAGATCGTTGATATTCTGCAGGGTGGTCGGCATACTCCATCCCAGCTGCGATGCAATCTCCTGTTTGGTCAGCGTCTGCTGCTTGCGCAGCAGCTCCACAATGCGCGCCTGATTGTGCGCGCTCGCCGCAGATCCGCGTGCCACAGTGTCACCCACTTTCTAAAAACCTTTTATTAAAGATATCTTACCCCATACCGCTTTTCTTTGCAAGCAGCAGTTTCCGCCGGAACCGGCTGACGGCTCCGGCGGAATGTGAAAATGGGGGATAGAAAGAATGAACGTCCGCCGTCAGTCGGCCAGAATCTGAATGACCGTTCCGACCTTGATCTCCGGCAGCGGCTTGTTCTCGATATAAATTGTGCCCGGCAGCTCCACCTCGGTCTGTCCGCTGAAGTTCATCGTACAGTGACCCAGTCCCGCCAGCGTCACCGGCGCCTCGCTGCCGACCGCCGTGATGGTGTACGACGCATCGTCAAACCGGATGGTCTGTCCGGCTGCAATCGTGCCGTTGATCGGATTGACGCTCACCGAGTAGCAGTAGTCCTGCAGCTCCTCCGGCGCGTTGTCTCCGAAAATAATGAACATATTGGCTTCCTTGAATTCCTCGACACAGCTGCCGAGCGCCTTTACCTGATTTTCATAGATTACCTTCATAACCGTGTCCTCCTACTGTTATCTTGCGTTAAATGAAGTATTTTTCAGATCGCTTGAACAGACTCGCCGTGTCATCTGCTCAAGCAATCCGGAAAACAATCCGGATGCCAGAGAATAGGTATGTGAATCCGTTGTCTGTCGTCCGATCCGGCAGTTCAGGAGGAGTGCCCTGAACCGCCGGAAGTGAAAGGAGAAACAAAGCGGACGACAGTCCAACTTGAGAGAGGGGAACTTGCTGTGGGTGATTATACGCCGGCGTACAGACCGAAGCTTGCGACATAGGCGATGAGGACGCGGAGCCAGCCGGTCAGGAAGCGGGAGTACATGACAGAGAGCACGCCGACCTCGATGGTCTCGGTCTCCGCCTCTGCGAGACCCAGACCGACCGGGATGAAGTCGCAGGCGCCCTGCGTGTTGATGGCGAACAGTGCCGGAAGTGCGAGCGACGGGGCGATGTTGCCCTTGCCGATCTCCGCACCGACGAGCGTACCGACAATCTGTGCGATGACGGCGCCCGGTCCGAGCAGTGCGGACAGACCCGGAATCGAGCAGATGATGCCCAGAATGACCAGACCGATGACATTGCCGGTCAGCGGAGTCAGGATGGAGGCAAACGCGTTGCCGAAGCCCGATCCGTTGATGATGCCGATGAGCATGGAGACAAACGCCATGAACGGGAGCAGGGTGGTGATGCAGGTCTGTACCGCATCGCGCGCCGCCTGATAGAACGTGTTGACGACCTTGCCGACGCCCAGTCCGATGGAGGTGATGAAGCTCTTCTTCTCCTGCTTTGCCAGCGTCTCAGAGATCTTCATATCTGCGGTGAACTTCACGCCGTCCTGCTTGTCCTCGGACTTCTCTTCCGCCGGAGCGGCCGGTTCAGCCGGAGCGGCCTCGGTCTCATCCGCCAGAGAGATCTGCTTAGAGGTGACGCCGGAGACATAGATGTCCTCGGTGATAAACTGTGCGAGCGGTCCGGACTTGCCGACCGGGTTGGTGTTGATGGTCGGGATGCGCTTCTTCGGATAGATGCCGCAGCGCAGCGTGCCGCCGCAGTCGATGATGACCAGCGCCAGCTCGTCCTCCGGACAGTTGGTCTTGAAGCCGTTGACCGGCGTGAGTCCGGACAGCTCGAGAATCTTCGCCAGACACTCCGGCTCTGCGCCGCCGCCCGTGATGAACATAACCTTGTTGCGCTTTTCGGTCGGGGTGATGACCAGCGGACCGCCGAAGCCGCCGCTGCCGCGCTCTACGCGAATGGATCTGTATTCTGCCATGATGTGCTCTCCTCCTTGTCGTTACTTCGCCAGCTTGAGCTCGCGGCTCAGATGGACGCCCTGCTGCTTTTCTACAAATACCGTGGTCAGCTCGGTTGCCCAGCCGGAAATAAAGTTGCAGATGATGCCGACCAGCAGATAGCGGACGGCGAGCGGTGTTGCGGACAGACCGAGCTGGGTGATGCCGTTTGCAATGCCGAGGTAGATGAAGATCTCGGATGCGTTGATGTGCGGGAAAATACCGCTGTTGGTGTGGCAGTGATAGCTTGCCGATGCGAAATAGCACGGCTTATAGAACTCCGGCATAAACTTGCCGATGGAGAGCGCCATCGGGTTGCCCAGCATAAATGCGCTGACAAACGGGAGTACCAGATAGCGGAGAAGCGGATTGCCGGTGCAGACGCGGGCGAGCTTTTCGACTGCCGCGTCGCCTGCCAGTGCGATGATCGCGTTCATCAGCACGAGCAGCATCAGGATGGTCGGGATGATGCCGGTGACCCAGCTCATAAACTGCTCGCCGCCGAGGGTGAACAGGTTCATAAAGCCAGAGGCTAAGTTTACAATAATATCCATGGTGTTCCACCTTTCTTATTGTCCTACGGTTGCTTTTTTGTGAAAAATATGTCCGACAGAACGTCCCAGCTTCTGTACCGGGGACGGCGGCTCGGGCACTTCCTCCCCCGCCGTGATCTTGTTGTAGGTGAGTGCCGCGTCGGCGATCGCCTTGCGGAGATTTCGGTGTCCCTTGGGACCGTCCTCCTCGGTCAGTGAGCCGATAAACCGACCCTCAAATCCGTCCAGCGGACGGACGCGCGCGATGCAGGTCGTGCCCTCGAGCTTTCGTCCGCACCGGATGATACCGTCCTCGTCGATCAGGAACATGACGATTGCGCCGGCATGAAATCCGCCTGATTTCCGTCCGCAGGCCACCTTGCCCTGCCGTCTCAGCTTGACAAATTCGTTCGAAAAATGACGCATCTGTCTCATACTCAGCATGATTTGCAGGACAAACGCGGCTCCGATAACCAACGCCAGTTTGAACATCTCTCGTTCCTCCGTTCTGTCTGTTTGATTGCTCTGTCTCAGTTTCCGATCCGGCGGTACAGCGCCCGCAGCAGTTCGGAAAAATTGTCCGCCGAAGCGATTTTCTGCAGCAGCTCCTCGTCCTGTGCGACCGTGATGATCTCGTCATACACACGGATGAGCAGGCTGTCCTCGGATGCGGCCCGCTCGGGCAGACCGAGCAGGAAGATCACACGGATCTCATGATCGCGGTAGATCAGCGGTTCATGGAACACGCCGATGGCCAGCACCAGCTTGCCGCTTGCGTATTGGATGCCGTGCGGGATGGCGACCGCGTGGTCAAAGACCATCGAGCCTCTGCGCTCGCGCTCACACAGCCGCCGGGCAAATTCGTCGTCCACCTGTCCGTCCTCGGTCAGGCTGCGCACCATGCTGCCGACCGCCTGTTCATAGGTCTGTTCGCCGTCCAAAACGAAAAACCGGCTCTCGTCCATCAGTCCGGACATCACGAACCAGTTGCTGTCCACCGTCGGGACATCAATCTGATCCCAGTACTTGGCCTTCTCGATCTTCTGCCGCAGTTCCCGGTCGTTGAAAATCTCGTGAATCCGGATGACCGGACGATCACACCGGCAGGACAGCTCCACCGTCGTAAAGACGATGTCGAATTCGTTCAGGAGTTCCGGTGTGACCTTCTCATCCGCGAACAGTTCGAGCTGTGCCGCGCTGTCCAGCACTTTTTTGAGCTGTGCCGCGACCAGCCGCGCGGTCACCCGTCCGGTGCCGCACACGACCGCCGCACGGAACGGACGGGTCCGCTTGAGATCGTTCTCGGTCAGGAATACTCCGAAGTAGGATGCCAGATAGCCTCGCTCGTCCTCGCTCACCGAGAATCCGTACTCCCGTCCGATCACGCGGCAGGCGATGCCCGCCATCTGATACGCCAGCGGGTATTTCTCCCGCAGGTCGTCCAGCATCGGGTTTTTCAGCTTCACGCGGAAGCGGAGACGGTTGAGCATGAACATCAGATGATAGAGAAATTCCTCCGTGAACTCTCCGCTCTGAATCGTGATGTCCATCTCGCGCTGAATCTGAAGGAGAATCCGATGCATGAGCGGCCGGACCGACTCATCCAGAGCAATCGCGTGCATATCCTGCATATCCGCCGGGGTACGCATTCCCGCGATGGGCAGAAACGCGAACAGCTTTTCCTCCACGGGAATCTCTGTGTACAGTGCCTCTGCGATCCGGTCGATCAGCTGATCCACCACAGAGAACTCCGGACGCGATGTCAGATTGTAGTACTTTGCCGGAAGCTGTCCGATATAGTGTCCGGTCAGAAACCGGTCGAGGATCAGCGTCACAAACCGTGTGAATCCGTCCCGCGTGTCCCGTTCCAGTGAATTTTTTTTGAACACGTCGGCGATCATCCCGGCGATATCCTGATCCAGCGGGTACGACTGATAAATCGCGTCATACACATTCTCCAGCACGTACCGGCGGATGTCCGTCTCCTCTCCGTGGAGCACCAGTCCCTTGCTGGTCTTGCCGATGATTGTCAGGTGGTACGGTTCCAGTTCCGCCCGCAGCTTTTTCAAATCGCTGACCAGCGTCGTCCGTCCGACATTCATCTCATACGCCAGCTCGTCGGTGAGCACGGGTTCCTCCGCGCGCATCAGCTTGCCGAACAGATAATCCATGCGGTTGCGCGGAGAATTCAGAAAGTCATCCGACTGCACGATGCGGGAAAAGATCTCGCGGAATTTGTCCTCCCGAAAGATTCTCAGGCTGTACTGTCCCTGTGATCCCTCGATCACCGCGCAGCCCTTGAGTTCCTGATTGATCTGCTTGATGTCATTGCGCACCGTCCGCTCGCTCACATTCAGACGGGACGCCAAAATGCTGACGGTTGCCGCCGGCGTCCTGCGGAAATACTGCAGGATACTTGCGATTCGATTGTCGCTGAATAAGCTTTTCATGCGTCAGCATTCCTTTCTTCCGTTTGGTGCGATCAGCCGCGGGATTTGCCGCCCGAGATGTTGATGGTCGTGCCTGCGATGTAGCTTGCGCGGTCGGATACCAGATACGCGACCAGATCACCGACCTCGTCCAGCTTGCCGTCTCGTCCCATCGGGATGACCTTGGTGTAGTCGGTGGACAGCTCCTCCGGCTTGCAGCCGCGGGTGTACGCCAGTGCCTCGTTGTAGGCCGGTGTGCGCAGTCCGGTCGCTTCCATGATGCCCGGTGCACAGGCGAGCACGCGGATGTTATACTTGCCCAGCTCCTTCGCCCACGAGCGGGTAAAGCTGTCGACCGCGCCCTTGGTTGCGGAGTATGCCGACTGTCCCTGCGAGCCCTCCTTGCCGGACTCCGACGACATGTTCACGATGACGCCCTTGCCCTGCTTGAGCATCTGTCTTGCACACGCCTGTGCGCACAGAAACACGCCCTTGACATTGACTGCAAACATCTTGTCAAACGAATCCGAATTCAGCTCGTACTGCGGCTTCTCGCCCCGGACGTCGACCAGCAGACGCGGCAGGTTGATGCCGGCGTTGTTGACCAGCGCGTCAATCCGTCCATACTTGGCAACAACCGCATCCGCCATCGCCTGTACACTCGCACTGTCCGTGACATTGCACTGTACACAGTACGCGCCGTCCAGCTCCGCGCCGGTCTCGACGTTCATATCGACGATGACAACCGACGCGCCCACATTCCGCAGCGTATCCGCCACATGCTTGCCGATGCCGGATGCACCTCCGGTTACAATGACAACCTTGTCTTCCAGCTCCAGCCAGTTTTCCTTCATAACAGTTTCCTCCTATCGGTCCTTCTTGATCTCCCGCCTCTCGGCGTCTGATCTTTTGTTGAGTCCATTTTATGGCGGAAACTGCCGGTTTTTAATGCCGCCTTTTGCCGGTCTGCGGAAATGTATTTGTTCACCTGTTTTCCACTTCCCGGAATTTTTCCCGTTTAACTGTCCAATCTGCGAAAAACTCTTTCGTCTCTTTTATGCATTTCGCTTTAATAATTCATTCTTTAATAAAATATTTAATAAAAGTTTATATTTATTATACTGCATCCAACCGGTTTGTCAATGTAACATTGTGTACAAAAAATAGACGGATTTTCTGACATCCAGAATCCGTCTATGGTGTTGCGCATCCCCAAAAGAGGCATGACAGCTGCTGTTCGTTCCGCCTCCCTCACCCACACCGGAAACAGGAGGAAATACACATGAGCACAAACGAAATACGCAGTCCGTCCGGCGGGAGCGCGAACCCCTGCCGGGCGGATTCTGCTATGTACGCCGTCAGATAAGAAACCTTGCCCGGCAAAGCTCCGCCGGGTGCCGGGCGGAATCCTGCACCGGCGCGCCGTTCAAAACATCATGCGGAATGTGTTCTGCCCCCTCTCATTTCAGAACACCGAATTACTCTTTCTTGGAATAGATACGATAATTCCGGCCTTCCGCCTTTGCGATCTGAATGATGTTCGTTCCGCACCGTTCCGCAATCCGTCCCGCCAGCGCTTCATCAAATGCCGCAAGCCGTTCTATTGTCCATTCGGAAGATATCAGTGTGATATTGTCCGGGTTCTGATATCTCGCATCAATCAGCCGCATTGTGTGGGAGAATTCCCGTGCAGAAATAGTATCGTTATTTCGCGATTTGAACATATCATCCAGATACAGCACGGTACACGCAGTGAGCGGTTTCAAGATATCCAAATAGGCTTCGCTGTCGTAGTATGCCGCGTCCAGCTTCTGCATGAGATCCAGCCACGTTGTATATCTGCCTGATTTTCCGTCTCCGACAAGTTCAACAAATGCCGCCGTGCAAAGGTGTGTTTTTCCGCATCCGCTCTGACCGGATACATACAGCCAGCCTGTCCCGCCTGCTATGTATTCAACAATGCTTTTCTTGAAGGATCTCTGCCACTGTTCCGGCGTATGGAACGAATCCGCCGTTTTTTCCGCCCAGTCCATACAAACACCCGCATGTTTTACCACTTCCAGTGCGTGCTTTGCATAAGCGCATTTACAGGTTGAAACCACCCGCATTTGTAACTCTCTGTCCCATCGCCAAACCTGCCCTTTATTGCCGCAAATCGGGCAGTCTTCGCGGAGATCGTGAAAATCCCGTTCCACCTTCCGCGCGTTTTCCTTTGCGCATATCAGTTCTTCATACTCGTCATCACTCATGGAACAAGCTTCCGCAAGATCAGATGGTATATTTCGAAAAGCATTCTGCAAATTGATTTCCTGCATCGTTTTCCCGTCCTTTCCTGTTGCTGTAGTTTCCGTCCAGAATTTTTGCCATGTTCGTATCTTTCATGATCCAGTCCAAAGAAGCCGTCCAATCCCTGTCGTTTCGTCCGGTCATGAACTCGCTTTCCTGGGCAAGCTCAAACGCACGGTGAATCTCTTCCCGCGTGTATGACCGTAAACGCGCCGCTATCGCCTTGCGTCTGGCATCCGACAGCTTCGTACATTTCGGCAGGCTGGTACAGGTTTTGTTGTAGTCATCCACGATTCCCTGATAATCAATCGGCGGGCGGGCGTCTGCGCCGGAAGGCGCGCCTTCCCCCTCACACTCCCCTATCTCTATCCTATCCTTACCTATCCTGTCCTTACCTATCCTATCCTGTGTATCCATAACGGATACGGATTGTATACGTTCTGTATCCATGCTGTATACACCGTTCAAAACAGTAAGCCGATTCATTTCCTCTGTGCACTTCGTCGGCCGGTATCTGTCCTTCTGAATGTAATTACTCTGCTTCCAATGCCGGATCACAATAGCGCCGGATTCAAACGGAATGACAAAGCCTTTTGAGATCAGCATCTTCAAATCATCTTGAGACGCGCCGAAATACCGCACAAGCCCTTTTGGATTGTTCAAGAAGCCGTCGTCGTCGGCTTCCATCCCCAGATGAAAATACAGCGCGCGCGTTGCCGCCGGCATATCCAGAAAGATATCACTGTTCACCACTGTCTTTGCGAACATTCTTCGTTCTGCCAATCGTTTAACCTCCCACCTCAATCCTGCGAATCTGTCCATATCCCACGCCGCGCATCGCACGGCTGAACGTGGACTGAACCGGTCCGCCTGCTTCAATCGGTTCCGCAGCACGCTTGCAGGAACGGGCGCGCGCAATTGCTGTTTTGTTTTTGTCTGCCCGCATTATGAACCCCCTTTGTTAAACCGTTTTGATTCAATGAACCACTACCGTTTATTATAATGAATCATTTTCGTTTGTCAAGTGGGCTTCATTCATGAAAAAACTGCATATCAAACCATTTTCGTTCAAAATGTTGTTGATTTTGCTGTTCCATTATGGTTTAATTGGATTATGGAGGCGGTACAAGTGGAAAACAAAGAATTATATGATTTGATAGAAAAGTTTTTAAGTTCCCTAAAAATGAGCCGTAGGAAGTTTGCAAAGATGGCCGGCATTCCTCCTACGACGTTTCAGCACAAGTTCGAGACGAAAAGCAAGATCAGATCAGACCTGTATATGACGATACGAGATGCCATGCTGCGGTGCGTGCTGAGTGAGACCGACCCGGAAACGCAGGACGCATTGAGTGATATCATCGATGAATTAGACAACGCATATACAATGGCTGATTACATTGATCCATATATTAAAAGAATTCTGGTTGCAGATAAAGAAACACGTAAAAACAAAAATCCCGATGACATTCATCAGCTTGAAAACGCTTGGAACGAGTATCTGAATCATAGAGACTCGCAGAATTACACCGTTGCAGAACGGAACTGTATTCTCTCTCTTCAGCTATCATTGGACAAGCTGAACGAAACTGGTTTGAAAATCGCCGCAGAGCGCGTGGAAGAGCTGACGAAGATACCGGACTACCGGAAGGACAACGAGTAACTGCGCGGCATTCCGGCGGGAGGTCGACGGCATCCTTACCCGCCGTTTTCTTTTTATCCCCTCCATAAAGAACAAATGTTCTGCATTTTACGTGTACGAAATACCTGCACTTACCGCATGGATACCTCCGCCGTTGACAAGATCCTGCCCCTCTGTTACGATGATAGTGCAGATCCAGATCATTTGGTTTTGTCAAACAGCATAAGCACCGATTGATACCGCGCATATCGGCTTGTATGCCGCTGCGCTGTAAGTCTGCTCCCATTCACATTCAATCAGAAAACAGACAATTCTGCGGCGTTTGTTTTCATTCCTGTTTGTGTCGGCCGCCGCACCATCATGGAGATTATATGAAAGAAAAAAACGTATCGAAAGAACAAATCGAGTTATTTTTACGCGAAGTAGATACATCCTT
>JALFIV010000014.1 GCA_022775385.1 Clostridiales bacterium
TCAAGCGGAACGCGTCCATTTCCGGCGCGGAGTGCGGCTGTCAGGCAGAGATCGGCACCGCCTGCTCTATGGCAGCAGCCGCACTTTGTACCCTGATGAACAAACCCATTTCCGAAACGGAATACGCCGCCGAGGTCGCCATGGAGCATCAGCTCGGTCTGACCTGTGACCCCATCTGCGGACTTGTGCAGATCCCCTGCATCGAGCGCAACGCCGTCGCCGCCAAACGCGCAATGGATGCGTTCAACCTCTCCTCCTTCCTCTGCGGCTCGAGAAATATCAGCTTCGACATGGTCGTGCGCACGATGAAGGAGACGGGTCAGCACATCAACGCCAGCTACCGCGAAACCTCCGAAGGCGGTCTTGCAAAGCTCTATAACCGCCGCATGACCTGATCCGCAAACCGACAAAACATGACAGGCATATCCGATTCTCTTCGGATATGCCCGTTTTTTATTCTTCCGTTATTATCCTGCCGAAGGCACCGCGCCTCTCTCCGTAGGGCGCGACGACCCCGGCGCGCCGGTGCAGGAACCGCCAACCGCGTACAAGCCCGTTTGTACCCACCGATTCGACGGCGGCATATTACGGCTTCTTTCCCGCCCACTCCCTCTTCAAAATGGCGTATTGAAAGGTATTCTCATACCTTGGCGTTCCGTCCGGGTTGTTCACGAAGGAGATAAACTCCAAAAACAGCCCTTCTTTCCTCATGCCCAGCCTTTCGCAGAGCCTTTGACTGGAAAGGTTATCGTCCTCGGTATAGGCGTAGAGTCTCCGCGCCTCTTTTTCCCGAAACAGATAGTCAAAAAAAGCATACGCCGCTTCATAGGCATAGCCTTTTCCTTGATACTCTGTATTTAACATCCAGCAAGGGCTGAAGGTATCACCTGCTCCTTCGGGATGCGCAAATATCTCACCGATCACCTTATCTGTTTCCTTCAAGCAGATTGCAAAATATTCACCCGTTTCCTCCCGATGTCTTTTTTCTATTTCGCGTTTCGCTTCCTCAATGGAGCCAAGCGTCATATCCATAAAGCAATGCACGGTCGGCGCAGACAGATACGCAAACACATCGGCTGCATCGTCGGCACGAAACGGTCTTAATACCAGTCGTTCCGTCTCAAGCTGCATCGTTTTCTCTCCTTTTCATAAGGGATTCATTGTGAGGACAGTGTCGGGAAAATGCGCTGCAATGTACTCCCGCATTTTCGGCACCCCAACAGAGTGATCCGAATGGATGTTGATATGCTTCACGGCATTTCCGTTTTCCGCCATATAGGTCAGCACATCATATCCGGTCTCTTTTCCTGCCAACTCATAATCCAAGCTGATAAAGCTGACCGTATGAAAATTCCGAAGCAGGAAAATACACTCCTCATAGGTCCGCACGCAGTTGTAAGGTCCATCCTCCGGCAGAGGGCGGCGGTCATCTAAAATAATCTTCATTCGTTCTCCTTTCTCAGCAATCCTCGCCGCTCCCAAGCAGTCGAAACGGCGACGTACTTTCTGCCACCTGTTAAGGTGATTATAGCACAACCCCTGTTCTGTTACAACCGCCGAAATATGCCTGCAAAACGCATCATATACAGATACTCTCAAATATTTTATGAGTTTTTTCGCCCAAGCGCTTGAGAAAAAGGGGATCATGTACTATAATAAATTCGATTTGCGGCATCACGCAAAGAGTCGATCCCGTCGCACTGTTTTCAGGCAGGGATCATCAGGAAGAGGTAAAATAAATGAAATTAGGTATCGTCGGACTGCCGAATGTCGGCAAGAGCACACTGTTTAACGCAATTACCGATGCCGGTGCGGAATCGGCAAACTACCCGTTCTGCACGATTGAGCCGAATGTCGGCATGGTCAGCGTGCCGGACGAGCGGCTGACCCATCTGGCTGAAATGTACCACCCGCCGAAGGTCATTCCGGCGGTTGTCGAGTTTGTCGACATCGCAGGTCTGGTGCGCGGTGCATCCAAGGGCGAGGGCCTCGGCAACAAGTTCCTGTCCCATATCCGCGAGGTCGACGCGATTGTCCATGTTGTCCGCTGTTTTGACAACCCGAATATCGTGCATGTGGAGGGAAGCATCGATCCGCAGCGCGATATCGAGACCATCAACCTTGAGCTGATCCTGTCGGACATGGAGCTGGTGGAGCGCCGGATTGAGCGCTCGCGCAAGCTGGCAAAGGGCGACAAGAAGTATAACGAGGAAATCGAAGTCTTTGAGAGACTGTATGCCCATCTCGAGAGCGGAAAATCTGCCCGCTCGTTCCCGGAGATGGAGGAGTACAGGGAACTGATCAGCACGGCGGATCTGCTGTCCTCCAAGCCGGTCATCTATGCGGCAAACGTCGATGAGGACGGTTTCATCGGCGATGAGACAGAGAACGCCCGTCTGGAAGCCGTGCAGAAGATTGCAGATGAAGAGGGATCTCAGGTGCTCAAGATCTGTGCGCAGATGGAGCAGGACATCGCCGGACTGGAGGACGATGAGAAGGAGCTCTTCCTGTCCGAGCTGGGACTCAAGGAGTCCGGTCTGGACCGTCTGATCCGCGTCTGCTACGATCTGCTCGGTCTGATGAGCTTCCTGACCGCCGGTACGCCGGAGGTTCGCGCGTGGACGATCAAGAAAGGTACCAAGGCACCGCAGGCGGCGGGCAAGATTCATACCGACTTTGAACGCGGCTTTATCCGTGCGGAGGTCGTCTCCTACGACGATCTGATGGCGTGCGGCTCGATGGCGGCGGCAAAGGAAAAAGGTCTGGTACGCTCCGAGGGCAAGGAATATGTCATGCGCGACGGCGACATTGTTCTGTTCCGCTTTAATGTCTGATCATGAGGAAAATCGTCTGAAAACAGGCGATTTGACAGATAATGGGCAATACGGGGGATAAGTGATTTCTTTTGGAAATCCGGTTGCATTTCCCAGTAAAATACCATACAATAGACACACAAAACGAAAAGGGAAACAGTTTCGACGGAGGAATACGAAATGAAAGACGTGAACGATTCCGCCCGGCTTCCCGAAGAAGAAAAGGAAGCGGCGGTTTCCGAAGATAAGGAGCGAAACGAAACGGAGCTGGAGACAGCGGAGGTTGCGGACGGCGCGCAGAACGAGGAGGAACAGACGGCGGAAGAGCCGGCGGAATCCGAGGACGCGCAGACGGAGCAGATCCGGATGGAAACAGTGGATCCGGCGTTTCAGATCAGCAAAAGGCAGGGGGACGGCTCTTGGGAGCCGCAGTCGGTATGGATTTCGTGTGCGGAAGCGTCAGACGAAGAACCGGAGGAAGAGGAATCCCAGCCGATTACTGAGAACAAACCGGTCAGTGACCGGACACGGCGTATCCGGCAGATTGTCGCCGGTGCGGTGGCGGCGGTTGTCGTCCTTACGGTCGGCGGCCTCAGCCTGTATACCTATCAGTACCCGAATATTTTCCGCGGTGTCAAGCTGGCATCGGAGTTTTCTCTGTCCGGCATGACCGAGGAGCAGGCGGCACAGTATATCGAATCCGACTGCGGAAGCAGCATTCTGAATCACGATATTACGGTTACCGGAGACGGCAAGGAGTTCACCCTGCATGTCGCGGATGTGGCGGAGCAGGTGGACGGCGCGGCGACGGCGGAAGCGGCCTACCGCATCGGCAGGGAGGGCAACTATTTTCAGCGCGTCGGCGCGGTGGTCGCCGCTCTGTTCGGGCAGAACAATATCGATGCAGTCATCAAGACGGATGATAAGGCGCTGCAGAAATTCGTCAAGGGCGTACACGGCAAGGTACAGTACGATCCGGTTCAGCCCAGCTTCAAGATTGACAAAACGAACGCGGTCATGACGATTGACACCGGCAAGACAGGTTTGGACTTCAATCAGAAAACCATGAGAAGAGAACTGAAGGAACAGATTTCCGGAATGAGTTTTGACCCGTATGAGATTGAAACCTATGTGCTCAATCAGCAGAAGCCGAATGCGGAGAAGATGGCGAAGGACGCCTGCTGTGAAGCGGAGAATGCCAAGGTGGATACCGAGACCGGAGAGATTCTCCATTCGGTACACGGTGTTAAGGTAACCGCAAAGGCGATTTCGGATGCGGTCGGCGATGCAAGCAAGCAGACCTATACGGTTCCGGTAGAGATTACGAAACCCGAACTTACGGCAAAACAGCTGGAAAAAGTTCTGTTCCGCGATGTCCTCGCACAGACGACAACCTATTACTCCGGCGGATACAGCCGGACCACCAATGTCCGTCTGACTGCGGAGGCCTGCGACAATACTATTCTGAATCCGGGAGATGAGTTCTCGTACAACGGTATCGTCGGAGAGAGAACACCGGAGCGCGGCTATCAGACGGCGACGATTTTTGTCGACGGAAAGTCGGTTGAGGATTACGGCGGCGGCGCATGCCAGAGCTCGTCCACGATTTACATGGCGGTGCTCCGCGCAGATCTTGAAGTTACCGAGCGCAGAAATCATCAGTTCCAGATCACGTATACGCCGATCTCGCAGGATGCGACGGTTGCGTGGGGCAGCCAGGATTTCAAGTTTGTCAACGATACGGACTACCCGATCAAGATCGATATGTCGATGGGCGACGGTGCGCTGACCTGCACGATCTACGGCACAAAGACGGATGACAAGACGGTAGAGCTTTCCTCGACCTCTTATGTCAGCGGCAACTACCGCTATGCGACGCTGTATAAGACCGTGACAGTAAACGGAGAGTCCGAAACCCATGTGGAGAATGAAAGCTCCTATCGACTGGGCGAACACTAAAAAATTACGATGAATGGCAGGTTCTGTTTCTCATGAAGCAGAACCTGTCCGAACAATGAGACAGGTGCGGTTGGATGCGCACCATGCAGAAAGGGGAACCTGTATGGCATATGATGCACAGCTGAGAAAACAGTTTAAACGAGCGGCGAGAATCAGCCTTGCGCAGGCATTCTGGCCGGCGATGGGCGCAGTTCTGCTCGTCATGCTGCCGAGTTTTCTACTCTCCATTATCTATCAGCGGGGAGTCACCGGAAATTCCGGACAGATTGTGACTGTCATGCTGATCTATGTTCTTGCGCTGATTTTTGTCGTTGTACCGCTGTCATTCGGTGCGATGCACTATTATGTCGCACGGGCGCGCGGACAGCTGGCGCCGGTAAGCACGGTTTTCATCTGCTTTGGCGACGGTATGCAGTATAAAAACTCGCTCAAGCTCTGCGCTGCGATTTTCGGCCGCTCGATTCTCTGGGCACTGCTCGAGGGTGTTGTCGCGGGTGTCTGGGCAGCCGTTCTTGTTGTGACGGTTTGGGAACCGTATTTTTCAAAAAGTCCGGTTGCCGGTGTGTCAATCCTGCTGCTTTTGGCGGCTACGCTTGCAATGATTGTGGTTTCTATCTTCATCTCGGTCAAGATCCGCCGCTATGACGGCGCGTACATCCGTCTGATTGACGACCCGACCCTGAGTGCATGGCAGGCGACCGGCGAGTGTGCGGACACCTTCCGCGGACACAACTGGGAGCTGATGATGTTCGATCTCAGCTTTATTCCGTGGATGCTGCTCGGCATAATCACCTTCGGCATCGGCATGATTTATCTGGAGGTCTATCTGAATATGGCGTTTGTCAACTATTTTGATGCACTGCGTCAGCATGAGCTGGGCGTCCCGCCGATGGGATTTTGACGGAAAAAGCCAAAACGAGAGATGCAGAACCTCGGTTCTGCATCTTTTTTGATAAACTATATGCAAAAACCTCGTAAATTTGCGGAAATCGCTTGATGTTTCCCGTGGTTTTGGTATATGATAAATAAGATAAATGTGAAACTGAAAAAGGAGAGATTATTCTTGGATAAGAAACCGTTTTATATAACAACACCGATTTATTATCCGTCTGCGAATCTTCATATCGGACACAGCTACTGCACCGTCGCCACCGATGTTATGGCGCGCTACAAGCGTCTGCAGGGCTATGATGTCATGTTCCTGACCGGCACGGATGAGCACGGCCAGAAAATTCAGGACAAGGCTGCTGAGGCGGGCGTTACCCCGCAGGAATTTGTCGACAACATCGTTGCCGGCATCAAGGACCTGTGGAAGCTGATGAACATCTCGTATGACCGCTTTATCCGCACGACGGATGAGTACCATGTCAAGTCGGTTCAGAAGATCTTTGAGAAGATGAAGGCGAAGGGAGACATTTACAAGTCGGTTTACAAGGGCAAGTACTGCAAGCCGTGCGAGTCATTCTGGACCGAAACCCAGCTGGTCGACGGCAAATGTCCGGACTGCGGACGTCCGGTCGTCGATGCGGAGGAAGAGGCATATTTCTTCCGCCTGAGCAAGTATGCAGACCGCATCATTAAGCTGTATGAGGAGAATCCGGACTGGCTGCAGCCGGCATCCCGTGCAAAGGAAATGATGAACAACTTCATCATGCCGGGTCTGGAGGACACCTGTGTCTCCCGCACCTCCTTTGACTGGGGCATTCCGGTTACCTCGGATCCGAAGCACGTCGTCTATGTCTGGCTGGATGCGCTGACCAACTACATCACTGCACTGGGCTATGAAAACGACGCTTACAACGATTTTGAAAAGTACTGGCCGGCAGATGTTCATTTCGTCGGCAAGGAAATTGTCCGTTTCCACTCGATTCTGTGGCCGGCAATGCTGATGAGTCTGGATCTGCCGCTGCCGAAGAAGGTATACGGCCACGGCTGGCTGCTGCTGGACGGCGGAAAGATGTCCAAGTCCAAGGGCAACGTTGTCGATCCGGTGTTCCTGTGCGAGCGCTACGGTGTGGATACCCTGCGCTACTTCCTGCTCCGCGAGTTCCCGTTTGGTTCGGACGGCGTATTCTCCAATGAAGCGCTCATCAACCGTATCAATGCTGACCTTGCAAACGATCTGGGCAATCTGGTTTCCCGTACGGTTTCCATGGTGGAGAAGTATTTTGACGGCACGCTGCCGGCTGAGCAGACAGCGGACCCGATTGATGATGAGCTGATCGGCATGGCGTCTGCTCTGCGCGGCATTTACGAGGAGCAGATGGAGTCCTATGCGTTCCAGAATGGTCTGATCGAGGTGTTCAAGGTCATCTCCCGTGCGAACAAGTACATTGACGAGACCGCACCGTGGATTCTCGCAAAGGATGAGGCAAACAAGCCGCGTCTGGCACGTGTTATGTACAATCTGCTCGAGACCATCCGCATCTGTGCGACCCTGCTGACGCCGTTTATTCCGGATTCCGCAGAAAAGATCCGTGTTCAGATCGGTGCTGTTCCGGAGATGTTTATCTGGGATACCGCTGCCGAGTTTGGCAAGCTGCCGGCTGATGTCACGGTATGCAAGGGTCCGGCTCTGTTCCCGCGTATCGACATGAAGAAGGAAATGGAGTTCCTCGATAAGCATCAGGAGAAGCAGAAGAAGGAAGCGGAGAAGGCTGCCAAGAAGGCAGAGAAGAAGGCGAAGGAAGAGGAACTGGCGAATGTTGTCATTGCGATTGATGACTTTGCCAAGGTATCGCTCAAGACCGCCAAGATTCTCGCCTGCGAGCCGGTGAAGAAGTCCGACAAGCTGCTCTGCCTCCAGCTCGAGCTGGGTGAGGAGAAGCGTCAGGTGGTATCCGGCATTGCCGAGTACTACAAGCCGGAGGATCTGATCGGCAAGACTGTGATTCTGGTTGCCAACCTCAAGCCGGCAAAGCTGCGCGGTGTGGAAAGCCAGGGCATGATTCTGGCGGCAGACGCACCGGACGGCGTGAAGGTTGTCTTTGTGGACGGCGTTCCGTCTGGCTGCACGATTCGATAATCACACAAAAAAACAGACAACCGGCAGTCCGATCGCTGCCGGTTGTTTTTTCGGGAACAGGAGAGTCTATGTTATTTGATACCCATGCCCACTACGATGACGAGTGGTTTGATGCAGACCGCGATGATCTGCTGCGCTCCATGCCGGAGTACGGCGTCGGTCTGATTGTCAACCCGGGCTGTGATGTGGAATCGTCGAAGATGGCGGTTCAGCTGGCGCATACCTATCCGCACGTGTATGCCGCGGTGGGAATTCATCCGGAAAATGCACTGGGATGGTGTATGGAGGATGTGGAAGAAATTGAGCGTCTGGCACGCGAGGACAAGGTTCAGGCAATCGGAGAGATCGGACTGGATTACTACTGGCTCAAGCAGTCGCCGGAGACCACGCCGCCGCGTGAAGAACAGCAGGCGGCATTCCGCGCGCAGATGGCGCTGGCGGAGCGGCTGGCGCTGCCGGTCATTGTGCATGACCGTGATGCCCATGCAGACTGCCTTGCAATTGTCAAGGAATTCCCCAATGTCCATGGCGTGTACCACTGTTATTCCGGCAGCTATGAGACGGCGAAAGAACTGATTGACCTGGGTTGGATGCTGTCGTTCACCGGCGTAATCACACATGACAACTCCAAAAAGGTGCGGCGTATTCTGCAGAATATTCCACTGGAGCATATTATGATCGAGACGGACAGCCCGTATATGACCCCGGCGGCGTACAAGATCAAGGGACAGCGTGTGCGCAACTGTTCGCGGTATGTCCACTGTGTCGCCGATAAGATTGCAGAGATCTGCGGCATGACTCGTGAAGAGGTCGAGCGCATCACGACGGAAAACGGAAAGCGGTTCTTTGGGATTTCAGAATAAAAAATCAGCCCAGCACGGAGTACTCCGGGTTGGGCTGATTCTATTCTGTTAGGTTACTGAATCGCAGCAAACGCCTGCTTGAGATCGTCCAGAATGTCATCGACACTTTCCAGACCGACCGAGAAGCGGACCATGCCGCCGTCGATGCCGGCTGCAGCCAGCTGCTCATCGGTCAGCTGACGATGGGTCTCACTTGCCGGATGCAGGACACAGGTGCGGATGTCGGCGACATGTACTTCGTTGGAAGCCAGCTTGAGGGCATCCATGAACTTGGCAGCTGCCGGACGGCCGCCCTTGATAATGAACGAGATGACGCCGCAGCACTTGCCGCCGAGATACTTCTCTGCGAGCGGATAGTTCGGATCGGATTTCAGACCCGGGAAGCTGACGCTCTCGACAGACGGAGAGGACTCCAGGAACTCAGCGACGGTCATCGCGTTCTTGTAATACTGCTCCATGCGGACCGGCAGGGTTTCCAGACCGAGATTCAGCAGGAATGCGGAGTGAGCGGCCGGATAAACGCCGAAATCGCGCATGAGCTGCATTCTCGCCTTGATGATATACGCCATGTTGCCGTAGGTCTCGGTGTAGGAGATGCCGTGATAGGATTCGTCCGGCTCAACCAGCTCCGGGAACTTGCCGTTCGTCCAGTCGAACTTGCCGCTGTCGACGATGACGCCGCCGACCTGCAGTGCATGACCGTCCATGTATTTGCTGGTGGAGTGAATGACGATATCTGCGCCGAACTCAAACGGGCGGCACAGGATCGGCGTGGCAAAGGTATTGTCGACGATCAGCGGGACGCCCATGTCATGCGCGATGTTGGCAAAGCGCTCGATGTCGAACACGGTCAGCGCCGGATTGGCAATCGTCTCGCCGAATACCAGCTTGGTGTTCGGCTTGAATGCCGCCTTGATCTCCTCGTCAGAGGCATTCTTGTCGACGTAAATACACTCAATGCCGAGCTTTTTGAAGGTGTACGAGAACAGGTTGATGGTGCCGCCGTAGATTTCCGGCGTGCTGATGAGGGAGTCGCCTGCCTTGCAGATATTCAGAATAGCCAGCAGGGTTGCCGCCTGTCCGGATGCGGTACACATCGCGCCGACGCCGCCCTCCAAATCGGCGATCTTTTCCTCAACGGCCATGACCGTCGGGTTGGCAAAGCGGGAGTAGCACAGACCCTTGGTCGGATCGTCAAAAATAGCGGCGACCTCGGCGGCGGAGTCATAGACGTATGTGGTGCTCTGCACGATCGGCAGAACGCGCGGCTCTCCGTTTTTCGGGGTGTAGCCGGAGTGCAGGCATTTGGTCTCTGGTTTCATATCATCACAATCCTTTCCTACTAAGTCACTAGGAATTGTTAAGAAATTAACAATTAAATTACTATAACCGTAGCACACAAGCGGACGGACTGTCAAGCCTGTTTCCCGAGAATTGCGCGCATATCCGCAGGGATAGGTGCGGTAAAGGTGAGATAAGCGCCGGTCATCGGATGAGGAAAGGACAGCTGCCAGCTGTGCAGCGCCTGTCGTCCGATCACGGAATAATCCGGATTGTACAGAAAATCGCCGGGGAGCGGATGCCCGATGTGTTTCATGTGGACGCGGATCTGGTGGGTTCGTCCGGTTTTCAGACGGACAGCGGCGAGCGAATAGCCGTTGGCGCAGTCCAATCGACGGAAGTGGGTGACTGCCGGATCGCCGTCAGCAGAAATAATGCGTTCGATGGTACTGCCGTGGGCGCGGGCGATGGGCGCATCAATCGTGCCGGATTCGGGAAGGATTCCGGTGCAGATCGCGCGGTATTCTCGATGAATCTGCCGGTCGCGCATTGCAGCGGACAGCTTGCAGGAGGACAGTTCGTGACGGGCGAACAGGACGAGTCCGGAGGTGTCGCGGTCCAGACGGCCGACGGCATGGGCGGAAAAACGGTCGCCCTGCCCCTGAAGATAGAACGCAAGCGCGTTGCACAATGTGTCGTCGTAGTGTCCCTGAGACGGATGCACCGGCATACCGGCGGGTTTATTGAGCACAAACAGATCCTCGTCCTCATAGACGATGTCGAGCGGCAGAGCGGTCGGCACGACATTCTCCGCGGGAGAGAGGGTGGGGAGATCGACATACAGCCTCTGTCCCGCCTGTGCGCGGACAACCAGATAGACCGGTTCGCTATCCAAACGGACGCTTCCGGGGATTTTTTTCAGACCGATGAGCAGGCGGCGGGAAAATCCATGTTCCCGCAGAATATCCTGCACCGGGACGCCGTCGCACTCCGGCGGGATCATAATTGTAAAAGAAGTTCGTGTTTTCATGAGGACAGTGTACCATGATCTCGGCCAAACTGTAAACATTTGCATTGTGAAATATCGCGGAGAAGGGTATAATGAGTTCGTATACTACTTACCCGAAGATTGGGAGATGAAACTGTGAATCAAGAATTATACCGGCTGTGCTGTGCGGACGGCGTGACCGGATTTGAGGGGAATGCCGCGGCGTCAGCACGCGAGTTGCTTGCCCCATACTGCGACCGGACGGAGATCGATGCAAACGGTTCCGTGCTGGGATGGCTGTCCTGCGGAAAGGCGGATGCCAAAACCGTTCTGTTGGATGCGCATCTGGATCAGATCGGCTTTATGGTCACGGATGTGCTGGACGGCGGATTTCTGCGTTTTACGCAGGTGGGCGGCGTCGATCCGCGCATGCTGCTCGGCGCGGAGGTGACCATTTTGTCCGACCCGCCGCGCTACGGTGTGGTGTCCTGTATGCCGCCGCATCTGCTCAAGGCGGGAGAAGAGGACAAGGCGGTGCCGATGCATGAGATGCTGATCGACACCGGTCTCATGGACGCGCGGGGAGCCATCCGCATCGGTACACCGATTGTCTTTCGAGAGACACCGTGTGAGCTGGAGAACGGACAGCTGTGCGGCAAGTGTCTGGACGACCGCGCGGGATTCTATGCGCTGGTGCTGGCGATGAAGATGCTGAAGCAGTACGATCGCGCGGTGGATATCGTGGTGTGCGGCTCGGTGCATGAGGAGACCGACTCTCTCGGTGCTTTAGCGGCGGCGTTCCGTGTCCGTCCGGAGTACGGCATCGCGGTGGATGTCACCCATGCAAAGACGCCGGATGCGCCGTCCGACGAGACGTTTGAAATGGGAAGAGTTATGGTCGGCATGGGGCCGAATCTGCACCGCGGACTGACGGATGGACTCATCCGCACCGCACGTGCGTGCGAGATCCCGTTTGATATCGAGGTCATGGAGGGAAACACCGGCACAAACGCATGGGACATGCAGGTGGTGCGCAGCGGCATTGCGATGGGACTGCTGTCCATCCCGCTCAAATACATGCACACGCCGATTGAGACCATTCAGGAATCGGATGTCGAGCTGACGGCAAAGCTGATTGCGGAATTCCTGCGCGATTTTGATGGGGAGGTGAAGGCGCGATGATCGAGCTGTTACAGACGCTGTGCGCACTTCCGGGACCCTCCGGCTGTGAGGACGCCGTGCGCGATTTTATCCGAAAAGAAGCGGAACCGTACGCCGATGAAATCCGCGAGGACAGCATCGGAAATCTGATGATTTTCCGCCGCGGCACAAAGCCGTGCAAGCAGACCGTGATGCTGTCCGCGCATATGGATGAGGTCGGATTGATCTGCAAGGGACATACCGAGGACGGCTGTGTCAAGTTCGGCTTTGTCGGCGGTGTCGACCCGCGCGTTGTGATCGGACGGCGGGTGCTGTTCGGCGAGGTGCGCGGTGTGGTCGGCATCAAGGCGGTGCATCTGACGACACGGAGCGAGAGGCAGACAATGCCGAAAACCAAGGATCTCTACATTGATATTGGCTGTACAGACAAAAAATCGGCACAGCGCAAGGTGCCGCTCGGAACCTATGGCGTGTTCGACTCGCAGTGTGTGCCGTTCGGAGACGGTATGTTCAAGGCGAAGGCGATTGACGACCGCATTGGCTGTGCGGCGATGCTGACCCTGCTCAAGGAAGGACCGGCGGTGGATACCTGGTTTGCATTCACAACGCAGGAGGAGGTCGGATTGCGCGGTGCGCGCTGTGCGGCGTATACCATTCAGCCGGATCTTTGTCTCGTGCTGGAGGGTACGACGGCGGCGGATCTCGCGGAGGTGGATGCGCACCGTCAGGTCTGTGCGCTGAGAAGCGGTCCGGTCATTTCCTTCATGGATCGTTCGACGATCTATGACGAAGGCATTTGTTCGGTTTTGCGGCAGTGCGCCGCAGACGCCGGAATCCCGTGGCAGACCAAGCACCGCATTGCGGGCGGAACGGATGCGGGACGAATCCATCTGACACGCGGCGGTATCCGCACCGGCGTTGTTGCCGCGCCGGTGCGCTATATCCACTCGCCATCCTGTGTGGCAGCAATCGAAGATTTAAACGGTGTTCTGGAGCTCAGCCGCCGTTTCCTGAACTATATGGGGGATCACGATGAAATTTGATTGGAAAGAACAGTTTTTTGCACTTTCTCGCGCGTTCGGACCGTCCGGACGGGAGAGCGGCGTGATCGCGTGTCTTGATCGCATCATCGCGGAATATGTACCCGATGCAGACCGGTGGGAGCGGCGGACGGATGCCATGAACAATCTGCTGTATCACCGTGCCGGAAACGGAACGAAGATTCTGCTCGCGGCGCATATGGACTCGATCGGCGTTGTGGTCACGCACATCGATGACAATGGATTTGCGCGCTTTGCGCAGGTCGGCGGACTCATGCTGGGAGATCTGATTGACCGCCGTGTGCGTTTTGCAAACGGTGTGTGCGGTGTGATTTCGTTTGAGGAAAAAACACCGTTCAAGCAGCTCGGTATGGACAATCTGTTTTTGGACATCGGCGCGGACGGCCGCGAAGAGGTGGAGAACAGCATTCAGGTGGGAGATTTTGCCGTGTTTGAGGAACAGCCGTTTGCACAGGGGAAGATCCTGTGCGGTCCGTATCTGGACAACCGCATCGGCTGTCTGACGCTGATCGGTGCGATGTGTGAACTCGGAGACACCGACAACGACATCACGGTCGCGTTCACGGCACAGGAGGAGGTCGGACTGCGCGGCGCACAGACGATGGCATTCGCCGCGGCACCGGAGGTTGCGATTGCGGTGGATGTGACGGATACCGGCGACATGCCGGAGCGCAAATACCCGATGGCGGTCAAAATGGGTGCCGGACCGGCGGTCAAGGTGATGGATCGATCGGTGATCTGTGATGTCTCCGTGCGCGATGCGCTGTACCGTGCGGCGGAAAGCCTTGGAATGCAGGTTCAGCAGGAGATTATGGAGTTCGGTGGAACGGACACCGGTGTGATTCAGCGCTCGCGCGGCGGAGTTCGTGCCGGTGCGGTCAGCATCCCGACACGCTACATTCATTCCCCGAATGAGATGGCGGCGATTCCTGACATGGAAAGCGCTGCAAAGCTGATTGCCAGAGCAGTGAGCCGTGAAATTTGACAAAGGACAAAAATTTGGAATAATTCTTGTTTTGTATATCCGTATATGGTATAATCACGACGAATAAACAGACACATTTCTACGGAGGTATTTTTATGAGCAACGTAACAATTTCCGATTCCGTTTTGTATATCGGCGTAGACGACAAGACCATTGACCTGTTTGAGAGCCAGTATGTAGTTCCAAACGGTGTTTCTTATAACTCTTACGTCATTCTGGACGAGAAAATCGCAATTATGGACACGGTTGATGCACGCGCAACCGACGAATGGTTTGCCAACCTGGAAGCCGCATTGGGCGACAAAAAGCCGTCTTATCTGGTCGTCTCCCATCTGGAGCCGGATCATGCGGGCAACATCCAGAAGACTGCGGAGAAGTATCCGGAGATGCAGCTGGTTGTCAACGCGAAGGAGCTGGCAATGCTGCCGCAGTTCTTCGAGATCGACAATCTCAAGGATCGCGCTGTTGTCGTTGCTGAGGGCGATACGCTTTCTCTGGGCAGCCATACGCTGCAGTTCTTCATGGCGCCGATGGTTCACTGGCCGGAGGTCATGGTTACCTATGAGCAGTCTGAGAAAATCCTGTTCTCTGCTGATGGATTCGGCAAGTTCGGCGCACTGGATGCCGATGAGGATTGGGCTTGTGAGGCACGCCGTTACTACATGAATATCGTCGGCAAGTACGGCGCACAGGTGCAGACGCTGCTCAAGAAGGCGGCAACGCTGGATATCCAGACCATCTGCCCGCTGCATGGTCCGATTCTGACCGAGAACCTCGATTACTACATCGGCAAGTATCAGGTTTGGAGCAGCTACGAGGCAGAGGATGAGGGCATTGTTGTTGTGTATGCATCCATCCATGGCAACACCGGCAAGGCGGCAAAGCAGCTGGGTGAGATGCTCCAGAACAAGGGCGCCAAGAAGGTCAAGGTCTTTGATCTGAGCCGCTCGGATATGGCGGAGGTCATCGAGGATATCTACCGTTATGAAAAGCTGGTTCTCGCCTGCGCAACCTATGACGGCGGTATGTTCCCGGTTATGCAGGATCTGCTGTACCATCTCAAACTCAAGAACTTCCAGAACCACAAGGTCGGTCTGGTACAGAACGGTTCCTGGGGTCCGGTCGCCGGCAAGCAGATGGCAGCTCAGCTGGAGACCATGAAGAACATCGAGATTGTCGGTCCGATGGTCACAATCAAGTCCACGGTCAAGCCGGAGACGGTTTCCGCACTCGAAGAGCTTGCTGACGCAATGATTCAGGCATAAGAGGATTGTTTTCCGATATGACAGGGCAGGGGCGTTTGCTCCTGCCCTTGTTTTACTTCTGAGAATATCGATAACCATAAATTATTTATCGAAAAACGATAAGTAGTATATGAACCGGACGAAACAGAATAAAAAAGCGAAAAACAATCCCTGAACCGATCGTGCCGGTTCAGGGATTCCGTGTTTACCAGAGAAATGGGATCATTCGATATTTTACACGTGTTTTGTATTCCGAATAGCCTGCAAGTCCGTCCTCCAGCACCTGCTCTTCGTTGCGGATTCGCTTGGCGATCAAAATCGGATAGAATAGAAAAACCACAAGTGAAATCAGCGAGCCGAGCACGAGCGGAATGGATAGAAAGAGCAGCAGCGTCACACTGTACAGCGGATGACGGACGATGCCGTATAATCCGGTATCAATCACTTTTTGATTTTCCTGAATTTCCACAGTCCGTGAGAGATAGGCGTTTTCCCGCAGTACCTCCACATACAGGGCATAGGCGATCAGAAAGACGACTGCGGCGGCGATGGACACCCATCGGGGAAGTGGAAGCCAGCCGAAACGGAAATCCAGACCCGCGAGAATGAAACCGGAGACAAACATGGCGGAGGATCCGATGATAACCGTAATCTGATCGGATTCGGTCTCTTTGGTATTCAGCCGCTTGCGCAGCAAATCGGGAGCTTTTCTCATCAGAACGATGCCCACTACGAGCATGGGAAGAAACAGGATGGCGAGCAGAAGCCAGGCATTCGGGTAGCACAGGGTTCCCGCAGGGAGAAACAGCAGGAGTCCCATGAGAATCGCGCCGGAACCGGTTTTGAAGAATGCTTGAATGAGCAGCTGCTTTGTCATGGGAATCCCTACCTTTCGTCATCACAGATCATCTGAATTTTGTGTTTGTTTTGATTCCAGTATAGCATAGCGTTATGGGAAGAACAAGGATGATTGATTTTTCAAGTTTTCTGTAATTTTTCGTGATTTTTCCCGCAATCTATTGTATACTAGTAAAATAGATGTGTTGATCACCTGATTGAAGGATGAAAACTTAGAAGAGGAGGTAGTACGCCGGATAGAACGGTCGTACGAAGGCACCATGAAGCATCAGACATTATGTGAGCTGTTTCGCGATAAGGAAACCTTCCTGAATCAGCCGGTTCAGGTCAAGGGCTGGGTTCGTCATCACCGCAAGCAGAAGACATTTGGATTTATCAATTTCTACGACGGCACCTGTGTGGAGCCGTTGCAGATTGTTTATGACAATAAGCTGGAGAATTTCGATGAGGTACGCGCGACAGGCAACGGTTCGGCAATCATTGTCGACGGTACGTTTGTCGAGGGCAACAAGCCGGGAAGCGTAGAGCTTCAGGCGACGTCGATTGCAATTGAGGGCGGCTGTCCGGAGGACTATCCGCTGCAGCCGAAGAAGCATTCGCTGGAATTCCTGCGGGAGATTTCCTATCTCCGCCCGAGAACGCGTCTGTTCCAGGCGGTATTCAAGATCCGTTCGGTTGCCTCCATGGCAGTCCACGAGTATTTCCAGTCCAACGGATATGTCTATGTCCATACGCCGCTGATTACCGGAAACGACGCCGAGGGCGCGGGAAATACCTTCCAGGTCACCACGCTTCCGCTCGGTGAAAAGCCGGATTATGCAAATGATTTCTTCGGCAAGCCGACCCAGCTTGCGGTCACCGGTCAGCTGGAGGCAGAGACCTTCGCCATGGGCTTCAGCCGCGTCTATACGTTCGGTCCGACCTTCCGCGCGGAGAATTCCAACACCAAGACACACATGGCCGAGTTCTGGATGATCGAGCCGGAGATCGCGTTCTGCGATCTGGATGAGCTGATGGACATCGAGGAGGATTTCCTCAAGTCGGTTGTTCGCACGATTCTCGAGCGCTGCCCGGCAGAGTTGGATGTGCTGGCAAACTACAACAAGACGGATCTCAAGGGCAAGCTGAATGCCCTGCTGGACTCCACGGTTGCCCGTGTCACCCACAAGGAAGCAATCACGATTCTGAAGAATGCGGACGTCAAGTTCGATTTCCAGCCGGAATACGGACAGGATCTGGCAAAGGAGCACGAGAAGTATCTGACCGAAAGCTACTTCAACTCCCCGGTCTTTGTCTATGATTGGCCGAAGGACATCAAGGCGTTCTATATGTATCAGAACGACGACGGAGAGACCGTCGGTGCGGTCGACCTGCTGGTTCCGGGCTCGGGTGAGCTGATGGGCGGCAGCCAGAGAGAGGTCCGCTACGATCGTCTGCTGGATCGCATGAACGAGCTGAACATCTCGCCGGATCAGATGTACTGGTATCTCAATCTGCGCAAGTTCGGCAGCTGCACGCACTCGGGCTTCGGCATGGGCTTTGAGCGCCTGATCATGTATGTCACGGGAATGGAGAATATCCGCGATGTCATCCCGTATTACCGCACCCCGAAAAACTGTGACTTCTAAGCAGTTTTAGAATGAACTCAGCTCTCTGATGCAGGATGCAGTATGCCGGCGTCAGAGAGCTGTCTTTTTGAAACCTGCGGAACGGGCGGATTCAAATTGGTTTTTTCACAGACAAAAGCATAGAATTGTTCACGGTGACTTCAAATGTGCAGGGAATTATGCTGAAATGAGAAAAAAGTTTGCACAAATCACGGGTGAACGACAAAAAAATAGAGCGAAAGACTTGCAAACTGTACGCAAGTTTTATAAAATAAACTTGTATATTCAATATCGCAATACGCGGGAAAAGAGTGAAATCACATGCTTAACATCAAAATGTCTCCGGCAACGGAGAAGAAGCAGAAGCCGGATGAGGCGCATCTCGGTTTCGGCGTCTACTATACTGATAACATGTTCGTAATGGATCATACGGAGGGCATCGGCTGGCATGATGCCCGCATCGTACCGTACGCACCGATCCAGCTGGATCCGGCTGCAATGGTCCTGCACTATGCCATGGAGTCCTTTGAGGGTCTGAAGGCATACCGTACGCCGGAGGGCAAGATTCAGCTGTTCCGTCCGGACTGCAACGCAGAGCGTATGATCAA
>JALFIV010000032.1 GCA_022775385.1 Clostridiales bacterium
CCCCAGCGGATCAGACCGGATTCCATCAGGTCACGGAAATTCTGCGTGATGGTCGGGAGACTCAGGGAGAGTCCCTCGGAGATCATCTGCTTGGTGACCGGTCCGGTCGAATGATAGAGAAACTGATAGATTCGGTTTCTGTTTTGGCGGCGGAGTTCCGCGGTAGAGAGTGTCTGGGGCATGAATCGGGATTCCTTTCTGGTAATTAGGTAAGCAGACCGATTGGTTCAGTCTGCGGAAAATTCATAGATCGTCGTTTCACAGAACGGCCGGCCGGGCTGGATGACCGGCTGGGGGAAGTCCGGATGACACAGTGAGTTCGGGAAGTACTGGGTCTCCAGACAGAATGCACAGCGGCGGGCGTAGTGCGCGCCGTCCTTGCCGTCGGGACAGCCGTCCAGCGAGTTGCCGGAGTAGAACTGCAGACCGGGGCAGGTGGTCAGCACGGTCATGCGGATGCCGGTCTCGGGGCAGAACGCCTGCGCCGCGGGGCGGAGCGTGCCGGGCTCGCCGTCCACAATCCAGTTGTGGTCGTAGCCGCCGGCGAACTGAAGCTGCTCAAACGGATCGTCGATGTGTGCGCCGATGGGGGTCATCGCACGCAGATCCATCGGGGTGCCGTCGACCGGAGCGACCGTGCCGTCCGGGAGGCATTCGCCGTTGGCGGGCGTGTAGAACGAGGCGCAGAGTTCAATCTGCTGCTCCGCGATGCCGCCGGAGGCGTGTCCGGCGAGATTGAAGTAGCTGTGGTTGGTCAGATTGCAGACTGTTTTCCGGTCGGTCTCGGCGGTGTAGTCGATACGCAGGCCGCCTTCTTCGGTGAGCGAGTAGCGGACCTGCACGCGGACCGTGCCGGGGAATCCTTCCTCGCCGTCCGGAGAGAGAAGGGACAGGACGAGTGCATCGTCCTCCACTGCGGCATCCCAGACGCGGCGGTCATAGCCGACCTTTCCGCCGTGCAGCTGGTTGCGTCCGTCATTGGCGTACAGCGGATAGGTGACGCCGTCCAGTGTGAACTGCGCCGCCTCGATGCGGTTTGCGTGCCGTCCGATCAGTGCGCCGATGAATTTATCCTGTGCTTCGTAGGTGGCAATGTCGTCAAAGCCGAGCACGACATCCGTCATCACGCCCTTGGCGTCCGGAACACGGAGCGAGCGGACCGCACCGCCATAGGTCAGGATTTCGGCGGAGATCCGGCCGTTATCCAGCGTATAGCAGTCGACGTTCTGCCCGGAGGACGTGGTACCCCAGAATTTTTTGGAACAAGTAAACATGAAAGCCACCTCGCAATAATCTGATATTGAACCGATTGTAACATATTTTTTGAAAAAAAGAAAGATGGTTTCCGAAAGTATACCGGAAAGAATCTGACCCGGAATTTGTGAATCCTGCTGTACAATTGCGCCAAAAACGGGTATAATAAAACATATTTCTGTCAAACGAGACAAAAAAAGAAGGAGTGATTTGTTTGGTACAGCAGACTTATATCATGCTCAAGCCGGACGCCCTGCAGCGCGGACTCGTCGGAGAGATCCTCGCGCGTATTGAGAGAAAGGGCTACCGGTTTGTCCGCTGCGAACTGCGCATGCTGGATGAGGACATTCTGCGCGAGCACTATGCCCACATCGCCGACAAGCCGTTTTTCCCGGATATGCTGGCGTATATGACGTCCGGTCCGGTTCTGGCGATGATCGTCGAGGGCGAAAACGCCATCAAGGGCATGCGCATCCTGATGGGTGCAACCAAGTTTGAGGATGCGGCCGCCGGAACCATCCGCGGCGACTACGCCTCCAGCACGACTATGAATCTGATCCACGGCTCGGACTCGGAGGAGACCGCTGCCATTGAGATCAAGCGGTTTTTCCCGGATCATGTCTGAGAACACGCAGATCGTTTTCCGGCTCCCGAACCGGAGCGGCTGGCGCGGTGCCGACGGGACAGCGGACTTTGTGGACGCGGTCGGCACGGTGTTTGAGACGGTTCACGCACTGTTTGACCGCGAGCCGGAACAATATGCGCCGCTGTCGGCGGGCGCGGTGTACGTCCCGCTCTTTGCGCTGGAGACCGCATACCGGCAGGACAAGCCGGTCGGCGAGCTGGAGGACATGCTGTTTGCCAATCTGGAGTATCCGTTCCCGCAGGCGGCGTTTGACGCGTATTTGTCGGACGGCATACCGCTGACGGCGTATACCGAATCCATCGCACCCGGCGGCAGCTTCTGGTGTGCCGCGGCACAGAGTGCACGGCAGGAGGAGTTTGACCGGCTGATGGAGGCGGTGCACCGGATGCTTGCGGTGACCGATTGCGACTCGGCGGACACCGTCGAGATGCTGTGCCGAACCTGCAGTCTGGCCTGCATGCGCCGGTACTGTGAGACGGCCGATTCAAAACAGACCGTGTGTGACCGGTTTGCCGGATGCTACGATGCGGCGATGGCGGGGAGCGGCGAGTCGATCGCGCCGGGGGAGCGCGCGTTTCTGCGCAGTGCGCTGGTGCTGTACTCACTGTGGGAGGTCTGCGGCGAGGACGGATTCGCGGCCGCGGCGGACATCCCGATGCCGATGATCCTGACGGCACAGGATTTTTCGGCGATGATGCAGGATGCGGACAACCGCGCGGCGATGGAGGATCTGTTCGCCTGCACGGAGACCGCCGCGGGCGGATTCTGGCGGACGCTGTACGCCGCGGCGGAGCAGGCGGGAGACGACACACTGGTCGCCGAGACGGCGGCCTGTCTCGAGGCGCTGCTTCGTCTGCTGTGCGGGGATTCGGATGTGCTTACCCGGCATCGGGAACGGCTGTTTGCACTGGTTGGATGACAAAAAAGAAGACGTTCGGACTGCATGAGCATGCAGACCGGACGTCTTTTTGATTCGTTTTTTTGTCAGTCTTCGCTGTGCAGGACGGACAGAATCCGATACAGATCATCTGCCGCGATCTGACCGGGGGCGGATGCCTTACCGGCGGCGCCGAACGTAACGGCGGAGCCGAATGTCTCGCCGGCGATCCGGCTGACCGCGCCGAGGGCACCCATCGACATGGTGATCAGCGGCTGACTGCACAGGCGGTGCGCCTGCTCTGTGGCGGCAAGCAGGGTGAGGACGTCGCGCGGCGTCTGCGGCATGACGGCGATTTTGAGGATGTCGCCGCCGAGCGCCTGTGCGTTCTGCAGGCGGGAGACAATTTCCTCCTGCGGCGGGGTCTCGGTGAAGTTATGGTTGGAGACCACGACGGCGACATCACATTCGTGGGCGAATGAAATGATATCGCGGACGGTGTCATCTCCGCGGAACAGCTCGACATCCAGCAGGTCGATGAGTCCGCTGCGAGCGGCAAAATAATACAGCGCACGGTAATCCTCATCGGAGATTGCGCGTTCGCCGCCTTCTTCCTTCGTGCGGAAGGTGAGCAGGATCGGTGTGTCGGGCAGAACGGAGCGCAGGGCGCGGGCGGTCTGTTCGAATTTGCTCCGATCGTCGACATCCGCAAACCAGTCGACGCGCCATTCCGTGATGTCACAGTGATAGCCGGAGAACGACTGCGCCTGAGCGCAGATTTCCTCCTCCGTCGTGCCGACGATCGGCAGGCAGATTTTCGGCATGCCCGACCCGATGGTACAGTTTTTTATGGTAATAAAATTCATAAGTGCCTCCTATGATAAAACAGACAAGATGAGAAAGCCGATCAGACCGCAGGCGATGCCGCTGAGCATGCCGGCGAGGACGTCGCGGGGAAAGTGGATGCCGGCGAGGACGCGGATGAGCGAGATGAGCAGTCCGACCGCGCCGAGTGCGATGCCCGCCCACTGGATATGAACGCCGACGGTGAACGCGATGACAAAGACCGAGAACACATGGCGGCTCGGAAACGAATGGCCTTTGGTGTCCTTCAAAAGGAGCGGGCGGATGTCCAATGCCTCATACGGGCGCGGCGCGTTGATACGGTCGCGGACGAGGGTGAGCAGGACAAAGCTGATGCCCGGAATCAGCACCGCGGGGAGCAGACGGGTGGTGTTGGTCAGCAGCACGAATCCCAGATAGAGGAGATAGGCGGCGTAGACAATCCCGGTGGTCAGAACATTTGCGGCGCTCAGTACGCGGATGGATTCCGGATGGCGGCGCAGTCCGGCGGTCCAGTTTTCGTATTGTTTTGCGGTCAAACGGGGGCCTCCTTCTGTGTTTTTTCGCATTCTATTATAGTATCTGCACGCGGAAAATACAAGCGGCTCCGCGGCGGAATCAACAAATCGACAACTTCTGCGGTATTTGTGAAAGTTTTGCGAAAAATGGACAAATCTTGAAAACTGTCGCTTGCAAGTCGACAAATGCGGCGATATAGTAACGTTAGATTCTAAAACATCAATGCGGATATCCGTTTGAAAAGACGGTATTTATGATGAAAAGAGGGAAACAATCATGGGAATGACACATGCTGCCGCCCGTGCGGCGTTTGGAACGGCGATTGATTTTGCGCTGAAGAGTGTCAAAAAAGATCCGGAGAAGGGAATCAGCCGCATTCTCGATCTGACCGGAAAATTTGCCGGAGATGTGTTCAGCCAGCAGCAGCTCGCGGCGGCGAAGGACTATCTGACCAATCCGGAGAACAAATGGACACAGTACATCTACCGGATCATCGACGAGATCGACCCGCATGTCCTCAAGATGACCGCGCTCAATCTGGGATTTGAGGCGTTCCTGAACGGAACCAAGACCATCCGCAAGAACCGTGAGATCTATAAATGCAACATTCCGTGGCTGATTCTGTTCGACCCGACCTCGGCGTGCAACCTGCACTGCACGGGCTGCTGGGCGGCGGAATACGGCAGCCGGCTCAATCTGACCTTTGAGGAAATGGACGATCTGATCACGCAGGGCAAGCAGCTCGGCGTCTATTTCTATATGCTCACCGGCGGCGAGCCGCTTGTCCGCAAGAACGACATCATCCGCCTGTGTGAGAAGCACAACGACTGTGCATTCAATATCTACACCAACTCGACGCTGATCGACGAGGCATTCTGCAAGGAATGTGTCCGTGTCGGCAACATCTCGTTCTCGCTCTCCATTGAGGGAACCAAGGAGACCAACGACGGACGGCGCGGAGACGGACACTATGACGCCGTTCTGCATGCGATGGATCTGATGAAGCAGTACGGCCTGATCTTCGGCACCTCGATCTGCTACACCCGCGCGAATGTCGAGGCGGTCACGAGCGATGCGTTCCTGGATATGCTGATTGAAAAGGGCGTCCGCTATTCGTTCTATTTCCACTATATGCCGGTCGGAAACGGCGCTTCTCCGGATCTGCTTCCGACGCCGGAACAGCGCAAGTACATGATCAAGCGCGTGCGCGAGGTGCGCGCAATCCACGGCGGCAAGCCGATCTTCCTGATGGACTTCCAGAACGACGGCGAGTTTGTCGGCGGATGCATTGCCGGCGGCAGAAACTACTTCCATATCAACTCCAACGGCGATGCCGAGCCGTGTGTATTCATCCACTATTCCAACATGAATATCCGCGAGTACAGCATTCTGGAAATCCTGAAGAGCCCGCTGTTCATGGCGTACCGCGACGGACAGCCGTTCAACGAGAACCATCTGCGCCCGTGCCCGATGCTGGAGAATCCGGAGCTGCTGAAGGAGATGGTCGCGCGGTCGGGTGCACACTCCACCGATCTGGAGTCGCCGGAGACGGCGGAGCACCTGTGCGGCAAATGCACAGAATATGCGGCGTGCTGGAAAGAGAGTGCGGATGAAATCTGGGCGAGCCGGACGCACAAGACGCCGGCGTATACCAACTATAAGAAAGATTGATTTATGATTCTATGACGCGGAAAAAAGACAGCATGAAACTGGTGATCGCAGGCAGCTTCAAGCAGCTGATGCAGGAGCACCCGTTTGAGAAACTGACCATTCAGATGATCGCGGATCGGGCGGGAATTATGCGCTCCACCTTCTATCACCATTTCAAAGACAAGTATGACCTGCTGGACTGGCTGATTGTCGAGGAGAT
>JALFIV010000052.1 GCA_022775385.1 Clostridiales bacterium
ACCTGCTGTACCAGCACACTGCCGATGCTCTCCAGCTTGAAATAGTCCAGAATCAGCTGATACTGCATCTTGATCGAGTCAAACACCGCCGGCAGCGGAGAGGCCGCCGTCAGCAGCAGTCCGAGCTTTTTCACCCGGAAATTCGTTCTCATCGGGGTGTGCAGACGGTCGACAACCGCCTTCAGCTGTGCGCTGATCCCGTAAAAATAGACCGGCGACGCGGCGGTGATGATGTCCGCCTCCGCCAGAACCGGATAGATCTTCTGCATATCGTCCTGCTGGACACACGGCTGGTTTTCCTCCCGTGCGCACGCATTGCATCCGACGCAGGGATGTACCCGATAGTCCGCCACAGAGATCACCATGACCTCATTGTGCAGTGACGCACCGTCTGCAAACGCCTTTGCGAGCAGGTCGGTGTTTCCCTCTCTCCGGACACTGCCGACCAGAATCACAATCTTACTCATGTTCATTCTCCCCTGTCGTCCGTTTGTCTGTCTCCGGAAACAGCGTGTGATAAAACTCCAGCGTCGTCAGCCGCTCGTCCAGATGGTACAGCAGATAGCGCTCGCACAGCGTGCCCAATGCCTCAGCGGTCGAAGCGTTGAGCTGAAACGCATACAGCTTTTTTCCGTCGCAAAACAGAATATGCCGCATCGCCGCGAGCATTCCCTCCGTCACGCTGAAATACGTCCCGCCGATGCGCCTGCGGCAGGAGGCGCACACCAAACGGCCGTCCTCAATCAGGAACGAGACGCCGTCGGGAAATTCCGTCGCACCGCACACGCCGCACTGAAGGAGATCGGGCGCAAAGCCCAGAATGGACGCGAGACGCAGCTCAAACGCCGGCTTGACGATCTGAACCGGACGCTTCTGCTGATCCAGCGCATACAGCGCGCGCAGGAACATCGTCATCAGCTCGCCGCTCTCGGTGTCCTCGTCGGAGGCGATGGCCGCCAGCTCCGCGAGATAACAGCACAGCGCGTACTGTTCGATGTCCGATGTGATCGACCAGAACGACATCTCCACCGACGCATCATTTAAGGTATAGCGTTTGCCGGAGGCGTACAGCGTCAGCTCACTGTAACAGAACAGCCGGACCGCGTTGGCGAGCGAGCCGCGCTTGCGGCGGATGCCGCGGCACAGCACCTCGATTTTACCCAGCTCCGCGGTCAGTACCGTGATAAACCGGTCCGCCTCGCCAAAGTCGGTCTCGCGGATCACGAGCCCTTTCACCGTCACATGCTGCATGAAACCGCCCCGTTCTTATTCGTCCTCATAGCCGAAATTGCGCATCTGATACTGGTTGTTGCGCCAGTCCTCCTTAACCTTGACCCAGAGCTGGAGGAAGACGCGGGTGTCGAGCAGTTCCTCGATATCCACACGCGCCTGCGCACCGATCTTCTTGAGCATCGCGCCCTGTTTGCCGATGATAATGCCCTTGTGACTCTTCTTTTCACAGTAAATCGTCGCGTTGATCTCGACCAGACCGTCCTCGCGCTCCTTCATGCGCTCCACCGCGACCGCCGTTCCGTGCGGAACCTCCTTGTCGAGCAGCAGCAGCATTTTCTCGCGCACAATCTCCGCCGCGAGCTGACGCTCCGGCTGATCGCACAGCATATCGTCCGGGAACAGCTGCGGTCCCTCGATTGCAAATTTCTCAAATTCCTCGAACAGAATGTCGAGATTGGTCTCATTGACCGCCGAGACCGGCACGACCGCGTCAAAGTCATGCACCTGCGAATACGCCGCGATGACCGCGAGCAAGTCCTCGTTTTTGACCGTGTCGATCTTGTTGATAATCAGGATGGACGGCATATGAAATTCCTTCATGCGGTCGATCAGCTCCTGCTCCGCCGGACCGATCTTCGGCGTCGGCTCGACCACCAGCGCCGCGATATCCACATCGGATACGGTATCGCGCACGACCTTGACCATATAATCGCCCAGTCGGGAGCGCGGCTTGTGCAGTCCCGGTGTGTCCTGAAAGATAAACTGACAGTTTCCGCGGCTGACCACACCCGTGATGCGGGTGCGCGTCGTCTGCGGTTTATTGGATACGATCGCAATTTTCGCCCCGACCAGCTTGTTGAGCAGGGTGGACTTGCCGACGTTCGGACGTCCGACGATCGAAATAATCGCACTTTTTGTTACACTCATCGTATTACTCCTCTTCTTCCCGCGTCAGACCCAGACCGCGCAGCACAGATTCCTCGTGTTCGCGCTGGAGCCTGCGCTCCTCTTCGCTTCGCTCGTGGTCGTAGCCGACCAGATGCAGCATGGAGTGCACGGTCAGAAACCCGCACTCGCGTTCGACCGAATGGCCGTATTCCGCCGCCTGTTCACAGGCGCGCTCGTAGTTCAAAATCATATCGCCGAGAAACAGCGATCCGTCCTCCGGATTGCGGTCAAATTCCAAATCCTCCGGCTGCTCGCCGTTGTAGAAATCCAGCATCGGGAAGGACAGCACATCTGTCACCATATCCTTATCCCGCTGCTCCGCGTTGATCTGGCGGATGGTCTCGTGATCCACAATCGTGACATCCACAAAGCTGCCCTCCGGTGCATTCTCCTGCTCGAGCGCCGCGCAGGCACAGCGGGTAATCAGTTCGGAGACCGCCTCCGGATTGGCAAGCTCGACCTCCGATGTGATACGAATCCGATAGTTCATCTCTGTTCTCACTTTCTCGCGCCCTTGCCCCGTCCGGCATCCGCACGGGTCTTGCGCAGCTCTTTCTGCTTTTCGTATTTGTCATACGCACGGACAATGCGCTGTACCAGCTCATGACGCACGACGTCGCGGTCGGTGAGCACACACTGTGCGATGCCCTCGACATCCTTTAATACCTTCATCGCTTCCTTGAGTCCGCTCACGCGCTCTCCGGGCAGATCGATCTGCGTGACGTCGCCGGTCACGACCGCCTGTGAGCCGAATCCAATGCGGGTGAGGAACATCTTCATCTGTTCCGGTGTCGTGTTCTGCGCCTCGTCCAGAATGATGAAGGAATCGTCCAGCGTGCGTCCGCGCATGTAGGCGAGCGGCGCGACCTCGATGCTGCCGCGTTCGAGCAGCTTGGCAAAGCTGTCTGCGCCGAACATATCAAACAGACCGTCGTACAGCGGGCGCAGGTACGGATCGACCTTGCTCTGCAGATCGCCCGGCAGGAAGCCGAGCTTTTCGCCCGCCTCGACCGCCGGTCGGGTCAGGATGATGCGGCTGACCTTCTTGTCGCGGAACGCCGCGACCGCCGCCGCGACCGCTAGATAGGTCTTGCCGGTGCCCGCCGGTCCGATACCAAGCGTGATCGTATGATTGCGGATCGCCTCCATATACCGTTTCTGTCCGAGCGTCTTTGCCTTGATCGGCTTGCCCTTGGAGGTGATGCAGACGACGTCCTTTCCGATCTCGGTCACCTGATTCTCCCGTCCGTCGCGCACCAGACCGAGCACATACTGTACGGTCTGCGTCCCGATGCTC
>JALFIV010000054.1 GCA_022775385.1 Clostridiales bacterium
TGTTCCCATCCCGTCAACGGTTTGCTGGTCACGGACTCCGCCACAATCTCCTTGCTTTTCTGCTCTTCAAACTGCCGCTGCTGTTCTTGAAACACTCGTTGCTGTTCTTCGAGCTGTCTGCGCTGTTTGTTCAGCTCCAACTGCTGAAGAGCGAGACGCCGTGGCAAGACGACATCATTCATCCACGCGCGATATTGATGTTTTGACAAAAAATATTGTTTTTTTACCGGAAAGCCACAGTATCCGCACATATTGGTGTGTTCCGGGAGCGGTCTCCCGCAGACAATACATTTTTCCATTTTCTATCTCCCAGTACATTCGCTGTTCTCTTATAAAACAGGAAGATTCCTCCTGTATTATACACGGAAACCACAGTGGGTTTCAATGGTCTTTGTCATGCCACCGGTCTTTTTTTCTCCGTCCGGACATATACCGTACTGATACGGACACCAAAGGAGGAGAGCGGATGACGGGGAGCGGAGGACTGAGCGCACAGCAGGTTGTGCAGTCGCGTCAGCTGCATGGGAGCAATGTGCTGGAAAAGCAGGCGCACAGCGGGTTGTGGAAAAAGGTGCTGGCTGGATTCGGCGATCCGATTATCCGTATCCTGCTCATCGCACTCGCCATCAACGCGCTGTTCCTCCTGCGCGGTGCGCCGTGGTTTGAGACCGCAGGAATTGCGGCGGCAGTGTTTCTCGCGACGTTTATCTCCGCGCTCTCGGAATACGGCAGTGACGCCGCGTTCCGGCGGATGCAGGAGGAGGCGGCGCGGACACAGGTGCGCGTGCGGCGCGGCGGGATGGTGCAGAGTATCCCGTCGGATGAGATTGTCGTAGGTGATCTCGTCCTGCTGCAGAGCGGCGAACGCATTGCGGCGGACGGTGTGCTGATCCGCGGCGAACTGCAGGTGGATCAGTCCGCCCTCACCGGAGAGAGCCGCGAGATCACCAAGATCCCGGGAGAAAGCAGTCCGGCAAATCCGCAGAGCACGCTGTTCCGCGGCAGTGTGATTACGGCGGGAGAAGGGGAGATGGAGGTGCTCGCGGTTGGACGGGCGACGACTTACGGGAGCATGGCACAGCAGGTGCAGGAGGAGACGCGGGACAGCCCGATGCATCTCCGTCTTGAGCATCTGGCGGGCGTGATCAGCCGGTTTGGCATCGCGGCAGCCGTGCTTGTAGCGGGTGTGGATCTGTTCTTCTCCTTCGGCATACAGGGCGGTCTGCACCAGACACTCGCCGAGCAGGTGTCTCATGTTCTGCATGCAGTCACCCTCGCCGTCACGGTGATCGTTGTGGCTGTGCCGGAGGGACTGCCGATGATGATTACGGTCGTGCTGTCGGCAAATGTCGTGCGAATGATGCGCGATCATGTCCTTGTGAGACGACTGACCGGCATCGAGACCGCCGGAAGTCTGAACATCCTGTTCACGGACAAAACCGGAACGCTGACCGGCGGACGGATGTCGGCGGACGGATTCTTGTGCGGAGACGGGACGCGAATCGACGGAATCTCCGCGCTGCAGGCGGGTGCGCCGGCGCTGTTTCAGCTTGTGTATGCCGACTGTCGGTGCAACACGGCGGCGAGCATCTCCGGAACCCGTGTGGTCGGCGGAAATGCAACCGACCGCGCGATGCTGCAGGCAGTGCTGCCGATTGCCGCGGGACAGCCGATGGAGGGGACGGCACAGCGCGTGCCGTTTGACTCCGCGAGGAAATACGCGGCGGTGCGTCTGACCGGACGGGCGGTCACCCTGATCCGCGGCGCGCCGGAGGTCGTCCTTCCGCACTGTACGCAGTGCCTGCTGCCGGACGGAACTGCGGCACCGCTGGACATCCGGCGGATACAGCGGATGATCCGGGAGGAGGCAGGCGCAGGCGGACGGGTTCTGCTGCTTGCGATGACGGATAAACCGGTGGGAGAACAGCTGCCGGACGGACTGACCATGACAGCCGCTGTCGTCCTGCGCGATCCGATCCGGCGTGAGACGCGCGGCGCGGTGCAGCAGCTGGAACGGGCGGGCATCCGACTGGTCATGCTGACGGGGGACAGCGTGGATACCGCGCGTGCGGTGGCTGAGCGCGCCGGTCTGCTGGATGGCTCCGGCGGTGTGTACGAGCGCAGTCAGATCGAGCATCTGAGCGAACAAGAACTCGCGGCACTGCTCCCCAAACTGCGTGTTCTGGCGCGTGCGATGCCGCAGGACAAAACCAGACTGGTCGCGGCGGCACAGGCGTGCGGATGGGTGACCGGAATGACCGGTGACGGCGTCAACGATGCCCCTGCCCTCCGCATGGCGGACATCGGATTTGCGATGGGAAGCGGGACTGAGGTCGCGCAGGAAGCGGGAGATATCGTCATCGCGGACGACAATCTCGCATCCATCGCCCGCGCAGTGCTGTACGGACGCACGATTTTCAAGAGTATCCGAAAGTTTCTGGTGTTTCAGCTCACGATGAATGTGTGTGCGGTCGGGGTCTCGGTCGTCGGACCGCTGATCGGCATCGACACACCCGTGACCGTCATGCAGATGCTGTGGGTGAACCTGATCATGGATACGCTGGCGGGACTCGCGTTTTCGGGGGAGCCGCCGCTTGCGGAATACATGAACGAGCCGCCCAAACGGCGCGAGGATCCGGTGCTCAACCGGTATATGGCGGGACAGATTGCGGTGATCGGATGCTACACCGTTGCGCTGTGCGCGGTATTCCTGTGGCTGCCGCCGGTGCGCAGCTGGCTGCACTACGATACGCAGCCGATCCATCTGTTGACCGCGTTTTTTGCACTGTTCATCTTCTGCAGTGTGTTTCACGCGTTCAATGCGCGGACGCACCGTCTGAATCTGCTGGCGCACATCGCAAGAAATCCGCTGTTTGTGCTGATTATGGGCGCGGTCGCGGCGATTCAGGTCGTGATGATCTACTTCGGCGGCGCATTGTTCCGCACGGAGCCGCTGACAGCCGGCGAGCTTGCGGTCACGGCGGCGCTCGCGTTTACCGTGATTCCGGTGGACTGGGCGCGCAAGCTGTGGCTCGCGGCGCACGGAAAGCCGCGGGATGTATAAAAAAACAGGCTGTCCGCGGGGTCGCGTACAGCCTGCTGTCTTTGTCCAGATACGATGCGATTACTTGTCCTCGGAAGCTGCAGCATTCTTGGTGGTCTTCTTTGCTGCAGTCTTGCGGGTGGTAGTCGTCTTCTTCGCCGCAGTCTTGCGGGTAGAAGTCTTCTTCGCCGCCGGCTTCTTCGCCGCGGTCTTGCGGGTCGTGGTATTCTTTGCCGCCGGAGCCTTCTTCTCGGCAGCCTTCGGAGCCTCTTCCGCCTTCGGAGCTTCCTCAGCCTTCGGAGCTGCCTCGACAACCGGAGCCTCTTCCTTCTTCTCGGCCGGAGCGGCAATTGCCTCGGTGATGATCCACTGCTGGTTCTCGCCGTTTACGTCCTCCCAGATCTGGAGGCGTGCGCCGTCGGTGTCAGCTGCCATATCGACGATGTCGATGCACTTGCCGGACAGGACGGACTTGATGACATATGCGTCCTCACGTGCTTCCAGCGTCCACAGCTGGCTCTCGCCGCCGACGAACTCCCACTGATGCAGGTTTGCACCGTCGACCGTGCCGAGGCTGATGATGTCGAGCGCCTTGCCGGTTGCCTTGTTGACAATCTTGGAAGCCTCGCCCTCGGCGGAAATCTGCCAGAGCTGCTGCTCTGCGCCGGTGTTCTCTGCGAGGCAGACAGCGGCGCCGTTCTCAGCGGATGCGTCAGCGATCTCGATGACCTTGCCGCTTGCCTTTGCTGCAATGGTGTACCATGCAGCTGCATTCAAATTGTTCATGTTCAATCTCCTTACGTAGGTAGCCGGGAAGTGCTGGTGCGGCATCTGCTTTGTCCGCAGACCGTCTGCGGTGCCACGGTACAATCCCCTCTGTGCCGCTTTTCGTCGACACTTCCCGCTGGGTGTGTGCGATAAATTTACATTTTCGCTTTCCTGTATCTGGATTACATTGTGTGTATTATAGCACGGTGGTTTCGAATTTGCAATAAAATTGCGGGTTATACAGCAGAAATCGCCTTGTTTTGCGTGGTTTTCGTATGCTTTCATAACAATTAAAAAGGTTGCTTTGAAAATTTTGGTTGTTTTTTCGCTGGAAGAAAGCAGGCGGACATGACAACCCTTCCGCTTCGGCTGGAGAGAATTGCTGTTTTGAAAGAAATGTGGTATACTAATAGCATATCAGAGGAGAGGATGTGTCTGTATGACGACTTCAACGATTTACACCTTCGAGCGGGAGTTTGCCAGTGCCGGCCATATTGTGGGCGAGCGTCTTGCGCAGAAATTGGGGATTCCGTTTTATGATTCCCAGATTGTCGACCTTGCCGCAAAAAATGCCGGAGTCAACCGCAAGCTGTTTGAAGGATTTGACGAAAAGCCGACCAACAGCTTTCTGTACTCTCTGGTCATGGGAACGTACACCGCGGTCAATCCGGTGACGCAGTCGCCCAGCCTGAATATCAGCGACCGCCTGTTTGCGGAGGAGGCGGAGATCATCCGGAAGGCGGCGGACGACGGTCCGTGTGTCATCGTCGGACGCTGCAGCAGCTACATCCTGCGCGACCGCCCGAATGTCGCCCGTATCTTTGTGACGGCGGATATGGACTTCCGCATCCACCATGCGGTGCACGATCTCGGACTGCCGGAGAACCGCATTGAGGACGAAATCGGCAAGCGCGACAAAAAGCGCTCGAACTACTTTAACTACTACACCGGTCAGAAATGGGAAAGTGCATCCAGCTATGACCTGAGCGTTTCCACCAGCAAGCTCGGCATCGACGGCGCCGTGGAGATGGTGCTCGCCTACGGTGAACTGCTTGAGCGTCTGCGCGCGGAGAACAGCTGAACCCTATCTGTGAATTTAATTGAACTGTCATCCCGGGTTTTTCACATTGGGATGACAGTTTTGTCTTTTTGGGCTAATTTTTTATGAATTCTTCCACTTGTTCTCTCGGAAGTACGATGGTATACTACGTTTACATGCCCGGAGATAAGGAGGTGGTCTGCTGTGACCGAGGTGATTTTGGAAACTGTTCTGGACATCGTCAAAACAGTTCCGATCCTATTTGTGGTATACCTTATTGTCGGATGGATGGAAACCCGCGCGGATTCGGTCGTGCGGCTGGTCACAACAGCGGAGCCGCTCAGTCCGCTCATTGGCGCACTGGTCGGCGCAATTCCGCAGTGCGGATTCTCCGTCGGATGCTCCGCGCTGTACTGCCGCGGTTTTTTGGGACCGGCGGCGCTCATTGCGGTGTTCCTCTCGACTTCGGATGAGGCGATTCCGGTTCTGCTGGCAAATGGCGCGGAGAACTGGAAAACCGTTGCGCTGCTGATTGTAATCAAGCTGGTGATTGCGATTGCCGCGGGATATTTCTTCTATCTGTTTGTGTTCCGCACCCGTCTGAGTGAGATGGATCTCCCGGATGACGAGGTGGACGGCGATGAGATGGATGATATGAACGTATCCTGCTCGTGTGCAGCCTGCTCGGGCGGCTCGCTTGTGAGCTTTTCGATTTCCCGCACGCTCACAACCTGTCTGTATCTGCTCATCACGATGCTGATTTTGAACATCATCGTGGAGCTGGTCGGAACCGAAACGCTGGCGAAGCTCCTGCTGGAGGGAACGCTGCTGCAGCCGGCGCTCTGTGCGCTCATCGGTCTGATCCCGGGCTGTGCGGTATCGGTTCTGCTGGTTGAGCTGTTTTTGTCCGGTGCAATCAGCTTCGGCGGTGCGATTGCGGGACTGAGCGCGGGCGCAGGATTCGGATTTATCCTGCTTGCGAGCGATGCGCCGCGCCGCAGTGAGGCGGTCAAGATTATTCTCTGCACCTATCTGGCTGCGGTCGCCGCCGGTGTAATCATCCAGCTCGTGATGTAATCGACAATTGGAAAGCGGACGACAACCTGCTGCCGCCCGCTTTTTTCTGTTTTCCGCTGTTTGTACAGTGGAAAGGATTTTGCTTTTCAGGAGGCTTTTTTATGCTTACGGTCAACCATCTCAGCATTAACTTTGACGGTGAGAACCTGTTCTCGGATGTCAATCTCAAATTCACACCCGGCAACTGCTACGGTGTCATCGGCGCGAACGGCGCCGGCAAGTCCACCTTCCTGCGTATGCTCTCCGGCGATCTCGAGCCGTCCACCGGCACGGTCGAGATGAAGCCCGGTCTGCGTATGTCGGTTCTGCGTCAGGATCACTTTGCGTTCGACGAGTTCACGGTACTCGATACCATCATTCAGGGCAATCCGCGCCTGTATGAGATCATGCAGGAGAAGGATGCGCTGTACGCCAAGGACCCGTTCACCGAGGAGGACGGCAACCGCGCCGCCGAGCTGGAGGGCGAGTTCGCCGAGCTGGACGGCTGGAACGCCGACACCAACGCGGCAAAGCTGCTGCAGGGTCTGGGTCTGGATGCCGATGAGATTCTGTTCGGTCATATGCGCTACCGTCCGGACGCGGAAAAGGTCAAGATTATGCTGGCACAGGCACTGTTCGGCAATCCGGAGATTCTGCTGCTCGACGAGCCGACCAACCATCTGGACATCCGCTCGATTCAGTGGCTGGAGAACTTCCTCGCGGATTACGAGGGCACGGTCATCGTCGTCTCGCATGACCGTCACTTCCTCAACAATGTCTGCACGCATATTGTGGACATCGACTACGGCAAGGTTCGGATGTATGTCGGCAACTACGATTTTTGGTATCAGTCCTCCCAGCTCATGCAGCGCATGATGAACGACCAGAAAAAGCGTGCCGATGAGAAGATCAAGGAGCTGCAGGAATTCATCCGCCGCTTCTCCGCCAACAAGTCCAAATCCCGTCAGGCGACCAGCCGCCGCAAGCTGATTGACAAGCTGAGTGTCGAGGAGCTTCCGGCATCCTCCCGCCGTTATCCGTTCGTCGGATTCCAGATGGACCGCGAGCCGGGCAAGGACATCCTCGAGGTGTCCGGCATCAGCAAGACCATCGACGGGGAGAAAATCCTGAACAACGTCTCGTTCCGCGTCGCGCGCGGCGATAAAATCGCGTTTGTCGGCGAGACCGAGCAGGCGGCGACCACGCTGTTCCAGATCCTGATGGGCGAGCTGGAGCCGGACGAGGGTACGTTCAAGTGGGGCGTCTCGACCAGTCAGTCGTACTTCCCGAAGGACAATTCCGAATTTTTCAACGGTCATGAGGAGTCCATGCTGGACTGGCTCGCGCCGTATTCCCAGACCGATACGCTGGAGACCACCCTGCGCTCGTTCCTCGGCAAGATGCTGTTTTCGGGCAACGATGTCTACAAGCCGGTCAACGTCCTGTCCGGCGGTGAGAAGGTACGCTGTATGCTCGCGCGCATGATGCTGTACGGCTCGAACGTGCTGGTGGTGGATCAGCCGACCAACCATCTGGATCTGGAGTCCATCACCGCGGTCAACAACGGTCTGATCGACTTCAAGGGCAACGTCCTGTTCGCCTCCCATGACCACGAGTTTGTACAGACGATTGCAAACCGCATCATTGAGCTGAATGAGGACGGAACATGGGATAAGCAGTGCACCTATGATGAATATCTCGAGCTGCGCGGCGACCTCATGGAGGACAAGCGGAAAAAGAAACACTAACGATCACAACGGGAGCTTCCGATATGCAGATGAGTCTGCGCCGGAGCTCCCTTTTTGTATAGAGGGATGCAGGCTGTTTCGGCGAGAATAGATACAACATGGTGTATTCATATAAAGTTTGGGTGAGAATGGCTTGTGAGTATCCAGATAATATGATACAATTAAAACAATTTATGGTGATCATTTGTCGTGAAAAATACGGAATGCGTTGAGAAAGGGGCATGAGTATGAAAAAAAGAGTACTGGCACTCCTGTTGGCGGGAGCGTTCGTGATGCAGTCCTCGGCGGCGCTGGCTTTGGAGCTTGACGTCAGCGAGGACGTCATCGAGGAGGATATCGTCCTGACGGAGGACACGGAGGAGGATTCGGGTCTCGTACTTGACGAAACCGCACCGGAATCCGAGGATATGACAGTCGAAGACGACGTGCAGTCCATCACGGTGCAGGACGTACCGACCAGCGGAACATGCGGAACAGACGTGAACTGGGCATACGCGGACGGCACGCTGACCATCAGCGGAGAGGGCGCGATGGATGACTATGACTATGACGTCCGTCCGTGGTGGAACCTGAGAGAATCGATCACCAAGGTCGTCGTCGAGGACGGTGTGACTGCAATAGGAAACTATGCGTTTTTTGAACTCGGTAAGTTAAAGACCGCAACGCTTGGCAAGGGTGTGAAGCGCATCGGCGCGAGTGCATTCTATGACTGCATTAATCTGGGGAGCATCAACATACCGGACGGTGTGACGGTGATTGAAAGCGAAGCGTTTGCTGAGTGCCGTAGTCTGAAAGCGCTTGTTCTTCCGGAAAGTGTGCAGAGCCTAGGAGGAGATTCATTGGTGAACATCTCTGGATTGACGCTTACTGTTCGGAATCCAAAGTGCGTATTTAACAATCCGAACATGCGTAGCGGAACGATCCGCGGACACGAAGGCTCCACGGCAGAGACGTATGCCAATAGTGATAGCCATTTCACGTTTGTGGCGATTCACATCTGGGACAATGGCACGGTAAAGACCGCGCCGACCTGCACGGAGAAGGGCGTCAAGACCTGCAAATGCAAGTATTGTGCAAAGACCAAAACCGAGGATATCGACCCAATTAACCACAAATGGGGCGAGTGGGAAGTAATTACACCGGCGACCTGTACCGAGGACGGCGTCGAGACCCGCACC
>JALFIV010000081.1 GCA_022775385.1 Clostridiales bacterium
TCCTTGTACGGGACATCCGGATCGTTGATGCTGTGTGCACAGAACAGCGGACAGGGGAATTTGTCGCACAGGCGGAGGGAATAGTTCAAATAGAAGTATTTCATCCGTCCCTCGTAAATCATCTCGCGCCATTTTCCGGTCTGACGCGCGTACACGTAGATCATGTAATGGGTGTCCAGATCGCCGTCTGCATGAACCTCCGGACGGATCGAATCCAGACAGGATTCGCTGACTGCGGGGAGCTTGCGGTAATACGGCGTGGGTGCATCGAACCATCCGTCGCACAGAAAGCCGTAACCGTAGTACGACAGAACCGCCGCCGGCTTTTTGCTGAGCTTGCCGCAGGCCGCGGCGAGCAGACAGAGATAGGCACCCGAAGAGCGTCCCCAGAGAACATACGGGAGCGAACCATCGACGGTATCAATGTTTCCATCCAAATAATAATTCACAGAATCGCAGACGTCCTCCAGAATCTTGTCCAGCTTGACCACCGGCGCGAGCGGGTAGTCGAAGGCGACAATCAGGTATCCCGCCTTGGTCAATGTTCTGATATGACCATCGGGAAGGTCGGTGCGCAGTCCGTAGAGAAGGCCGCCGCCGTGAAAATACAGAATGCACGCCCGGGGCGTCACGTCTGAATCACGGTAAATTGTCAGGTATTTTTCGTAGGATGCGTCCGAAATCCGCTGATCCTCCTGCTGAAGCATGGGTATCCCTCCTGAAACTAACGGATTCCGGTCGAATTGCGCCGGATCCGTGTAAGAAATTCGATTGAACTAATCATAGCAAAAACAATTCCGGATTTCAATTTAATTTTGAAATAATTTTCTGCGATACAGATTTTTCCGGATGATTTTAATTGGAAATTGGTGAGAATTCGTGAAACCGTGGTTATAATTCACAATTGACATGACATTGCACAAAATAAAAATGTCCTATTTGTATACAATGTCTATTGCAAATCGCGGATTATCTTGTCATAATGGAATTGTAAAAAGTGGTTGACCGCAAAACGGATTTCAATCAAAATTTTAAGGGAGAAGGTACGAATATGGGATACTTAAACAATCAGATTGGTTACAGAGATGAGCTGCTGGCGACCCGCTCGATCGTCAAGACGGAAAACTGGGTTCTGCTCGAGCCGGACGGACTGGTCAAGAACAGCATTCCGGGTTACGTAAACTGTGACACCACGATCCTGGGTTCCCCGGCAATGGGTGCATCGTTTGCCGACTACATCATCACCGTTCACGAGGGCGGCAAGAACGACGCCATCGGCGGAAATGGCATTGAGACCTTCCTCTATGTCATTGAAGGACAGGTCAAGGTCAAGAACGCCGACAAGGAAGCAGTCCTGACCGAGGGCGGATACTTCTACTCTCCGGAGGACAAGGCGCTGGGCTTTGAGCACTGCGGCGAGGGCGATGCCAAGCTCTATCTGTACAGACGCAGATACAGCAAGCTCGAGGGCTACGAGGCATACACGGTTTCCGGCAACGCAGAAGACCTTCCGTGGGAGTCCTACGAGGGCATGTCCAACTGCTACATCCGCGATTTCCTGCCGAAGGAGTTCGGCTTCGATATGAACATGCACATTCTGAAGTTCCACATCGGCGCTTCCCACGGATACATCGAGACCCATGTACAGGAGCACGGCATGTACTTCCTGAGCGGCAAGGGCATGTACCGTCTGGACGACGAGTGGATTCCGGTCAAGAAGGGCGACTACGTATTCATGGATGCGTACTGCCCGCAGGCATGCTACGCAGTCGGCGATGAGGGAAGAGAAGAGGTTCTCACCTACATCTACTCCAAGGACTGCAACCGCGACGTCGAGTTATAATTCGGATATGATTTGGTGCGGCGGACGGTTTGGGAGAAAGCCGGCGCTGCTCGTGTGAAATATAGAAAGGAAGGAAACACCAATATGAAAGTATCGCGTGAAGAACTCAAGAGCCTGATGAAGAACAAGATGGTCAAGGCCGGCCTGCGTGAGGATCATGCAGAGCAGACCGCAGAGGTGCTGACCTGGTCGCACGAGAGAGGCTATGACTCCCACGGTGCGGTCCGCGTCGAGTATTACAGCGAGCGCATCGCCAAGGGCGGCATTACGCACGATCCGAAGTTCACCTGGAAGGAAACCGGTCCGTGCTCCGGCATTTTCGACGGCGACAACGGTGTCGGCTACGTCGTTGCAATCGAGGGCATGAAGAAGGCCATCGAGATGGCAAAGAAGAACGGCGTTGCAATCGTCGGCATGACCAACATGTCCCACAGCGGCTCGATCGGCTACTACGCTGAGATGGCTGCCAAGGAGGATCTGGTTGCGATCACGTTCTGCCAGTCCGACCCGATGGCAGTTCCGTACGGCGGCACCGAGCCGTACTACGGCACCAACCCGATTTCGTTCGCGGCTCCGACCGCAGACGACCGCCGCGTTGTATTCGACATGGCGACCACCGTTCAGGCATGGGGCAAGATCCTGTCCAAGCGTTCCAAGCACGAGCAGATTCCGGATACCTGGGCTGTCGACGAAAAGGGTCAGCCGGTTACCGATCCGAATCTGGTCAACGCATTGGTTCCGATCGCAGGCGCAAAGGGCTACGGCCTGATGATGATGGTTGACATCTTCTCCGGCGTCCTGCTGGGCGTTCCGTTCGGCAAGCACGTCAGCTCCATGTATCACGACCTGTCCAAGGGCAGAGAGCTGGGCCAGATGCATATCGTCATCGATCCGGCACGCTTCGTCGGCGTTGAGGAGTTCAAGAAGAGAATGTCTCAGGTATGCGACGAGTTGGGCGAGATGCCGGCAGCTGAGGGCTACGGCAAGGTCTACTATCCGGGTGAGAGAGCGATCATGCGCCGCGACAAGGCTTACGCTTCCGGCGGCATCGACGTTGTCGACGAGATCTACGACTATCTGAAGAGCGACGACATCCACTTCGACAGATACGATCACAAGAACAGATTTGCAGACTAAGCAGATCGGACGATAGAAAAACACCAAATAAAATCTAAGCAGAAGGAGAAACGACTATGTTAAGAACCGTAGTAAAAAAGGGAAGCTATCAGGATTCCGTTGTACTCATGCTCTTGACCAACGAGATCTCGACGCTCGAAGGCGTCAAGAAGGTTTCCATCATGATGGCAACCCCGGCGAACAAGGATATCTTTAAGCAGAGCGGTCTGGACACCGAAGAGCTGATGGCCGCTACTGCAAACGACATGGTAGTTGTTGCAGACGTTGACGACGAGGCGATGCTCGACGTCATCATGGAGAACGTAGAAGAGTTCCTGAAGAAGCAGGCGACCTCCAATAACGCAGCCAAGGGCACCGAGAGCGTCAAGTCCTGGGACAAGGCGCTGGAGAAGCTGCCGGATGCCAACCTCGCAGTCATCTCCATCCCGGGCGCATACGCAGCACTCGAGGCTGACCGCGCACTGGATCAGGGTCTGAACGTATTCATGTTCAGCGACAACGTCACGATTGAGGACGAGAAGGCACTCAAGGAGAAGGCACACGCAAAGGGCCTGTCGGTTATGGGTCCGGACTGCGGCACCGGCATCATTCAGGGTGTTCCGATCGCATTCACCAACAGCGTATCCAAGGGCTCCATCGGCATCATCGGCGCTTCCGGCACCGGTATTCAGGAGCTGACTACCATCATTGACCGTCTGGGCGAGGGCGTCAACAACGCAATCGGCACCGGCGGACGCGACCTGTCCACCACGGTCGGCGGCATCACGATGATGGATATGATCGACGCGATGGAGAAGGACGAGACCGTCAAGGTTCTGATCGTTATCTCCAAGCCGCCGGCACAGGCAGTCCGTGAGAAGATCTCCGCACGCCTGAGCGGATTCTCCAAGCCGGTCATCACCCTGTTCCTGGGCGAGAAGCCGGAGTATCACGAGGAGAACTTCTACCACACCTACACGCTGGATGAGGCTGCCCGCCTGGCAGTCAGCCTGGTCCGCGGCAAGGAAGTTCCGGAAGCTACCGTCGACGTCGACGAGTCCGAGTTCTACAAGGCTGAGGACAACAAGACCATCAAGGCATACTACTCCGGCGGCACGCTCGCAAACGAGGCGGCGATGCTGATCAAGGACGCGCTGAACGTCACCGATCCGCCGGAAGATATCGAGGGCTACATGCTGCAGCTCGACGGCAACATCGTCGTTGACCTCGGCGACGACGCATACACTCAGGGCAAGCCGCATCCGATGATCGATCCGGCAAAGCGCATCGAGTGCATGCAGGAAGCAGTAGACGACGAGTCCACCGGCGTCATCCTGCTTGACATCATGCTGGGTTACGGCTCGCATCCGGACATGGCCGGTGCACTGCTGCCGACCATCAAGGAGCTGCAGGCAAAGGCTGACGCTGCAAACAGAAAGGTATTCTTCGTCGCTACCGTATGCGGCACCCGCAGAGACTATCAGGGCTATGACGAAGCTGTCAACAAGCTGAAGGAAGCCGGCGTTATCGTCTGCGAGAACAACAAGCTCGCATGCCAGACCGCAATCCGTGCGATCGGCAGAGACTTTGTTGAGCCGGTCAAGCCGATCCGTCCGAAGACGGTTGTCGAGATCGAGAAGAACGAGCCGTCCGACAAGCTGATGCAGATGCTCTCCGAGAAGCCGAAGATCATCAACGTCGGTCTGAAGAGCTTCGCAGAGGTCTGCGAGGAGTTCGGCTGTGAGGTCGTACAGTACGACTGGATGCCGCCGGCAGGAGGCAATATCAAGCTGATCAAGACCCTGAACTTCCTGAGAAATTACGAGGGCATTGATGAGAAGAACCGCGAGGTTATCGCAAAGGTTGTTGCGAGCCAGCCGATCCTGAAGGACAACGTCCGCGCCAAGGAAGTCATTCCGGAAATGCGCGAGGGCAAGGTCATCCTCCACGCTGGTCCTCCGGTAGCATACGAGAACATGCCTGACCCGATGCAGGGCTCCTGCGTAGGCGCTGTTCTGTTCGAGGAGTGGGCAGACAACGAAGCAGACGCAAGAAAGATGCTCGAGAACGGCGAGATCAAGTTTATTCCGTGCCACCACGTCAACGCAGTCGGCCCGATGGGCGGCATCACCTCCCCGAACATGGCTGTCTTTGTTGTTGAGAACGAGACCGACGGACATCGTGCATACTGCACCATGAACGAGGGCATCGGCAAGGTACTCCGCTTCGGCGCGTACTCCGAGGAAGTTGTCAACCGTCTGCGCTGGATGAGAGACGTTCTGGGTCCGGTACTCGGCAGAGCGCTCCGCTCCATGGACAACGGTCTGGCACTCAATCCGCTGATCGCAAAGGCGGTTGCAATGGGCGACGAGTTCCATCAGAGAAACATCGCAGCATCCCTCGCATTCCTGAAGGAAGTTGCTCCGATCATCACCAAGATGGACGGCCTGGACGAGAAGGACCGCTACGACGTCATCAAGTTCCTGGCTGATACCGATCAGTTCTTCCTGAACATCATGATGGCGACCGGCAAGGCGGTTATGGACTCCGCGCGCGACGGCACCGACGGCACGATCGTCACCGCAATGTGCAGAAACGGCTATGAGTTCGGTATCCGCATCGCCGGCATGGGCGACGAGTGGTTTACCGGTCCGGTTAACACCCCGCAGGGTCTGTACTTCACCGGCTATGACGCTGAGGACGCGTGCCCGGATATGGGCGACAGCGCCATCACCGAGACCTTCGGTGTCGGCGGCATGGCGATGATCGCAGCTCCGGCTGTTACCCGCTTCGTCGGTGCAGGCGGCTACGAGGACGCACTGCGCACCAGCAACGAGATGATGGAGATCGTAATCGACCGCAACCCGAACTTCACCGTCCCGACCTGGAACTTCCAGGGCATCTGCCTCGGCATCGACGCCCGTCTGGTTGTCGAGAAGGGCATCACCCCGGTTATCAACACCGGTATCGCACACAAGATCGCCGGCTACGGTCAGGTTGGTGCAGGTACCGTTCATCCGCCGATCGAAGCATTCGAGAAGGCAGTCGTCGCTTACGCAAAGAAGCTGGGCTTCGAGGCATAAGCCGGCATAACCCAACTGTAAGGAATCGATCGTTATGAAGGAAAAGAGAACGATTGTCGTTGCCCTGGGCGGAAACGCCCTCGGCAATGACATAGACGAACAGAAGGTTGCGGTAGCAAAAACGGCGAAGGTAATTGTCGATCTGGCAGAGCAGGATTTGAACATTGTCATCACCCACGGAAACGGTCCGCAGGTTGGCATGATTCAGACTGCGATGGATAATGTTGTGGTTCGATACAAGAACTACAAGCAGGTTCCGCTGCCGGGCAGCATTGCCATGAGTCAGGGATACATCGGACTGGATCTGCAGAATGCAATCAAGTACGAACTGTACAGCCGCGGCATTGACGGTAAGGTTTCTACTATCCTGTCGCAGATCGAGGTCGATAAAAACGATCCGGCGTTCCAGCATCCGACCAAGCCGATCGGACGGTTTATGACAAAGGAAGAGGCGGAGATCAATGAGTCGCATGGCATCCCGTGCATGGAAGATGCGGGGAGAGGCTATCGAATCGTGGTTCCGTCCCCGATGCCGAAGCGCGTCCGCGAGCTGGAGACGGTCAAGACGCTGCTCCGAGCCGGACACATTGTCATCACTTGCGGCGGCGGCGGAATGCCGGTCGTCGACGAGGATGGCAGACTCACGGGTGTCAACGCAGTGGTTGACAAGGATAACGTCAGCTGCCTGCTGGCAGACAGACTGGATGCCGATCAGTTGATCATTCTGACCGCAGTGGAATACGCAGCGCTGAATTTCCGCAAGGAAAATCAGGTCTGGCTGAAAGACATCACGGTGGAACAGGCCAGGCAATATGTGAAGGAAGGGCACTTCGCCCCGGGCTCCATGCTGCCGAAGGTCGAAGCATCCATCCGGTTTGCGGAATCCAAGCCAGGACGCCGCTCCCTGATCACCCTGCTGGACAAGGCGACAGACGGCCTTGCCGGCAAAACCGGAACAAGCATACACCTATAACCATCTCTACGATTTGGTTTTGTTCCTTTATTTTTACCATGGTTTTGCGGTCTCCCGGCTGCGGCAAGAGCCGGGGGATCCGCAGGATCACCCAGCATTGAAAAAAGAGTTTCGATTGGAGGCGCCCTATGGGAAGGAAAAAGGTAGTGATTGCCCTAGGCGGCAATGCCCTTGGCAAGGACGTTGAAGAGCAGAAGAAAGCTGTTGAAAAGACCGCGAAAGTAATCGTGGATCTGGCGCAGCAGGATCTGGATATCATTATCACGCACGGAAACGGTCCGCAGGTCGGCATGATTCAGGACGCGATGGACAATCTGGTTGTCATTCAGGACAACCTCAAGCAGATCCCGCTCCCGACTTGTGTTGCCATGAGCCAGGGCTATATTGGAATTGATTTACAGAACGCCATCAAGTATGAGCTGTACAAGCGCAACATTGACGGCAAGGTTTCGACCATTCTGTCTCAGGTTGAGGTGGATAAGGACGATCCGGCATTTCAGAATCCGACCAAGCCGATCGGCCGCTTCCTGACCAAGGAAGAGGCGGAGATCAATGAGTCGCACGGCGTACGCTGCATGGAGGATGCGGGACGCGGCTACCGCGTTGTTGTCGCTTCTCCGATGCCCAAGCGCATCCGTGAGCTGGAGACAATCAAGACGCTGGTCGGCGCCGGCCACATCGTCATCACCTGCGGCGGCGGCGGTATTCCGGTTGCCAGCGAGAACGGCAAGCTGGTCGGTGTCAATGCAGTTATCGACAAGGACAACGCGAGCAGCCTGCTGGCGGCACAGCTGGGGGCGGACTATCTGATTATCCTGACCGCAGTCGAAAAGGTTGCGATCAATTTCGGCAAGGAGAATCAGGAGTGGCTGTCCGATCTGACGGTTGAGCAGGCCAAGCAGTACATCGCGGAGGAGCAGTTTGCCAAGGGCTCCATGCTGCCGAAGGTTGAGGCTGCAATCCGCTTTGCGGAGTCTGCACCGGGACGCCATGCGCTCATCACGCTGCTGGACAAGGCAAGCGAGGGCGTGGCCGGAAAGACGGGTACCGTCATTCACGTATAAGCCTATTTTTGATGCAGGACTTTTGTGGTTTTTGCATGAGAGTATTTCATATTTCGTTGTTTCGTCCCCTCTCTTCGGGGAGGGGGCGCAGACAGCGCATCAAAAATCAGCTTATTTCGGAACGTTCGGACTATCCGAGACCGGTTGAACCGAAAATTTAGCAGTTAGGATAAGATAATATGAATATACCAATCAATCTGTTTATGTGGGTAATGGCATTCCTGCCGATTATCGTACTGTTGTTTTTGCTGATTAAATGCGGTTGGGGTGCGACGGAGGCGGCTCCGGTCGGTCTGCTGATCACGATCTTCACCGGCATTTTCTTCTACAAAGCCGACATTACGCTGATTGCGGCTGAGAGTGCCAAAGGCATTTGGAATGCTTTGATCATTCTGCTGATTGTCTGGACGGCGATCCTGATGTATCAGGTCGGCGACGAGGCAAAGGCATTTCTGGTCATTCGAAACGGCATGCGCAAGCTTCTGCCGAATGAGCTGCTTCTGGTTCTGGCGATGGGCTGGATCTTTGAGAGCTTTCTGCAGGGCATCACCGGCTTCGGTGTTCCGGTTGCGGTCGGCGCACCGCTGCTGATGGGAATCGGCGTCACGCCGCTGTGGGCGGTCATCATTCCGCTGTTCGGTCAGGCGTGGGGCAACACGTTCGGTACACTGGGTGCGGCGTGGGATTCGCTCGCCATGTCCGCCAATCTGGCGGTCGGCAGTCCGGAATACTGGATGACCGCGCTTTGGACTGCGGGCTTTATCTGGTTCTGGACCGTGATTGCCGGCTTCGCATTCTGCTGGTTCTACGGCAAAGGCAAAGCGATCAAGAAGGGTCTGCCGGCAGTGCTGATTCTGTCCACCATTCAGGGCGGCGGCGAGCTGCTGCTCAGTCAGGTCAACACGACAATTTCGTGCTTTGTTCCGGCCTGCATCTCGCTGATCGTCATCCTGCTTCTGGGACGCACCAAGATGTACCGCGAGGACTGGAGCATCGAGGACAGTCCGATCATGAATCGCAAGGCTTCGAGCGGAGCGGATTCGTCGGAGGAGCTGCCGGACATGACGCTGGTACAGGCGTTTGTTCCGTACTTCGTTCTGTCGGCCATCACGCTGATTGTTCTGGTCGTTAAACCGATCAATTCGTTCCTCGGACAGATTTCCTTTGGTTTCTCGTTCCCGGAGACGGTGACGGGATATGGATACGTCAACGCGGCGGTTGAGAAGTTCTCCGCACTGACACCGTTTACCCATGCGAGTATGTTCCTGTTCGTCTCGGCGATGATCGGTCTGATCTACTATAAGAAGAACGGATGGATCAAGGAGGGCGGCGTCAAGCGCGTCTTTGTCAAGTCGATCTCCATGACCATGCCGTCCGGCATCGCGGTCATCGGTCTGGTCATCATGTCCAAGATCATGGATGGCACGGGACAGACACAGGTTCTCGCAAACGGTATCGCCAATGTACTCGGCAATATTTATGTCATTCTGGCGCCGTTTGTCGGACTGCTCGGCACGTTTATGACGGGCAGCAACATGAGCTCGAACATTCTCTTCGGCGGCTTCCAGATGACGACAGCAAACCTGCTGCATCTCGATCCCGCACCGATCCTCGGCGCACAGTCCGCCGGCGGTGCGATCGGCAGTGCGGTCAGCCCGAGCAAGATCATCCTCGGAACGACAACGGCAGGCATCCTCGGCAGTGAGGGCGAGGTTCTCAAACGGATTATCTTGATCACGGTGCCCGTGGCCATCATCATCGGCCTGATTTTGTTTGCAGTCGTCGGCATATAAGGAGAGGATTCCCATGGAGAACAAAAGCTTTTTTCAAACGAAAGAGGGCGGCCTGACCATCGCATTCATCGTCATTATGGTGGCGTTTGCGATTATCATCGCCGGACTGGGTGCGGGAAGCACGGCGGCATGTACGGTCGGATTCATTCTGATTGCGGCATCCATGCTGTATTCGCCGCTCAAGGTACAGGTCTACGACAGACTGAAAAAGAAGAAGTGATGGTGCTGCCGCTCTTCCGGAATGGGAGGGCGGCAGAATAAAAAGAGCAGAGACGTTATGAGAGCGGACAAAGGAGGAACTGACATGGCAATTGAAGATATCACTGGAAGAATTGCGCGTGATCTGGAACATTTAAAGCAACATACGGCGACGCCGGGTGAAGGCTGCACCCGTCTTCCGTTTACCAAGGAAGCGAGAGATGCGGTTGAGTTTCTGAAGCAGCTCATGGCGGAAGCCGGCCTCGAAGTATCGGAAGATGCTGCGGGCAACGTGATCGGCATCCTGAAGGGAGAGGATCCGGAAGCTCCGTGTGTCATGATGGGTTCGCACTACGACTCGGTTGTCAACGGCGGCGATTACGACGGCATTGCCGGCGTCATCAGCGCGATTGAGGTTGCAAGACAGCTGCAGGAGAGCGGCGTACCGCGCAAGTGTAACTTCGTTGCGGTCGGCTTCTGCGACGAGGAGGGCATGCGTTTCGGCACCGGTTACTTCGGCTCGGGCGCGATGCTCGGCAACCGCGACGTCGAGTACTGCAAAAACTTCAAGGACACCGACGGCATCTCCATCTATGATGCGATGAAGGGCTATGGTCTGGATCCGGAGCGCATCGGCGAGGCCAAGTGGCCGGCCGGTTCCATCGGACATTTTCTGGAGGCGCACATCGAGCAGGGTCCGGTTCTGGATGCGGAGAACATCGAGATCGGTCTGGTCGACTGCATCGTCGGCATTCAGCGATATATGGTAACCGTACACGGCCGCGCGGATCACGCGGGAACGACGCCGATGGACATGCGTCTGGACGCTGTCGACGCGGCAACCAAGGTCATTTCCAAGATCCCGGATTGGGCGCGCGAGAAGGCAGACGGAACGGTTGCAACCACCGGATATATTAACACGGTTCCGGGCGGTATGAACATTGTTGCAGAGAAAGTTGAATTCACGGTTGACATTCGCTCGAAAAACAATGATAATATTAATGATATCGCGCGCCGAATTCGTGCTGCTCTGGACCGTGAGGTCAGTGCAATGGGCGGAAGCTACGAAATAGACACCAAACTGGTCATTACCCCGGTAAACCTTTCTCAGGAGATGCTTTCCGTGATGGAGGAGAGCTGCAAGGCTCATGACTACAGCTACAAGTATCTGCCTAGCGGAGCGGGTCACGACTCGCTGGAGATCGGTCAGGTTCTGCCGACCGTCATGATTTTTGTCCCGAGCAAAGAGGGCAGAAGCCATTGTCCGGTAGAATTTACCAAGTATAGCGATCTTGCAAAGGCATCTGTCGTTATGGCAGAGCTGGCGCAGAAGCTTCTGGGGTAAACCTTTCTGAGAACAGACGAACCCCTGCGCGATTCATCAAACAAAATGAAAGCGCAGAGGTACGTATGGACGAAGTGAAATTAAACGCAGAAAACAAACGATATAATGTTCGGTTTTTGCGGAGATATTTGAATCTGACACAAAAGGAGTTTATCAATCAGTTTTTGTGCGACGAGAATGACAAACCGTCTATGAGTATTGCGACCCTTTCCAATCTGGAGGCGAAGGGCGGTCCGCGGATCAACGAAGTGATTCTGGCGGCGTCCGAGAGTCTCGGAATTGATGTGATGTTCTTTTCCATGGAACCGGAGCAGTTTGCAGAACGGATCAGTCTCGTCCTTCCGAACAATCAGGAAGTCGACACGATCCAGCAGAGTTCCAAAAAGAGAAATATCGACCAGCTGCTCAACCGGCTGACGATGTATTTTGCGGAACAGCTGTTTGACAAGACACTGAAAAAGGGAGATAAAGTGGAATCCGATCGTGTTCTGGCGCGGAAACTTGGGGTGGGGCGGTCCGCCGTGCGCGAGGCGCTCAAAGTGCTGGACATCCTCGGCATGATTGATATCCGTCCGGGACAGGGCACCTTCATCAGCAGTGATGAAGCCAACTTTTTCGTTGTTCCGCTCTCGTGGTCGCTGTTTTTGAACGGCGGACAGACCGAGAGCATTCTGGAAGTGCGCAATGTACTGGAAAAAAAGGCGGCGGAGCTGGCGGCAGAATCCACACAGGAGGATGCGCTGCAGAAGCTGTCCGAGATCTCGCATCAGATTCATGAATCGTACGTACAGCAGAACTATCAGGCCTTTTTGAACTGCGATATTGATTTTCACATTTGTCTTGCGGAATGTTCCGGCAATCAGATCATTTACAGCATGATTCAGATCATCAGCAACCTCATGCGGCAGATCAGCGGAACTGGCATGGCGGATGAGAATCAGCTTCGGGAGATCTATGAGGAACATCGTCTGGTGTACGGCGCGGTGCTGGCGCATGACGCGGAGGCGGCAGGCCGCTATATGGAGGAACACCTGCACAAATCCATGCTGCGCTACAACTACCGATAACGAAAAACAGCACAATGGCAGCGGTCCAAACACGGACGGCTGCCATTTTTTCGGCACAAAATGAGACAGGGCAGACTCCGGAAGAGTCTGCCCCGCTCATAATATAAGGGAAAGAATAGGGAAAAGCGATTATGCGTTCTTGTAGACTTCCAGTGCGGCTGCAACGCCTTCGCCGGCCGGAACCTTGACATGGTTCTGGAGCAGAACGGCCTCGAGAGCACCCAGCGTGAGCAGGATGTTTCTCTTCTGGCTGGAGTAGCCCATGTTGCCGATACGGATGATCTTGCCGTCGAGCGGGCCGAAGGAGGTGGCAACCTCGATGCCGAAGTCGTTCAGCATCTGACCGCGCAGCGTCGGGCCGTCGATGCCCTCCGGAATGTTGATGGCGGTGACAACTGGCATCTTGTTCTTGCGGTCGCCGAAGATGGTCAGACCCATTGCCTCCAGACCGGCACACAGTGCCTTGTCGTTCAGGCTGTGGCGGGCAAAACGCTCCTCCAGACCTTCGGTCAGGATGCAGCGCAGCGCCTCGTGGACGGCGTACTGCATGCAGGTTGCCTCGGTGTGGTGGTTCAGGCGGCGCGGGCTCCAGTAGTCCTCGAGCTGTGCCATATCGAGGTAGTTGCTCGGGATACCCGGCAGCTTGCCGTCGACGTCGCTGCTCGTGCGGATGCCCTTCTCAACCTTCTTTCTCGCGTGCGCGATGGCGGAGATCTTGTCGTTGTAGGTGATGAGCGCGGAGCCGGACGGTGCGGAGATGCACTTCTGGGTGCCGGCGATACAGCCGTCGATGCCCCACTCATCGACGCGGATGTCGACGCCGCCGAGGGTTGCGACCGTGTCGACGATCAGCAGGGCGTCATACTTCTTGCAGAGCTTGCCGATCTCTTCCATCGGCTGCATCATGGAGGTGGAGGTCTCGCCGTGGATGCAGGCGACTGCCTTGTAGCCGCCCTTCTTGAGTTCGGCTTCGATCTCGTCCGGCTCAAAGACGGTGCCCCACTCGCGCTCGATCAGCGTGATCTCTGCGCCGCAGCGCTCGAGGATCTCGGAGAGCAGGTAGCCGAAACGGCCGAATGCCGGAATCAGGACCTTGTCGCCCGGGCAGATTGCACCGGTGAGGACGGTCTCCAGACCGCCGCGGGAGGTCGTGTCGACAACATAGGTCTGCTGGTTCTTGGTCTGGAATACCTGACGCGCCATTTCCATGGTCTCGGTCATGAGCGCGGTAAACTCCGGGTCGAACTGACCGAGGATATGGTAGGACATGGCGCGGAGGACGCGCGGGTCGGCGTCAACCGGGCCGGGACACATGAGCAGGCGAGGTGACGGATTGATTTCTTTAAAATTCATCACAGAACCTTCTTTCTGATAATAATTTCAAACTCGACGCTTTTATTATAGAACATAGTAATGAATTTTACAAGCTGTTTTTCAAGGAATTTTCTAAAATTTCTGCACTTTTTCCGTCGTTTTATATAACACAAAAGGGGTATTATCCTTCAAAAAAGCGGTTGAAAATTGAAGGAGACGAAATTGCAGATGCGGAAAGGAGGGAAAACCGGAAAAATGGTATTGACCGGTTTTTAACGTCGTGATACACTATACTATATAAAAAACAACCATATTTTGTTCTTTTTTCTGAAAGGAGTGCACATAATGGAGTTCATCAACATGTTAGCGCATCGCCGCAGCATCCGGAAATACACCGATGAGGCCATTCCGGAGGAAAAGCTGGAGAAGATCATTCAGGCAGGACTGCTGTCATTTGCCGGCAAGGGTCTGAATCCGTGGGAAATGATCGTTGTCCGCGACAAGGATATGCTGAAGAAGATGTCCGGATGCCGTACCGGCTGCGGCAGCATGCTGGACGGCGCGGATGCCGCTATTGTCGTTCTGGGCGATGAAGACAAGTCGGATACGATTGTAGAGGACTGCTCCATTGTCATGGCATATATGCATCTGATGGCGGACACGCTCGGTGTCGGCAGCTGCTGGCTGCAGGGACGTCTGCGCACGGCGGTAGACGGAACCTCGTCCGAGGAGTTTTTGAGAAAGCTGCTCGGCTATCCGGAAAATCAGAAGCTCGAGGCAGTTCTGGTGCTCGGCATGCCGGCACAGCAGCCGGAGGCACACAAGCTGGAGGACCTGCAGTACGAGAAGGTTCACAAGGAAGTATTCTGATCGGCAGATCCGGACAGAAAGGAAGTTTACAACATGACATACAATGAAGTTCTGACACAGGCGCGCGGAGACATCGGCGCGTACTGCAAGGCATGTCCGGTCTGCAACGGCCGCGCGTGCAAAAACCAGATCCCGGGCCCGGGCGCAAAGGGCGTCGGCGACACGGCGATCCGCAACTACGACAAGTGGCAGGAGATCCGTGTGAACATGGACACACTCTGTGCCGGCGGTGACGCCGACACGAGCTGCGAGCTGTTCGGCAAGACCTTTGCCTATCCGTTCTTCGCCGGTCCGGTCGGTGCGGTCAATCTGCACTACAGCGAGAAGTATGACGACATGTCGTACAATCAGGTGCTGGTTTCCACCTGTGCGCAGGCGGGTATCGCGGCGTTCACCGGCGACGGCACCAATCCGAAGGTCATGGAGGCGGCGACGGCGGCAATCGGCGAGTCCGGCGGTCTCGGCGTTCCGACCATCAAGCCGTGGAATCTGGATACCATCAAGGAGAAGATGGAGCTGGTTCATCAGGCAGGCGCATTTGCCGCTGCGATGGATGTCGACGCGGCAGGTCTGCCGTTCCTCAAGAACATGAACCCGCCGGCGGGCAGCAAGACGCCGGAGGAGCTGGCGGAGATCGTCAAGATGGCCGGCGTTCCGTTCATTGTCAAGGGCGTCATGACCGTCAAGGGCGCGAAGAAGGCAATGGAGGCCGGTGCGTCTGCGATCGTCGTATCCAACCACGGCGGCCGCGTGCTGGATCAGTGTCCGGCAACCGCAGAAGTGCTCGAGGAGATCGCACAGGCGGTCGGCGGCAAGATGAAGATTCTGGTCGACGGCGGCATCCGCTCGGGTACGGACGTATTCAAGGCGCTGGCACTCGGCGCAGACGGCGTGCTGATCTGCCGTCCGTTCGTCGTATCGGTTTACGGCGGCGGCGCAGACGGTGTCCGCGCGTATATCGACAAGATCGGCGGCGAGCTGCGCGACACGATGCAGATGTGCGGTGCCCATTCTCTGGCGGAGATCACCAGAGATATGGTTCGATGACAGGGAAGGAGAGAATACCATGGGTAATGTTTATGTAATGGATCATCCGCTGATTGTACACAAGCTGTCCTTGATGCGCGACAAGTACACCGGCGGAAAGGAATTCCGTGAGGCGGTTGAGGAGATCTCCTCGCTGCTGTGCTACGAAGCGGCACATGATTTCCCGATGAAGGAAGTGGAGATCGAGACTCCGATCGCCCGCTCCAAGGTCAAGGTCATTTCCGGCAAGAAGATCGCGCTGGTCACCATCCTGCGCTCCGGCATCGGCATGGCAAACGGTGCGCTGCGCCTGATTCCGAGCGCGAAGGTCGGACACATCGGCTCGTACCGCGATCCGAAGACCCTGCAGCCGGTGGACTACTACTGCAAGCTTCCGAACGATATCGACCGCAGAGATGCGTTCGTTCTCGACCCGATGCTGGCGACCGGCGGCAAGGCACTTGCGGCAATCCGCGAGCTCAAGAACCGCGGCGTTGAGCGCATCAAGGTCATCTGCATTCTGGCGGTTCCGGAATCCATCAAGGCGATTCAGGACGCGTTCCCGGATGTCGATATCTACTGCGCCTCCATCGACGAGGGCATCACGCCTGAGGGCTATATCGTCCCGGGCATGGGCGATGCCGGCGACCGCATGTTCGGCACCAAGTAACTCCATCATCCGAATTCCTCCGTTGCACAAACGGAGGAATTCTTTTCTTCGATAAATTTTCAGTTAAGTTGAACAATCATTGCCTGCATCGGGGGGATATGCTATAATAAGACAAAAGGAGGGATAAAATGAGACGATATACAGCATGGCTGGCATCTGTCGTATTGGGGGCACTGCTGCTGAGCGGATGTGCCGCGCCGTCTTCGTTTTTCCTGCTTCCGGAAAAGAAGCCGGCGGGAAGTGCGGCGCAGGAGAGCGGAGAGCCGGGAGCGGCGGGCGCTTCGATTGCCGGACTGATCGGAAGAGATGCCGAGGGGGAGAAGGGCTTTGAGACGCCGGAGGAGGCGGTTCTGACATTCCTCGAGGCGATTCAGACCGGCAACACCAAGGCGGTGGTCGCATTGTATCCGGACGAGGCGGTGGACTATATCGCCGAAAAACAGGGCGAGACGCCGGACGAATGGCGCGAGCGCATGCGGTCTGCCTTCACCAAAAAGAAATGGCCATTTGATGCGTATGAAATCGCGGAGATGACCGAACTGACGGAGGCGGAAATCCGCGACACCTATTTTACCGGATATGAGCCGGAGGAAGCGGTTCAGGCGACGATTTCCCTCGAAAAGAGCGGAGAGAAGCTGGAGAATACCCCAAAACTGTTTGCCGCGAAGTACGGGGAGCGCTGGTATATCACGCTGGCAAGCTGGTGACTGTTCCACGGGGGACGGAATCGAGCGGAAATCTCTGTATCCTAAGTCATTAGAAAGAAAATCGCCGCAGTGATTGATAATCTATATTTTCTGAAATATCTGTAGAAAAAAATATTTTCTATTGTTGTTTTTTTGTGCGAATGATATAATTGTGATGGCTGATTGATACGATTCCGAACAATGGATTCTGTATCAAACATACAAAACAAAAGGAGACGGCGAAAGGAGCGATTTCATGAAGAAATCATTTTGGAAACGGGCGGCGACGCTGGTCTGCGCGCTGACTCTCTGCGTGGTTGGACTGACCGCACACAGCACCGCACAGGCGGCGGGTCTGGCACAGACCAAGAAGCTGAGCGTCACGGTGGAGGAAAATCAGGTCAAGTTGAAGTGGAACAAGGTCACGGGCGCGAAGCAGTACCAGATTTACCGCGCGACCTCGGAAAACGGCACGTATACACGCGTCAAGACCACATCCAGCCGCAGCTGGACGGACACCGGACGCAAGGGCGAGTACTGGTACAAGGTTCGCGCAGTCAACGGAAGAAAGACCGGTGCGTTCAGTGCGAAGAACCACACGTTCCGTATCTATGCGAAGATCACGAGCTTTTCCGGCGGCGTGTTTAAGGTCAAGGTGACCAACCCGTCGACCAAAAAGACGATTTATTTCATTCCGGGCAGCGGATGCTCGGCCGCCACAATCGTCAACAAGCGTACCGGAAGCGATCGGACGCTGACTGCGGCGCTGACGAGCAGCAAGATTGTTTCGGTCGGCAAGAATTCGAGCAAGACGATCTCCATCCGCGTGCCGGGTCTGACCAGTCTGAACCGCTCGGTGGAAGAGCCGATGGCGATTGCGACGTTCTGCACCTCCAAGACCAATCCGAAGTATGTCTACGCGGTCGGCGCGGCGTACACCAGCTCCTATACGATGATAGACAAGGAAAAGATTTAAGGCAGGATAAAAATGGCGGCATGACAGCGGGTCATGCCGCTTTTCCTGTGCCGCGATTTGTGATAGGATGGAGAGGAGAACAAGGGAAACGGAGAGGAAAGATGGAATGTTCGCTGTATTATGAAGAACGGGGACACGGCATCCCGCTGGTTCTCCTGCACGGAAACGGGGAGGACGGGACGTATTTTGTGCATCAGATGGCATATTTCTCAACATCCTATCGGGTGATTGCGGTGGACACGCGCGGACACGGAAAGTCGCCGCGCGGCAGTGCACCGTTCACGATGGATCAGTTTGCGGACGATCTGCGGGAATTTTTCGATCAGCGGTCGATTGACCGGGCAATTGTGCTCGGGTTTTCCGACGGTGCGAACATCGCGATGAAGTTTGCCCTGCGCTTTCCCGAGCGGGTGCGCGCGCTCATTCTCAACGGCGGCAATCTGAACGCCGGCGGCGTCAAGCGGACGGTGCAGATTCCGGTTGAGATCGGATACCGGATCGCAGTACTGTTTGCCAGGCGGTCGGCGGAGGCGGCGCGGAAGGCGGAGATCCTCGGACTGATGGTGCACGAGCCGAATATTCCGGCGGAGGCACTGGAACGCATCACCGCGCCGACGCTCGTGATTGCGGGGGATCGGGATATGATCCGGGACAGCCACACGCGGCAGATTGCCGGATGCATTCCACAGGCGCAGCTGGCGATTCTGCCGGGCGATCATTTTCTTGCAAACCGCAGACCAGAGGCGTTCAACCGGACGGTGGAGGAATTTCTGAACCGTTTGGAAGCATGAAAAAAACTCCCTGAGACGAGAGAATCGTTTCGGGGAGTTTGTGTTTGGGGAAAGAATCAGCCGGCGTAGGTCAGCAGATCGGAGACTGCCTTGCGACGCGGTGCGGCCGGCTCTTGATCCGGATAGCCGACGGCGATCAGCGCAACCAGCTCCTGTCCCTCCGGGACATGAAGGTGCTTTTCCAGAGCCGGACGATCGAAGATGCCGAGGATAACGGTGCCGAGACCGGCCTCATGTGCGGCGAGGCAGAAGGTCTGTGCGGCGATGCCGCAGTCGTACATCTCCCAGCCTGCACCGCGGTCGGTGGTAAACGAACCGTCGCGCTCATAGCCCGAGCGCTTGGTGACACAGGTCTGCGCGATGAGCAGCGGTGCGGTGCTCAGCGTGCGCGCGTTGAACGGAGCGTACTGTTCGGCGAGCTTGTCGATCGTTTCGCGTCCTTCAATGGCGATATAGCGGGATATCTGTGTATTTTTCCACGACGGGGCGTAGGCAGCCGCTGCAATGACCTGCTCCAGTACATCGTGCGGAACCGCCTTGTCCTGGAATTTGCGGACACTGCGGCGGGTCTGAATTCCTTCGATAATCTCCATGATGATAGTCCTCCTGCGGTGAGAATGCGTGTGGTTTGATCATACGTGCCTTATCATAGCGCAGAATATCGAAAAATGCAAGCCTCATCGAGGGAAATTGCAGAAAGGTTCAGCGGCAGTAAACTGCGGTCTGTCTCCAGCCGCTTCCGGAGGGAGCGGGACAGTGGTACAAGTCGTCCGCCAGCATGTCGAGCGACCAGAGCTGCTGTGCCGGACCGGTCAGGGACTGCGCGGCGAGCGGCTTGGTGATGACCGGAAGGGAGGCGGTCTGCTTCATGGTTTTGAGCAGGGCGCGTCCGCGGTCGTTGAAGGCGAGCACGCGGAGATACAGCGGGGGGAGGGCGGCGAGGTCGGCGCGGATGCCCAGCCAGGCGCACAGAATCAGGCGGCGGATGCGGCTGCGCGCATAGCGGCGGGAGGTGCAGGCTTCGACAATTTCCCCGACGGTGCGGCTCTCGCGGACAGCGCGGTACAGCCGGTTTTCCAGACCCTCCGAGACGTCTGGCAGGTCGGCAAGCTCCGCCGGAGACAAGCGGCGCAGATAGCTCAGGATTGCATTCTCGTGCTGTGCGAGCGTGCGGCGCGGCCAGTCAGCAGTTTCCGGGGCGAGATAGGCGGAAGTGTCCGCTCCCTCGGCGAGCAGTGCGCGCAGGTAGGAAGCGGAGGGGAAACCGTCCGCCGGTGGGGCGTCGTGTCCGGCGCCGATGCGCGCGACAGGGAGGACGGAGACCGGATGATCGCCGAGTGCACGCAGATACTGGATGCCGAGCGTGTCGTTGGGTGCGCCGAGCAGCGGGGCGCCGGCGGGGAACAGCTCACTCAGAGCCGCCTGCGATGCGGCGGCATAGCCGATGCCGGATTCCAGCTTTTGACGGAGCAGACCGGCAAATTCCGCTGTCTGCAGGACGGCGACGGTGCGCCTCAGCAGAGCGGCATCCCCACACTCGCTCCCGAAGGAGAGGTGGGTCAGGCAGCCGGTCGACAGCAGCTGAGAGACGGCGCCGGCGGCGAAGCGTTCGGCAGAGCCGAGGGCGGCGGGAAGGGACAGCTCGAAAATCAGGTCCGGACCGCCCGCGCGCACGGCATAGCCCGCCCGACGGTATTTCTCCCACACGGCGAGGTCGCCGCGCTGGACGTAATTTCCGCTCATCACACTCACAAGGACGGCGTCCGGCAGCTGCGCGCGGATGCAGCGGCAGTGGTAGGCGTGTCCGGCGTGGAACGGGTTGTATTCCGCAATGATTCCGCAGACTGACATAGATCCTCCAAAAATAAAACTGGAAACAGTTGAGAATTCTTTTGACTTGGTGTAGAATAAAAGTACGAAACCATTTTACTCTGTTTTGAAAGTGGTTGCAATGTTATCCTATCAGTTTTTAGAATAAGGAGATTGAGAGAAATGAATGTTCTGGTAATTAATGCGGGCAGCTCCTCACTCAAGTATCAGCTGTTCAACATGGATACCAAGGAAGTTCTCGCAAAGGGTCTTTGTGAGAGAATCGGTATTGACGGTCGTCTGACCCATACCAATCCGAACAAGGATGAGAAGTTCAGCGACAACATCCCGATGAAGGATCATGCGGACGCAATCCGTGCGGTCATCAACATCCTGATTGACAAGGAGTGGGGCGTCATCGAGTCCATGAGCGAGATCGACGCGGTCGGTCATCGTGTCGTACACGGCGGCGAGTTCTTCGCTGATTCCGTCCTCATCAACGATGAGGTCATCAAGGCGATTGAGGCATGCATTCCGCTGGCTCCGCTCCACAACACCCCGAACCTGATCGGTATCGACGCCTGCAAGGACGTCATGGGTGAGAACATTCCGCAGGTTGCCGTATTCGACACCGCGTTCCATCAGTCCATGAAGCAGGCAAATTACATGTACGCACTGCCGTATGAGTACTATGAGAAGTACAAGATCCGCCGCTACGGCTTCCACGGTACCTCCCACAAGTACGTATCCAAGCAGGCTTCCGAGATGCTGGGCATTCCGATCGAGAACCTCCGCATCGTCACCTGTCATCTGGGCAATGGTTCGTCCATCACCGCGATCAAGGGCGGCAAGTCGGTCGACACCTCGATGGGCTTCACCCCGCTGGACGGTCTGCCGATGGGCACCCGCGCCGGAAACCTCGACCCGGCGATCATCTCCTTCCTGTGCGAGCATGAGAACAAGAGCGCCGAGGAAGTCATCGACATTCTGAACAAGAAGTCCGGCATGCTGGGTATCTCCGGCGTATCCTCCGACTTCCGCGATCTGGATACCGCAATCAATGAGGGCAATCCGCGCGCCAAGCTGGCAAAGGATATGTTCATCCTGTCGGTTAAGAAGATCATCGGCTCGTACATCGCTGAGATGGGCGGCGTAGACGCCATCGTATTCACCGCGGGCGTCGGCGAGAACGACCGCTCGGTTCGCTGGGATGTCTGCGAGCACATGGAGTACCTCGGCATCAAGCTCGATCCCGAGAAGAACAAGTATCGCGGCCGCCAGATGGATATCTCCGTCGACTACGCGCGCGTCCGTGTTCTGGTTATCCCGACCAACGAGGAGCTGGTTATCGCAGAGGATACCAAGCGTCTGGTGGAAGAAGCAAACGCAGAAAAGTAAGAGATACAACAGAAAGAGACCGGCACGTTCCGGTCTCTTTTTTTACCCCGCCGCGGGGAAAATACGGCGGAATTGCTATTCGAAAGACGGGAATCCGGTCTATTCGGCGCTGGACAGTTTGGAAAAAAAGCGGAATGCCCACAGTCCGGCAAGACCGACGATGGTGAAGATGATCCGGCTGAACACGGCACCCTGTCCGCCGAACAGGACACCGACGATATCCAGACCGAAGATGCCGATACAGCCCCAGTTGAGTGCGCCGATAATAACCAGCGCAAGCACAAATTTGTCCATTATCCATAACCTCCTTTTTTTGCGATAAAATCAGTATGTCCAAATGCACGGAAATGATACCCGCTCTTGTCAAGCCGCCGTTTGCACGATATAATGAATAGTTAGAAGTATACCCAATCGGGAGTTCTCTTGCGAAACACCGGACAACAATTCACGAGGCAGAAGAAACAGGATGTTACTTGATTTACACACGCATACGCAGTATTCCTACGATGCGGAGACGGGAACCGTTGAGGACAATGTCCGCGCCGCGGTGGATCGCGGGATTTCCATTCTCGGCATCACCGAGCATGTCGACTTTTTCCGCCGGGCGGAGCACATCATCGCGGATGTGGATGCCGAGCGGGCGGACATCGAGCGGTGCCGGAAGCAGTACGGAGACCGGATCTCGATTCTGGCGGGTGTCGAGCTGGGACAGCCGCACGGCAATCCGGAGGCGGCGCGCCGCTTTCTCGCGGGACGGGAGTTTGACTACATCATCGGTTCGGTGCACGCGATGCCGAACGACGTCGACCTGTACTTCCACGAGTACGAGAAGCTGGACTGCGATCAGGTGCTGCGGGAGTATTTTGACGAGGTGGAACAGCTGCTGGCGTTCGGCGGCTTTCAGATTCTCGGACACATCGACTATCCGCTGCGCGTGATGAAACTGCCGGACAACCATCCGACGTTTGCCGGATTCATGGATCGGGTCGAGCGGATTCTGCGCACACTGATTGCGCGGGATATCGCGCTGGAGAGCAATGCCAAGAGCCTGATGGGATGGCAGAAGCAGGTCGGTCCGGAGGAGTTTGTGCTGACGCGCTATCGGGAGCTGGGCGGCGAACTGATCACGGTCGGCTCGGATTCGCACAGCCCGAAGACGATAGGAAACGGCATCGAACAGGCGATGAACCGCCTGCGGGAGCTGGGATTCCGCAATGTGTATACCTTTGATCATAAAAAACCGGTTGCAATACCGCTGTGAGGTTTAAAGAGGAGAAAATGAAACGAAAACGAATACGCGCACACGCGAAGATCAATTTGACGCTTGATGTGGTCGGCCGGCGGGATGACGGCTATCACTTAGTGGAAATGGTGATGCAGTCGATCGGTCTGCACGACCTTGTGACCGCCGCGATCGACACCGGAACACGGGAGATCGTCGTGCACACATCCGACGAGAATCTGGCGGACGACGAGACCAACCTGTGTTACCGCGCAGCGGCGCTGTTTCTTGAGGAGACTGGCGTGGAAAACCGCGGCATTGAGATCGATGTCGTCAAGCGCATTCCGATGGCGGCCGGACTGGCCGGCGGCAGTGCGGATGCGGCGGCGGTGCTGGTACTGCTCGACCGGCTGTATGAGACCGGTCTGACCGAGCAGCAGCTGTGCGCCATGGGACTGCGCCTCGGCGCGGATGTCCCGTTCTGCATGCTGGGCGGCACGATGCTGGCGGAGGGAATCGGCGAGAAGCTGACCCGTATGCCGGACGCGCCCAATCCGATCGTCGTGCTGTGCAAGCCGCCGGTTGCGGTTTCCACACCGGAGATCTACCGCGCCATTGACCAGTTCGAAATCGAGGATCATCCGTCGACCGAGGCGATGATCGAGGCGATTGAGCACTGCGACCTGCAGGAGCTGGCGAAGGAGCTGGAGAATGTCATGCAGCCGGTGACCGCGGAGATGTATCCGGAGATTCTGGATATCTGCGAGAGCATGCTGGACTGCGGCGCAATCGGCGCACAGATGAGCGGCTCGGGTCCGACCACGTTCGGCATCTTTGTCGATCCGGACGAGGCGCAGGAGGCGTATGATCTGCTCAAAAAGCGCTATCCGGCTACGTTTATGACGGACTTTTCCAAGACGGGACTGGATGAAATCGAGTAAATCGGTCTATCCTTTGTGCAAACGGCAAAGGAGAGATGGATATGAAAATACTGCGCAGGCGGATGGAGTGCACGATTGCACTCACGCTGTGTCTGACGATGGGATATGCGCTGTTCAGCGCACACAGTCAGCGCAGTCTGGCAGAGGATCTCGTGCGGCTGCGCGTCGTGGCCAATTCGGATTCGGCATATGACCAGTCCGTCAAGCTCGCGGTGCGCGACGCCGTGCTGGAGGAGATCGCCGGATGGGAGCTTCAGCCGGACTGTGCGCAGGAGATGATGAACGAACTGGACAGCCGGCGGGGACGTATTGCGCAGGCGGTGCGGCGGACGCTGGACGCCTGCGGCTCGGAGGACGGGTTTGTCATCCGGCTGGACCGCGATTTCTATCCGACCCGTACGTATGAGACATTTTCACTCCCGGCAGGGGAGTATCAGGGTCTGCGCATTTTTCTGGGGGAAGGCGCGGGACACAACTGGTGGTGCGTGATTTATCCCGCCCTGTGTCTGGACACCGTGAGCGCGGAGCAGTCGCTCACCGGGGAGCAGCGGGGGCTGATTCATCGGGACACCGGCGAGTATGCCGTCCGGTTCCGCATGGCGGAGGTCGTGGGGGAACTGGAAGCACTGCTCGGATAATTCGGAGGGGAAGGTTTGATGAAAATACATTTGGGACGGCGGGAGCCGGCTGAGGTCAGTGGGAAGCTCCGCCGGACAGCCTTTTTTCTGGTGCTGTTTTTGTGCGTGTTTCTGCCGGTGCGCAGTCCGCTCGCGGATTTGACGACGGCGGCGGTCAAAGCGGTTCCGGATGTGCTGATTGTCCTGCTGCTGCTCTGGTATCTGGCGGAGCGGCGGTGTCTGGAGCTGCTGCCGCAGGATCTGTTTTTTCTGGGATTTCTGCTGACGGCGTTTGTCAGCACCTGTCTGGTAAACCACTACACCGTGTTCCGCTATGTCTATCAGGTGCGGAGCATCGGTGTGATGTACATTTTGTACTACGTCCTGCGCGGGGTTCGCCTCACGCGGGAGCAGTTGATCCGCGTCGTTCAGACCCTGCAGGGGATGGCGGCGGTTCTGCTGGCGTTCGGCATCGTCGAGAAGATTTCCATGAAAACCGCGGCGTTTTCGTGGGATGTTGCGCTCTCGATCTACGCGCCGGACAACTATGCGCGGGTGTACAGCCTGTTCTACAATCCGAACACGTTCGGTGCGTTTCTGGCGTTCACGCTGTTTTTGAGCGCCGCGAAGAGCCGGTTCTGGAACGACCGGACGCCGGTCTGGGTGTACGCGGTGCTGGCCACCGGACTGTACATGAGCATGTCGAGAAGTTCGGTGATGATCGTGGCGCTCGGTCTGCTGATCCTGCTGGCTTTCGATCTGAAAAATCACACGCTGAAGAAGAATGCACTGCGCTACTGCAAGACGGCGGTAGTCTGTGTTGTCTGTGCGGCGGTGATTTCGACGGCGGCGACGGCGGCGGGAGACCGGTACTACGACGAGGTGTTGTCCAAAAATCCGGACTATGCATGGCTGGTGGAGATGAAAACCGGTCTGTCGATGAAGGACCGGTTCGGCGAGCTCGGCGAGGCGTATATGTACAGCGGCGTCAAGAATCTGCGCATTTTCTTCTTCCAGACCGGACTGCGGGTCTATCGGGACTATCCGGTGATCGGCACCGGCTTCGGCACATTCGGCACATCGGCGAGCCTGAACTACGGCTCTCCGCTCTACGAGACGTACGGACTGATGGACGGATTCTACGCCGATGACCAGTACATCACGATTCTGGTGGAGACCGGCACGATCGGCACGATTCTGTTTGCCGGATTCCTGCTGAGCATTTTGTGGCGGTACCGCAGAAGTCCGTTCCAGCTGTTCTGCTGTGTTGCGTTCGGATGGTTCGGCATCTTCTTTACGATTTTCGAAATTCAGATTGCGGCGATGCTGTTCTGGCTCTGTCTGTCGATTGACGAGCCGCTGCTGCGCCGTGAGCCATAGAAAGACAGCCGGAAGGCGGGTTATCTCCCGTGTTCCGGCTTTTTTTGAATATTTTATGAACCCGTCAAGAAAGGATGGAAATTTCTGCGGGAATTCGCTATAATGAACATGGTATTGAAAACTACGTTTGGGGAGGAATCACCATGAACTTTACATTTGCACACAATAATTTTAACGTTGCGGATCTGGACAAGTCGCTCGCTTTTTATCGTGAGGCGCTCGGTCTGACGGAAACCAGACGAATCAACGCAAAGGATGGCAGCTTTGTCATTGTATTCCTCGGCGACGGCACGACGCCGCACAAGCTCGAGCTGACCTGGCTGCGCGACCATCCGCAGGCGTACAATCTGGGCGAGAATGAGTTCCATCTCGCCATGGTGACGCCGGACTTCGATGCGGCGCTCGCCAAGCACAAGGAGATGGGATGCGTCTGCTTTGAGAATCCGGATATGGGCATCTATTTCATCAACGATCCGGACAACTATTGGATTGAGATTATCCCGGAAAAGTAAGGGGAGTGACTGGATTGCGCGACTATGTGATTGTAACCGACTCGGTGCTGGACATCGAGGAGTCCTGGTTTGCGGAAAATCAGGTACAGTGGGTGCCGCTGAGCTTTACGCTCGAGGGACATCCGACGATTGAGGATGACTTCGGCAAGACCATTCCGATGAAGGAGTTTTATCAGGAGCTGCGCGACGGAAAGAACGTCACGACGGCACAGGGAACGATGGGCGGATTCTGCGAGGTGTTCGAAGGCATTCTGCAGTCCGGAAAGGACGCGGTCTATGTCGGTTTTTCCTCGGCGCTGAGCGGAAGCTACCACTCCGCCTGCATGGCGGCGGAGGAGCTGCGGGAAAAATACCCCGAGGGTGCGATTTACTGCGTGGACACCAAGGCGGCGGCGGGCGGACAGACGATGCTCGCGCGCGAGGCGGTCCGCTGCAAGCAGGAGGGCATGCCGGCCGACGAGCTGGCCAAGCACATCGAGGAGGTACGCGGTCATCTCGTACACTGGTTTACGGTGGACGACCTGTTCTATCTCCACCGCGGCGGCCGTGTCTCCAAATCGGCGGCGGTCATGGGCTCTCTCGTGGGCATCAAGCCGATTCTGTACGTGGATGACGAGGGACGGCTGATTCCGGACAAAAAGGCGCGCGGACGCAGAAAGTCGATTGAGGAGCTGGGAAAACAGCTGCTCCGGCACATTGATCCCGATCAGATTGCGCGCTACGGCGTCTCCATCAGCCACGGCGACTGCGAGGAGGATGCCAGGATGCTGGCCGACTGGCTGTGCAAAAACTCGCCAGTCAAGAAGGTGGACATCCACATGCTGGACACGGTCATCGGCGCACATGCCGGACCGGGTACGCTGGCGCTGTTTTTCTACGGAGACAAGCGCGGAAACTGAGACCGCAAGGGGAGACAGCGATGAACGTATACGATTTTGACGAAACCATCTATCACGGAGACAGCACGGTCGATTTCTTCCAATACTGCCTGCTCCATCATCCGGCAATGGCGGTTACGCTGCCCAACACGGCGTTCCAGTTCGGCCGGTATTTTGCGGGACGGCAGAGCAAGACACAGGCCAAGGAGGAGATGTACAAGTTCCTCCGCTGTATCGGCAACACGCCGCAGGTGGTCGAGGCATTCTGGAAGAGCCATATCTCCAACATCAAGCCGCTGTATCTGGAGCATCTGCGTCAGCCGGATGATGTCGTGATCTCGGCGTCGCCTGAGTTTCTGGTCGGTCCCGCCTGCCGGATGCTCGGTATTCCGGTCATGATGGCGTCCAAAGTCGATCCCTATACCGGACGGTATGAGGGGGCGAACTGCTGGGGCGAGGAAAAGGTGCGCCGGTTCTATGAACACTTCGGCGAGGGAACACCGATTGATGTGTTCTACTCGGATTCGCTGTCGGATACACCGCTCGCCCGTCTGGCGCGCGAGGCGTGGATTATCCGCGGCGACAAACTGGTTCCGTGGGATGTCTGGGAGCATCAGCATGGGAAGAAAAAGCAGTGGAGTGAAACAAGGACATAATAAAAGAGCAGGAGATTTACCGTTCTCCTGCTCTTTTTCTCGGGATTATCTGTTTTCCGACCAGTGTTTCAGCTTGGGAATCTGATCTTCGAAATAGGCGCGCGCCTGCTCGGGAGGAAAGGTCTCGCTCGACATGTGGGAGACGAGAAATTCGATCAGCTCGTCCTTGTCGGTGTAGACAAAACTGCCGTCGGCATAACACCATTTGCAGTAGTCCTCGTTGAACGATCCATCCGGCTCGCGGCTGATCGTGGAGTCGTCGAGCGGCATGCCGCAGCACTGGCAGATCAGCTTGCGCGGGGAGCCGAGGAGAGTGTTGATGGAGACATCGAACAGCCCAGAGAGCAGCTTGAGCGTTTCGACATTGGGGATGGTCTCTCCGGTTTCCCAGCGGGAGACCGCCTGACGGGTGACAAAAACCCGCTCCGCAAGCGCATCCTGAGAGAGACCGTGCTGTGTGCGAAGATCACGAATGATATCCATTGTTTTCATAGCAAATCACCTCACAAACAGTATAGCACAGCGGGGACGGTTGTGGAAGCAACGCGCAGTTGCGGACGGGATACAAAACAGAACATTCGCCGATGCCCCATGAGTTTTTGATTTTTTATTGACACCTTCCTATCGTTGTGCCATTATAACCGATAAATACAGTATGTTAATTGGTTTATAAAATTCAAACGGGAGGCAACGAGTGGAGGATATCCCTATGAATTTCATTTTTATTTCACCGCAGTTTCCGCATACCTATTGGCAGTTCTGTGACAGGCTGCGCCGAAACGGTGTCAATGTACTGGGAATCGGAGACAGTCCGTATGAAACGCTGGAGGACAGCCTGAAACAGGCGCTCACTGAGTATTACCGCGTGAACTCCTTGGAGGACTACGATCTGGTATTCCGCGCAGTGACGTTTTTCTCGTTCAAATACGGCAAGATTGACTGGCTGGAGTCCAATAACGAGTACTGGCTGGAGCAGGATGCGCGTCTGCGCACCGAGTTCCACATCACGACCGGCGCCAATCTGGACGAGGTCGCGTGCTTCAAGAGCAAATCCGGCATGAAGACCTATTATGCCAAGGCGGGCGTCCCGACGGCGCGCTGCCACAAGATTACCACGGCGGAAGCGGCGAAGCAGTTTCTTCAGACGGTCGGATATCCGGTCATCGTCAAGCCGGACAACGGCGTGGGAGACTCGGACACGTTCAAGCTGGAGTCGGATGCCGATTTTGACCGCTTCTTTGCGGATCTGCCCAAGATTCCGTATGTGATGGAGGAATTTATCGAGGGCGATATGAAGACCGCAGGGAGGAGAGATGGGGCAGTCAATGTAGAAGGAAAAGGCTGCTGTGAAAGGAGCCCAAACCGAAACCCAGCGAAGCGGATTCGGTTTGGAGAGGAGCTGCGACGGAATGAGTGAGAAGTGACTTTTGATGCGGAGCATAAAAAAGTCGCTGCGAACATATGAAGTCCGCAGCGACGTGGTGCAGATAGTGGGACTTGAACCCACACGAAGAATTAATTCACTGGAACCTAAATCCAGCGCGTCTGCCAATTCCGCCATATCTGCAAAACAAAAGTCCCTCTATTTTTACTCGGAGAGGGAATCCGGGGCGGAGCATATCGCTGAATCCGCATGGAAAAAATGAGATCAGCCCCATTTTTACCAAAAATAATGATAACACAGGGCTTTTTACATTGTCAAGAAAATTATCCGCTGAGGTGTTCAAACACAAAAAAATATGGTACAATAACTTTGTTTATTCTGGAGTAGTAGAGCATATCGGAAGCACATCCGATCGGTCCGCACCGCGTCCGTTCCCGGGGGATGACAGAGACGGGAGACACGCCGTGCGGGGGAAATGGACCGGCTTTCCGGGCATCTGACTCCAACGGATATTTATGGTTTGGGAGGACGTATGAGATATTGTAAGCGAATTGCAGCGCTGGCACTCTGTGCGGCGCTGCTGAGCGGCTGCACCATGCTGAACAGCGGCGACGACCTGCTGCAGCAGCCCAAGCCGCCGGAAAGCTATCTGCTCCTGCAGAACAAGCTGGCCGAGCTGGAGAACTCCATGACGCCGATCTCGCCGCAGTCCGGACAGTACCGGAACACGGTCACGTTCGAAGATCTGAACGGAGACGGCAACGACGAGGCCATTGCGACGATGTGCAGTAAAAAGAGCGGCAAGGTTCAGGTATTCGTGTTCCAGCTCGTGAACGACGAGTATCAGCAGATCGGCCATATCTCCGGACAGGGCTCGGCGATCAGCTCGCTGGCATTTCCGTCCCTGGAGAAAGACCGGCAGGAAAAGGGCATGATTATCACATGGAATCTGTCCAACAGCCTGGAACAGGGCATGACGGTCTGCGTCCTGCAGGACGGCGAGATGACCGCCCTGCGCGAGCTGGAATACACTGACTACACGGTGTGCGATCTGGACGGGGACAAGGCGGACGAGTTGTTTACGCTCAACTACATGGACAACGGAAAGACGGCGAACGTCTACAACTACAACGCACAGAAGGGCAAGCTCGAACTGCTCTCGCAGGCGGCCGCGACACAGGATATCCAGTCGCCGGTCAATATCACGACGGGACGTCTGGCGAGCGGCGAGACCGCGGTGTTTGTCGACAACAAATACGAGACGGACAACGGTATGCAGACGGATGTCTACGTGCTCGAGAAGAAACAGCGCGACAGCACCGCCAAAGAACAGCAGCGGCTGCAGAACCTCGCGCTGACCACCGAGCTGTCCACCTACCGCTCGGTCTCCCTGTACTATTCCGAGGATATCGACTCGGACGGACGGGTAGAGGTGCCGCAGCTGGTCTCTCCGCCGGAAGCCGAAGGGGATTCCTCGGTCGGCTCGCTCTGGTATGTGGACTGGTATCAGTTTACGCTGGAGGGAGAGCAGGTTCCGCAGCAGGTTGCGACAACCTATATCTCCATCAACGAGGAATGGAAGCTGTTCCTTCCGGACGGATGGCAGGAGAATGTCTCAGTACATGTTGCCAGCGATTCGGATATCAGCCAGACTCTGTTTTTGGATGCGGAGACCGATGAAGTGCTGCTGACGATTTATGTGTATGCAGAAAAAGACCGCGATCGAATCTCTCAGATCGGCGGAGTAAAAGAAATCGGCGGATCCAACAGCCGATGCTATGCAATGCGTGTGGAGAATGCGGAGAGTCCCTATGCGGTCACGGAGTCGGTCGCACGGAGCAGCTTTGCACAGGTTCATACGGATTGGTATTGATGGGGACGGAAAGGAGTCTGTCAAAAATGTCGAAAAAAGTTCTGGTACTGGAAGATGAAGAGAATATCCGCAGCTTTCTCGTGATCAATTTGAAGCGCGCCGGCTATGATGTCATTCAGGCGGGATGCGGCGAGGATGCGCTGGAGGAGTATCATAAAAACAACGATGTCATCGTGTGTATTCTGGACGTCATGCTCCCGGGCATAGACGGCTATGAGGTCTGCCGCACCCTGCGTGCGGAGGGCTATGAGGGAGGCATCATCATGCTGACCGCACGCGTGCAGGAGTCCGACAAGGTCACCGGACTGATGACCGGTGCGGACGACTATGTCACCAAGCCGTTCTCGGTCGCGGAGCTGACGGCACGCGTCGATGCGCTCGTGCGCCGCATGGGATTCCATAATGTCGCGGCGGATGTCATTCAGAGCGGTCCGTTCAGTCTGGATCTGCGCGCTCGCGAGCTGCGCAAAAACGGCAAGCGCGTCGATCTGACGCAGGTGGAGTTCTCCCTGATGAAGACCTTTATGCAGAACAAGGGACGCGCGCTCGACCGCGAGGAGCTGCTCTCCTCGGTCTGGGGACGCGATTATTCCGGC
>JALFIV010000094.1 GCA_022775385.1 Clostridiales bacterium
GCATTGAAGTACCGCAGGGAGACAAAGCGCAGTCCATGCGCCAGTCCTGTCCACTTGAACATCTTCTCCATGCTCAGTTTGGTCTCGCCGTAGCAGTTGGTCGGTTCCGTGCGGTCGGTTTCCAAAATCGGAACGCGCTCCGGCTCCCCATAGGTTGCCGCTGTGGATGAGAACACGATCTTGTCAATGCCGTGCGCAACCATGGATTCCAGCAGAACCTTTGTGCCGCACAGATTGTTGTCATAATATTTCAGCGGATTGGTCATGGACTCCCCGACCAGCGAATTGGCGGCAAAATGAATTACGCCTTCAATCTTTTCCTTATCAAAAACCAAATCAATGAAAGCACGGTCACGAATATCACCCTGGTAAAACTTTGCCTTCGGATGTACCGCTTCGATGTGCCCGGTTTCGAGATTGTCCGCGATGACAACCTCCTTTCCGGCATCAATCAGCTCATATACGGTGTGCGAGCCGATATAGCCTGCACCGCCCAATACCAGAATTGCCATAGAAAAAACCTCCTCAATTCATCAGAACCACACCGCCCGCCGGACGGATGGTCAGCACGTGACAGGCATCTTTGCCGAGCACCGCTTCCATGGTTGTTTTGAAATAAGCCAGCATATCATTCGGCACGAACGCCTGAATGGTTCCGGCAAAGCCGCCGCCGTGCACGCGGACCGCGCCGCGTCCATCCAGGATGTTCTCGGCAAGTGCCAGTGCAACGGACATGTCCTGCTTTTCCGGATTCACACCGGTGTAAACATTCTGCAGATACATCGCAGAGGATCTGCCGGAACGGCGCACCAGCTGTCGGAATTTTTCAAAATTTCCTCGCTCCAATGCCTCGCGTTCTTCCTCCGCACGGCGGTTTTCCGTAAAGAAATGCATCGCACGCAGAACCGGACGATCACCGAGCTGACGCCGGAGCGAGGGCATGGAACGAAGGAACTCCGCTTCATTCACTTCCCGAAGCACGGATTTTCCAAAGGCCGCCGCCACCTCACACATCTCGCGCGGAATGGCCGCATATTCGCCCGTTAATTCGGCATGATCCCCGCCGGTATCAATGATACAGAGAGAGTGCTCACTGGACTGCATGTCATAGGGAACACGGACTGCGATCGGATCCTGTTCGTCTTTGAAATCAATCGCAATGATTCCGCCCACCGAAGAGGCCATCTGATCCATCAAACCACAGGGTTTTCCGAAATAGATGTTCTCGGCATACTGTCCGATTTTTGCGATATCAATCGCGGATAAGTTTTCCTCACAGAAAAACAGATTGATGATGACGCCGATCATCGTTTCATATGCCGCAGATGACGACAAACCGGAGCCGCTCAGGACATTGCTGACCATGTATGCGTCAAATCCCTTTGCCTGAAATCCGAGCTTATATGCTCCGGCGGCAACACCGCGGATGAGTGCGGCAGTCCGATTGGTTTCCTCCGGATGCGGTGTCAGGTCTGACAGATCGATCTCATCCAGTGGATATCCTTCTGATTGAATGCGGATGATCTGACTGTCATTGGGCGCCGCACAAGCAATAATGTCCAGATTGACACTGGCGGCGATGACCTTGCCATGCTGATGGTCGGTGTGATTGCCGCCCAGTTCGGTGCGTCCCGGCGCACTGAACAGGGCAATTTCATCATTTCTACCAAACACTGCGCGATAGCCTTCAATCACATGGAGAAACCTGCTTTTGTAAACACTCAGCTGCTCGCTCCCGCTTGTACAGCTGTAGATTTCACAGATATCTTCGTCCATTTTTCCGGTTCTGAGCGCAAGCTCAGCTTGTTCTAAAGGAATCATCTTATCCACCTCTGATTCAAATTGTTTACTGTATGTGTTATAATGTAATTAATTCATTGTAGATTTTATGGAGACTACACTTATGGAAGATGTATACACCCTGACATTGGAAGATAAGGAGTCTCATTTTGATGAGCTTCATCTGAGTATGTGCGGTCATTCCGTGTGCTATCCAGACAACAATATTGGGCCCGCCGCTCATTCCTGCTATGTTCTTCACTACATTCTCGATGGAAAAGGAGAATACAGAATAGACGGCCGCACGTATACCCTCGAAAAGAACGAAGGATTTTTGATGATGCCGAATAGGGTATGTTCCTACAAGGCAGATCATGATGACCCTTGGACATATCTTTGGATCGGGTTTGATGGAACAAAAGCGAGATCGTTGTTGGAGTCAATGGGTTTTTCTGATGACCGCCTGACGTACTCCGCAAACTGCGGCGCGAAGCTGCTGAAAATCATCAATGCCATGCTCAAGAGTGATGCCGTCGGCATGGAACAGGAGTTCTTTCTGCAGGCGCAGATGTTCCAGTTTTTTTCTGTTCTGTCGCACGCCCTGTCCACGGATGCAAATTTCTTCCGCCGGGATAACCAAAGCTACTATGTGCGTGCCGCTGAGTCGTATATCCGTGATCACTATGCTGAAGATATCAAAATACAGGATATCGCCGACGCGGCAGGAATCAGCAGGAGTTATCTGGCAATTCTGTTTCAGGATATTCTGTCAACCACGCCAAGCGATTATCTGACCGGTTTTCGTCTGACCCGCGCGCATGAACAGCTCCAAATCACAGATTTACCCATCAATCGAATCGCGGAAAACTGCGGCTATCAGAATCCGCTTGTTTTCACACGTGCATTCAAAAAAAAGTTCAATACGACTCCTGTTCAATTCCGGAAAACAATGCGGGAATCCAGAAGTATTCGTATTGAAGAAATTAGAAATCTAAAATGATTCATCCATTCTGTCATCAACAAATAGTCTGTTTCTTTGCAGAATATATCCGCCTTTGAAACACACTTTCACCCCAAATAGCTTGGATATTTTTGTTTTTTCCTCCCTTTTCTTTAATAAATGATAGCATCTTTAAAGCAAGTGCAAAAGTAACCCTTGTCCAAACTACCATACTTTTTGTCGACTTCCTGAAAAACAAAAACTCCATTTTTTAGTGAATTTGAATAGAATCATCTGATTCAATACTTTGGTATCCCATACCCACAGGGGTAATACCTCACACTCCGGATCTCCAAAGTTCGACCACCTTAATCTCCCTGTCTGCACATTAGCATCACAATTTTAGAATAGAAAAACCGTGCACCCACACTGACTGTCTATGTCAGGTAGATGCACGGTTTGATCAATTTACATGCGGTTTGTCAAGTAACTGCCTATTGGCGGACAGTCCATCTGCATACACGATCAGATCATCTTCCAGTATTCTATTCTGCATTCTGCCACTCCTGTTCCCATAAGAATTCAAAAAACGCTGCAGCAGTCATATGACTGCGTTAGGATAATCACTCTGTCTGCTGCGGACAATGCATTGATCACACAGTCAGTCCCATCGACGGCATACAGTCGATCCGGATATGGTCGCAGTCCTTTTCTGACTGCATTCACAATCACTTTGCAGTTTGTCATCAGGTTCGCCCTCCTTGCTCAAAATAAATTCAGCCGCCCTTTCAGAGATGTGTGAAAAGTATTCCACAATCCCTGAGACTGCTGCGCAGAGAAAGAACAGCAAGACCGGATTCTTCTTTTTGGGCTTCATAGCGTAAATCCCCAATGCCCCGATCCCGTAGATGGGAAGCCACGGACCATACAAGATACCACGGTTTCGCAGCATCCCTTCTGTGATCCAATAGAAGATCTCTTCGTAGACCCATCCCACCAGACATCCGGTCAAAAAGATCAGAAAGAGATAGCACAGGCGATGGATTCCCCGCTTCTTGTTCTCTATTATAACTGCAAGCATACGCGCACCTCTTTTCTCTTCATATCTGTCAGGCGCTCTCTTCGTCTCTGCAGGCAGTCCGTGCGCCTGCTCGACAGGTGTCTTGCCGGATGCTTTCCCTTACCGTTTTTCCAGTAAGCTGATGCCTGCGCAGGCAAGACCGATGCCAAGCAGGAGAACCGCTGTCTGCGTTTCCAGACTGCCCATGCAGGACAGCACCACAACGGCAACGCCCATTGCCAAGGTCAATGCCTTGAAAACGGTCGAGATGATCTCGTGAATCGACTTCTTTTCCATAATTATTCTCCTTTCATTCATGGGAAAGTTGCATTCTTCTCCGGATTATATATATATATTCTACAAGAGAGTTTTGAGGAGAGATAGGCTGTTTTTACAGCTGTTTGTGTCAGTTTTACAGGCGCCGCACTTCTTTCTTTACCCAGCTGTACAGTATTGCCGCCAATACCCAGGCGCATAGGATTGTCAGTACACCGGTTTCGCTGACATAATACATTTTATTGGCACCTGCGGTGATGATATCGAACACTGCCTGATCGTAGTTATTGTGCGCCGCATGGAGGAACGCCGCAGGCCAAACGCTTCCGCTTTTTATGGTCAGCAGTCCTGCCATCACGCCCACCGGAAAGATGCACAGCACGAAGGCCGGCAGCTGATACCACAGCGGCGTACCGGACATATACCCGCCGCCGACCAGCAGGGGCAGATGCCAGCAGCACCAGAAAAGACTGGAGATCAAAAGCGTTTTGTTCAGTCCCACCCGCTCATACAGTGCCGGAACCATGAAACCTCGCCAGCCGATTTCCTCTCCGAGTGCGGACAGCAAAGAAATGAAAATGCCGACCACCAGAATGGGCAGGAGATCCTTTAGGATGACTGCCAGCGAAACGCCGTGATATGCGAAATTCTCCGGGTAAATCTGCCAGAACACCATGTAAGGGATCAGCAGATAGAGAAGCGGCAGCAGACATCCCAGAAGCACATAGCGCAGCTTGCATTTCCGGAATCCACCCTTTGCAAACAGCTTTTTCAGTGAAAACCGCTCCTTGTTTTCCCGAAAGGAAATGCAGTTTGCCACGACAGCCGCTGCCGCGGGTATCCACATCAAAACCATGTACAGCCATTCCGATCCACCCCGGCAGATCATGGTTTCCACGACCGTCGAAAGAAGAATCACAATTGCAAAAAATACGATGAATGATTTCTTTCCAATTCTTTTTCTTGTTGTCTGTTTCATTGGAAAATCCCCCTAATCATAAAATAACAACCGTCCTATCCACACCGTTTGTTTCGGCTTTCACACGCCCTCTGCCGCGATTAGCAATCTTCTTACTGTCCTTTCAAATCCCTCCCCGTAATCACTACCTATCGTTCGGTAGGTCATGGATTTTAATTAAGCGGTCATGTCCGAGCGGACACGACCGCTTTCATCCTCCTATACTGCATCAAAATCACTCTATCGACGACCGATAGACCCTGAAAAACTGCTGAATGTGCCTGCTAACCAGTTCCATGACCTCCGTTTCCCGATCCGGTTCACGGTCACAGAGGTTGATCCACGTGGAAATCGGCAGACAGAGCTGCGCCGCCATAATCTCGGGATCCTCTCCTGCAAAAACACCGTTCCGGATCAAGTGTTTCACCAGTCCGGTGAAATACTGCATCACATCCGTATAGTTCTGCTTGGTCTGAAGATTTGCCAGTTCCGGATTCTGAAACTGCTCCATCACCAGCATTTTCCGAGCCTTACTGATATGAGGGTCGTGGAGGAGGTAGCGGATCTGACCCAGAAGCATTTGCGTCGCTGTATCGGAATCCTGCGCCTGCTTTTCCATGGTGTCTGAAGGATTCTCCCAATCCGCCCGTGCAAAGATGGAATGCGCCGCATACTGTTCCAAAACATCCTTCACGATTGCGTCCAGAATCGCCTGCTTGCTCTCAAAATGGCTGTAAAGAGACGCCTTTCGAATGCCGACAGCACTGGCGATCTGGGAAATAGACGTGGCCTCAAATCCCTGTACGGAAAACAGATCCAGCGCCGCCTCCAGAATCTCCTGTTTCGTGTTTCCTCGATCCACAACAAACTCTCCTAACTTACAACCAAACGATCTTTCCGCTGTGTTTCTTTTCCTATGTATTATAGTAACTACCTATCGTTCGTTAGTCAATAGGCCTCTCTGTTTTTCTGATACGGTAAACTCAAAAAATATCCTCCGTTATCCAGTCAAACGAAACACATCGAATTTGTAATAGATGACGATAAGTAAAACCGGTGGTTTTGTTTGATGATGCGTGATTCTATGTTTTTCTTATTAAAATTTCAAAATTATTTTTAAAAATTTCTGTAAGATATATCTATTTTATACAAGGTATGCTATACTACTCTTAGAGATTTTAGGTAAAGCCACCTACTTAGCTGTGCTTTTCTGCCGAAGTCACCGGCAGAAAAGCGAACCAGTCGATTTGATTTCAGGAGGGGTATTCCATGATTGATCGCAAAGCATTCGACAGTATTTCTTATTCCATCGCCATTGTCGGCAGCTGCAAAGACGGTAAGTTCTCCGGCTGTGCTGTCAACTCATTACAGCAGCTCACATCGTCCCGCCCGGCAAAATTTGCAGTGACACTGAACAAATATAACGTCACTGCCGGTGCTGTGGAGCAGACCGGCGCATTCAGCGCAACGGTTGCCGCGGCAGACTGCCCGACGGATATTATCAATTTGTTCGGCTACAAATCCGGCCGCGTTGTGGACAAATTCGCCGCATATGAAGTGCAGACGGATGCAGCCGGCTGTCCCTATATCACAGACGGTATGGCCGTCCGCATGGGATTCCGTGTGCTCCAGCAGGTCGACCTCGGCTCACACATCATGTTTATTGCCGAAGTGACCGAGGCTGAGGTCCTGCAGTCCGGCGGCGTCCTCACCGTCGAGGCATTCCGCAATGCCGGCAAGGATGTTGCCCCGAATGCGCCGATTTACCGGACGCTGGATGAGAATTACGGATACCGCTGTACTGTCTGCGGGTACATCCACAAATCAGAGGAACTGCGCGACAGCTATAAATGTCCGATCTGCAAAGCTCCGGCCAGCAAATTTGAAAAGCTGTAATACTACGTTTCTGCCGCAAAACCTGTGGGCGCACAGAGCCGTTTGAGTTCTGTGCGCCCGCTTTTTTCTGTCAGATGGAGAAATCCGTGCGGCGGATCTCAATCCCGCAGATACAGTCGATCGGCACCGCTCTGCCGTCCAAATACAGAATATGATTCGGGACATCGATTTGACGGACACTCCCACTCATCGAGACATACTCTCCGATATCCGTATGATTTTCCGGAAGAAAGGCGGTCAGGGAGACGGCCGGCCGAACACCATGCTCCAGATTCTCGCGAATGGTCCGAATGGCAGTGTCGATTTCCGCACTGTATTCCTCACTCAGCGCAAATCCGGACGAAAGAATCCTCTCCCTCGCCGCAATTTCCCCGTCATGGCCCTTTAACGCGGCAAACGGCGCAAAAATCTTTGCCCGATCCCCGCGCGGCATCGGTCTGTGCCGCTCCGATACCGGCTTTTCTCGATCAATGATGTCATAATATCGGTTCATCTTTCACGCCCTGTGTCCGCCGATCTGTTGATTCCGGGATACTGCCGTCGCCGCTTCAAACAGATTCATTCCTTTTATCACCGCATTCTTTCCAAACCGTTTCTTCAGCTTAAGAGTCGTCTGCTGTATTTTCCGCTCTTTTTCCCGCTGGATCGGATCGTCAAACAGACTGCACTGTTCACAGGTCTGCTTTTCCACTTTATTCACGGAAATCGTGATCCTCCGGATCAGCAGTTCCGGATCGGCGATCTGATCGTACAGATTCATAACGCCCTCCGTAATCTTCTGGGTGGAGGAGGTCAGATATTCAAAATTCACGGTCCCATGCGCAGAATCCGGTACACTCCGTCCGTAAAAATCCGTATGCACCGGACCGTGATAGCTTCCGCTGTCGACGGATGCTCTGTCATATCCGATGTGCAGGGTCACACTGCTTGCGGCCAGCCCTTTGTCCACCAAATCCAGCACCATGAGATCGATCATTTCGCGCGTAATCAGTTTGGCATCCTTCCAGCTGTAAGGACAGGAAAGAACCTGTCCGGAACTGAAGGAATTGGTCTCCGGCTTGTAGGCTTTGATATCCTCCATCGTGCAGGATTCCTCTCCCCATGCATGATCAATCAGCAGTTCGGCATCGATGCCGAATTCTTTGTAAAGCGGTTCCACATCGTAGAGAGAAAACCGCGCCAGATCTCCCATGGTGAAAATACCTTTCTTGTTCAATCGTCGCTCCGTCCCGCGGCCGATGCGCCAGAAATCCGTCAGCGGACGGTGCTCCCACAGCTGTTCCCGATACTTCCGCTCATCCAGTTCGGCAATCCGCACGCCGTCCTTATCCGCCTTGATGCGCTTCGCCATGATATCCATCGCTATTTTGGCGAGATACAGATTTGTCCCGATTCCGGCTGTCGCTGTGATTCCGGTCGTTTTCAGCACATCGCGTATCATCATCATGACCAGTTCGTGCGCCCTCATGCGGTACAGAGACCGGTAATTGGTCAGATCAAGAAAGCATTCGTCAATCGAATACACATGAATATCCTCCGGACTGACGTACTTCAAGTAGACTTCATAGATATCGGCGGAATACTCAATATATTTTGCCATGCGCGGCGGAGCGATCAGATAAGGAATTTCCTGTCCCGTCAGCATCTGAATTTCGTGAAGCCGCTGTTTCACCTCGAAAAGCCGGCTGCGTCCGGAGAGTCCGTATGCTTTGAGCGGCGGCGTCACTGCCAGGCAGATGGTCTTATCCGACCGCGATTCATCCGCGACGACAAGATTCGCCCGCAATGGATCCAATCCCCGTTCGACACATTCTACCGAGGCATAAAATGACTTTAAATCGATTGCCGCATAGGCCCGCTCCATCCGCTCACCCTCTGTCCAGTACCGTCTGTTCTCCCAATCGCGAACATATGTTTGTATTTATTATACCGAACATACGTTCCAATGTCAATGGCAGGCATTCAATTTGAGCGCTTCTCCCGATTCCTCCCGCAGCAGAAAGTCCGGCATTTCTGCCGGACTTTTGTATCACTCCGATTTCGTTTATCGATCCGGGTGCTGTCCGGACCATCCCGTCGGCGGCATGGTATCCAGACGGTACATTTCTTCCTGTGACAGTGCGAACGAAAACAAATCCTGATTCTGTTTCATGCGCTCCATCGACGACGCTTTCGGCAGCGGGATGACCTGTTTCTGCACCGCATATCGCAAACAGATCTGCGCCGGAGAGACGCCGTGGGTGTCTGCCAGCTCCAGTACCAGCGGATCGTTCAACACGCGGGTGCGTCCCATCGGACTCCACGCCTGTACCTGAATGTCGTGTTCCCGACAATACCGCACCGCCGCCTCCTGTGCATGTCCCGGGTGGAACTCAATCTGATTTACCATCGGTGCAACTTGGGCGTGCTGAAGCAGATTCTCGATGTGATGCGGCAGGAAATTGCTCAGTCCGATGGCACGGATCTTTCCCGCCCGATACAACTCCTCCATCGCCCGCCATGTCTCCAGATCCAGCTGCTTCCAGTCCGCATCTCCGGCATCGGGACGCGGCCAGTGGATGAGATACAGATCCAGATAGTCGGTCTCAAGCTGTTCCAGTGTTCGCTGAAACGCCGCTTTGGTCTGCTCATACCCCATCTCATCCTTCCACAGTTTGGAGGCGAGGAAAACCTCTCCCCGTGTCAGTCCGCAGTTCTTCATCGCCTCTGCGATATCCGCCTCCGTCTGATAAAACGATGCTGTGTCAAAATATCGGTAGCCCGCCTCGATCGCTGTCTCAATTACCCCGGGTCCTCCGGTGCGGTACGTTCCGTATCCGACGCACGGAATGCGCACGCCGTTCGATAAAGCATAGCAGTCGTAGATTGTATTCATCTGATCATCTCCTGTTCTGCACCACAGCTTTCGTGCTGTTTTCTCCTCTTCTGCACCACAGCTTTCGTGCTGTTTTCTCCTCTATCATACAACAGAAAACCGGCAGAATAAAGTGCATCCCGCCGTTTTTTCTGTTTCGATGACACCGATACGCTCCATGCATTCTCCCAGTGGTGCATCGTTCTGCATCATACCCTCCTGCAGGTGGATTTGTGTAATTTTGTCACGGAACGATTCTGCCGTCCATGGTAAACTAGCATTGTAATCAGAAAAACTATTGGGAGGAAACGAAGATGAGACGAATCATTCCCTTCTTTCTTGTCATGCTAATGCTGTCCGGATGCGGTGCCGCGGCTTCTTCCTCCGGGAAATCGGGCTACCGGCAGATCACCGCGAAGCAAGCCGCCGAGCTCATGGAAACAGAGACGGATTACATCATTCTGGACGTCCGCACGCAGGAAGAGTATGAGGACAGACACATCCCCGATGCCGTCTGCATTCCCAACGAGACCATCGGCAGTGCGGAAATTCCCGAACTGCCGAACAAAGATCAGCTGATTCTGGTCTACTGCCGCAGCGGAAACCGCAGCAAGCAGGCCGCCGAAAAGCTGGTCTCCCTCGGATACACCAATGTCGTGGAGTTCGGCGGAATCAACAGCTGGCCCGGAGAAACCGTTTCCGGCGCTTCGTGACGAAATCACGGAAAAGCGGAAAACCATATGGTACTCTAT